>JANQLN010000019.1 GCA_028280575.1 Clostridia bacterium
ACTAGTACTCTATTCCATAAATCCATACCAGCATTTTGCGGCATATTTTCCCATATTGCTTCGTTGTCGTCAATCGCAATACGTCAGTATTACTCAATCCTCCGCCTTGCACTATGGGAAAATCTGCCACAAACTACAGGAACGGACTTATGGAATAGAGTACTAGTTAGGTGAAACTATTAAGGCGCAAATTGCTGTGATAATGTGCATGTTTGAAGAGCTGCCCTTGCTGTGATATAATTATTCAAAAATAAAAAGGTGGAGGGTGGCTATAAATGTTAAAAAACATTTCTCCGGTAATTTCCCCGGAGCTTTTAAAGATTCTTATGGAAATGGGTCATGGGGATGAGCTGGTAATAGGTGACGGCAACTTTCCCGCTGCTTCAAATGCACAGCGCCTGGTAAGGCTTGACGGACACGGGGTACCGGTGATACTTGATGCTGTTTTACAGCTTTTCCCGCTAGACCAGTATGTGGAAAAACCGGCGTCTTTGATGGAAGTTGTACCCGGAGATGATACAAAACCGGTTATATGGGAAGATTACAGGAAAATACTCAGCAAATATGAACCCAATTTTACGGATTTTGAGTATGTGGAAAGATTTGAGTTTTATGAAAGGGCAAAAAAGGCCTATGGGATAGTAGCCACCGGTGAAACAGCTTTGTATGCAAACATAATTATTAAAAAAGGTGTGGTTATCTAAAAATGAAGATACTAATTGCAATGGACTCATTTAAGGGTAACTTATCTTCGCTTGACGTGGCGGGAATAGTTGAAAAGGGGATTAAAAAGGTTTACTCCCATGCAATTGTAGATAAGGTTGCGGTAGCGGACGGGGGAGAGGGAACAGTCGGAGCTGTTGTAAGCTCACTTGGCGGCCGGATAATCAAGCTTAATGTAGAGGACCCTTTGGGTAAAACCGTAGAGGCCAGATACGGCATTGTGGAGCAGAGGACAGCCGTTATTGAAATGGCTGAAGCATCAGGGCTTCAGCTGGTTCCCGCAGAAAAAAGGAATCCTCTTGTAGCTTCATCATTTGGTACGGGTCAGCTCATTAAAGATGCAGTTGAAAAAGGCTGCAGGAAAATTATACTTGGTATAGGAGGAAGTGCTACAAATGACGGCGGATTTGGCCTGTCAAAAGCATTGGGAGTAAATTTTGCATATAACAATAAAGAAGGAGTTCCCAGAGGCGGCGGGGATTTGGATTCCATTGCACAAATTGATTTGTCCTGTGTAGATACCCGTATGAATGAGACGGAAATTTTTGTAGCTTGTGACGTCAGCAATCCTCTTGTTGGTGATAATGGCGCTTCAAAAGTATATGGCCCTCAAAAGGGAGCTACGGAAGAAATGATTAGAAAGCTGGACTTAAATCTTAAGCATTATGCAAAAATCATACTTGAATATACAGGAAAAGAAATTGCAGGGATACCGGGGACCGGTGCTGCAGGGGGTATTGGGGCAAGCTTGATAGCATTTTTTGGAGCAAAGCTCATAAAAGGCGTTGATCTGGTACTTGATACGGTGAAACTGGAAGAGAGGATAAGTAAAGCAGATGTTGTAATAACAGGAGAAGGAAGAATGGACGCTCAAACTGCTTTTGGCAAGGTTCCTGTCGGTGTTGCGTCAAGGGCTAAAAAGTATGGAAAGCCTGTTTTTGCCATAGCCGGATTTCTTGATAAGGGTTATGAAGCCGTGTATGAACATGGTATAGACGCAGCAGTCAGTTCAATGGTAGGCCCCCTAACCTTGAAGGAAGCAATCAAAGACTCTGAAAAACTCATTGAGCAGGCAGCCGAAAGGCTGTTCAAGATTATTAAAGCTGTTTCTCCAAAATAGGCATATAAAAAAGGGAACATACTAAATTTAGTATGTTCCGCTTAAAAAAACCGCTGCATAAGCAAAATGCTCTTACATAAGTGATTTTAGTTTACAGACACATCAATTAACATCTCTAATGTCCTGCTGGAAGAGATGGTTTCCAGGGTTTTATAATAATCCCTGCTGTTGAATAATTCAATGAATTCCTTAACTTCATCTACAACATAGGTGTAATCCTTGAAATCTTCAACAGTATATGAATTAAGGTAATCAAGCACCTTATCCTTCATCCAGCCTGCATCCTCCAGATATAATCTGAAATTGTCGTAATAGTAATTATCCACACTGTGTAAATAATTTCCTGCTCTGCCTTCATCATTTTCAAGATATTCAAATACGCCAATAAGTTCACCCGTATTTATTCTTTCCACTTCATCAATAGTCAAAATACGTGCTTCTTCGGACTGGTTCATTCCATCTATAATCAATTCGGCATAAAAATCCACCAGTTCCATATCAATACTGTCTGCCAGACTGTCAAGGCTTAAATAGAAATCATTGTATACATCATAAGCAGTTTGAAGGTATGATTCATATTCATCTACCACATCCTTTGACACAAAATATGACAGTGAAGCTTTCAGTTCACTGTTGTCAAGAAGGATACCTGCAAGCTCTTCAATGTCAAAGTTTTCATAATATGATAAATCCGACAGGGGCTGTGCGGAGCTGTATATTCCATATAATGCACTTAAAGTATCCTCAACGTCGTATATTATATCCTTTGATACAAAGATGGATAATGAATCCTTTAATTTATTATTCTCAAGAAGCGTATCGGCATATAAATCAATATCAAAATATTCATACATCAAAGGCTCAACCGTTTCATAAATGTTATATACGGCTTTTATACCTGCTTCATATTCATCGATTGTACCGGCGGATACGAAAAATGATAGATTGTCCTTCAATTCCTTATTATCAAGAAGTGTTTCCGAAAAAAGGTCAATATCCAACCCGCCGTATGCGGATTCCATTAAAGGTTCACAGATTTTGTAAATATTATACGCTGCCTTAAGATTTGCTTCGTATTCGTCAATTGTTTCAGACGGGATATAACCTGCGAGGAAGGTCTTGATTTCTTTATTGCCAAAAAGGCTGTCCGCCAAATCGTCAATGGTTCCCTTTGTATCAACGGAAGAATCGAACAGATGTATGGCAGTTGTATATAATTCATAATAGTCTTTTGCCATTGTTTCATATTTATCAATTTCATCCCTTGACACAAACCATGCCAGCGTGTCTTTAAGCTCGTCATTATCCAAAACCTCGTTTGCCAAATCGTCAATATCACCGGAAAGATTTAGGGAAGTAAGCGGGGCTGCCCATTTTACAACTTTTTCCGAGGCATTTTCAAACAGTTCGGCATATTTTTTAAGCTCACCGGAAGTTGCAAAATAGAATGCACTATTTACCAGTTCCCCATTTGACAGGATATTTTCAACATATTCTGCTATTTTTCCTTCAGACAATACATCTGTCTTAAGAACTTGCTCAATTAAATGCTTTACAAATACAGGCTGTTCATTTTTCAGGTTTTCTATTTCATTTAATGCATTATCCCTATAATCCATTGCCATTTCAGTGATTTTTTCCGGAATTAATTTTGCATAAACGGTTAGAACTCCTGAACCGTATTGGATGTCCTCTATAGTGAATACTCTTGGTATTCCAAGCTCGTCATAATTGAAACCGAAGCTGAGTGCGTCCATTGGAAATCTGTTGGCAACAAAACCAGGGGCTTTTTTTTCTCCCAGATTCAGTTTATCTCCGGTTATAGTAATACCTTCTTCAGTGTATTCTATATTGAGAACAGCACTTACCGAAGCATTTATACCGCTGTATTTTGCGTTTATATAAAGCCTCTGGTCACTGGTATTGAATAATAAGTCCTTGATTTTTACATTATCAGGAAGATTTAATTCAAGAGATTCAAAATTATCCTTGATTAAGGAATTGATAAGGTCCTGGGTTAGTGTAACCTCAAGAGTTTTTTCTTTTGCATTGTAATACGTATTTTTCCGTATTATTTCATTGGCTATATCGCCGGTATCTTTATAAACGTATTGCAGATCGTAGGAAAATCCGTTTATTTTTATCAGATTAACAAGTGGAATAAGGATTAAAAAAAAACAACTACAATTAAAAATAATACAATCCAGTTCTTCAGTTTAAATGATTTCAATTTTTCAACAATTTTCATAATAATACAAGCCCCCCTGCTTAAATAAATATAAAAAATTAGTCCGCCAAAACAATAGGTCTGGTAAATAAAAATTATTTAAGAAGTGTCATAAAACATAATAAATAACCTCCTTTTTATTAAAGTGCACCAATCATTTCCTGTATTTATAAACAGGGATGTATAAATGCTTTATAATTAGTATATATGCAGGCTATACAATTAGTATGCTCCTTACTTTAGGCTCAAATTGCTTAAATGGGTTAAGCTCCGATAAAATTGAAAAACCCCACATAAAATAGGTGGGGTTTGAAAAATGAAATTGAAAAAGGAAAGGCATTAGCTGCCTTGCTTACAGATTGTATTTTTCCGGTATGAATTTATCTCCTCTGGTCTCTTCCACCATTGATTGAGTAAATATTTCTTCATCGTCAGTTAAATTATCAATTTGGGATTTCATAGCATCCAACCAGGATATTTCCCTTTCTTCTACATTAAGCTCGTCATTTTCAAGTCCTTTCTGCATCTCTTCCAGTGCAGCCATTGCAGCTTCCTTTATAGCATCATAGTGGGTGCCTTTAGAAACTATACGTTCCGATATTCTAAGAACTATATCCGGTCTTAGCACATAAGCCTGGGGGTCGTATTTACTATCGGAATCAGTTAAAAGATCCCTGAAAAGAATGGTTTCTCCTTTATCAGCAGCCAGATTCATGAGCCTGCAATCATATGCCAGCTGTTCCATGGAAACTGTCGGAGCAGGACCACCAAGAAGCTTTACATTCTGTACGGATTCGTTACTCCATAAGTCGGCTAATGCACCTGCAATGTTCCCTAGGGGACTCAAATGTGCACAAGCGCTGGACTTTCCTTCCATGGATATTGGCGTTCCTGTTATGGCCTTAATGTAAACGCCTTCATATCCACAGTCCTTGTGGGGACCCAGGGCACCCTGTTCCAATGCCACAAGGCTTCTTACCGCAGCCATTACCCTGACTACTGCCGAAAACAGCTTGGGAACATATCCCCTGTCTGCCAGTACCATTGCCGTATTTGCAAAACCGCACGCAGTATCCCCGGCGGCAATAGTCCCGGTTTTTTCGGCTATTTTCGCTATTTCACCCCAGAGAACCTCCATGTCTTTTACGCCCAGTATTCCAAGTGCAAATAAAGACTTTTTTATTTCGCAGTACATAACCGCGTCATCATGCACATCCTTACCACCGATGGATTCTATTGAAAGAAGGTCGGCGCCTTCCATTGCGCATCCTTCAAAGGTCCTCATAATGTTTTCCCAGTGATTTCCCTTCCACATATGGCATGAAAGCTTATCTTCCCTTATGTCAACAGGTGTTATTCTTATAGCACTCTTTAAACCTTTGTTGTCTTCATATTTTTTTAATATTTCCTTTACCTTTTTTGTTATGTCTATGCCCCACTGGGGATTGTATGTAGTGGGGGGAACAAGCTCGATTTCAGTTATGAATGCCGGAACATGTAACTCATATGCCCTTTTACATATATCTTCAATCATTTCTCCATATTGTTTGATAACGGCATCCATTGTATTGCCGTTCACATCCATGGGAGGGAGAGTAAAATTGATTTCCGGAAGAACATATCCTCCTCCAATTATAATTCCATTTTTTAACTTTACCGGGTTAATTGCTTTTCCGTAAGTAAAATCCTTGATATTACTGTAACTAAGCTTATTGTATTTTAGATCAGACATATAAATTACTCCTTTCAAGCATTTGATTTTGATTATATTGTAATGCAATATAAATAACGATTATTGCAAAAACGCATGATTTTTTGTAATATTTTTAAAATCCTACTAAAAAAATAGGAATTACGCAAAACATATTGACAAAAGGGAATAAGGGGTATATATTATTTAATAACTTATTAAAAAGATAGGAATTATTAAAATAAAGAAAGGATGTTGATTATGGAAAACAAAGAATATGGATTTGATACATTACAGGTACATGCGGGGCATAAGCCCGACTCTGAGACCAATGCAAGAGCTGTTCCAATCTATCAGACAACATCATATGTATTTGACAGTACCGAGCATGCTGCTAACTTATTTGGCCTTAAGGAATTTGGAAATATTTATACACGTATTATGAATCCAACTACAGCTGCTTTAGAGGAAAGGATTGCCGCACTTGAGGGAGGAGCTGCAGCATTGGCGACTTCGTCCGGGTCAGCTGCAATAACATATGCGGTTATGAATATTGCGGAAAATGGTGATGAAATAGTTTCAGCCAGTACCTTATACGGTGGAACCCACAGCCTTTTTGCAGCAACACTTCCAAGGTATGGTATTAAGACCAGGCTTGTTGATCCGGATGATCCCGGCAACTTTGAAAGGGCTATAAATGAGAAAACGCGTGGGGTATACATAGAATCAATTGGAAATCCCGGTATCAATATTACCGATATTGAAAAAGCTGCGGATGTTGCACACAGGAATGGTATCCCCCTGATTGTCGATAATACATTTGCTACGCCTTATCTTTTAAAGCCTATTGAGCATGGAGCCGATATAGTTGTGCATTCAGCTACAAAATTCATAGGCGGACATGGAACAACAATTGGAGGATTGATTGTTGATTCGGGAAAATTTGACTGGACTTTAAGCGGCAAGTTTCCTTCAATTACCGAGCCGGACAGTGCTTACCACGGATTACGTTATTCGGAAGCATTTGGGCCTGTTGCCTATATAATAAAAGCAAGAGTCCGCCTTCTCAGGGATATGGGCGCCTGCATAAGTCCATTTAATGCTTTTCTTTTGCTCCAGGGATTGGAAACATTATCTTTGAGGGTGGAAAGGCATGTGTCGAATACGAGAAAGATAGCAGCATTTTTGAAAAATAGTAAAAATGTTCTCTGGGTAAATTATCCTGAGCTTGAGGGCAATAAGTATAAGGAACTGGCAAACAGGTACTTCAAAAAAGGCACGGGCTCCATATTTACATTTGGAATAAGGGGAGGGCTTGAATCAGGCAAGAAATTAATTGAAAGTGTAGAGCTTTTTTCACATCTGGCTAATGTTGCAGATGCAAAGTCTTTAATTATACATCCTGCCAGTACTACACATTCACAATTATCAGAAGAAGAGCAGTTGAAAGCAGGTGTTACGCCTGATATGATAAGATTGTCTGTAGGTATTGAGGATGCGGATGATTTGATATATGATTTGGAACAGGCGATGAACAAGGTTTTTGGGGGTTAATATTAATGAAATTTTCTACCAGGAGCAGATATGGACTGAGGGCAATATTAGATATTGCAATAAATGGAAAAGACAAACCTGCTTCTATCAATGCCATAGCTGAGAGACAGGATATATCGGAAAAATACCTGGAGCAATTGATGCCCAAATTGAAAAGGGCAGGTTTTATAGAAAGTGTTCGCGGTACCTATGGGGGTTATGTGCTGGCGAAAAGTCCGGAAGATATTTCTGTGGGTGAAGTTTTAAGGGTGCTTGAAGGTCCTCTTGCTCCTGTAAGGTGTATTGTAGAAAAAGAAGATAAGCGTTGCGGCAGATGGAATAAATGTGTTACCAAATTTATATGGGCCGAGATCAAAGATAAAATTGAGGAAGCAGTTGACAGCATAACATTAAAAACTTTAGTAGAAATTTATAAAAAAAAGGATGCTGAAAAAGGATATATGTATTATATATAAAGCAATTTGCGCCTTAATCAATTTCAAGCAAGGAGCATAATAAATGTTGTATATGCTTATTATTCATACTACTAAATTTATGCTCCATTAAGAAAATCATAACATAAGCAAATTGCTCATATAGAAACGAGGTGGTTATGAATTGCCGATAAAAATACCGGACAATCTTCCTGCGGCAGAGGTTTTGGAAAGTGAAAACATATTTGTTATGAGTGAGGACAGAGCTATTCACCAGGACATAAGACCCTTGGAAATACTGATTTTGAATTTAATGCCCAATAAAATTGAGACTGAAACGCATATCCTGAGGCTCCTGGGAAATACTCCAATCCAGGTTGACATTACATTGATGCACCCGTCGACGCATAAATCAAAGAATACACCCGAAGAGCACTTAACAAAGTTCTATACCACCTTTGACAAGGTAAAAAATAAAAGGTTTGACGGAATGATTATTACGGGTGCGCCAGTGGAAACACTTTCATTTGAGGAAGTTACCTATTGGAAGGAGCTTAAGGAAATAATGGATTGGAGCCTTCATAATGTTTATTCGACCTTTCATATTTGCTGGGGTGCACAAGCCGGCTTGTACCACCATTACGGCATCAAAAAGTATGAGATAGGATATAAAATGTTCGGTATCTTCAAGCACATGGTTAACAAAAAGCATGTTAAGCTATTCAGGGGCTTTGACGATGTATTTTATGTTCCGCATTCAAGATATACCGAAGTAAAAAGAAAAGATATAGAGCCGGTGGAGGATTTGGAAATTGTGTCCCACTCCGATGAGTCGGGAGTATACATTGTTGTTGGAAAAAAAGGAAGACAGATATTTGTTACCGGACATTCCGAGTATGAAGGACAAACGTTAAGAGGAGAATATGAAAGGGATATAAGCAAGGGGATCGACATAAGGATTCCGGTAAATTACTTCCCCCATAATGATCCGCTGAATACACCGGAGGTTAGCTGGAGGGCCCATGCAAATTTATTGTATTCCAATTGGCTTAACTATTATGTATACCAGGAAACACCATTTAATCTTGATTTCTTGGAATAATAAGGCCTTTACAATAATAAGTATGTGAAAAGAGTTCAAAGCAAAGAGTACTGAATTTGCTTTAGGGGGTAAGCAGATGAATTTTGTATCTTATGGTAGTATGGCACTATTGCTATATATAATATTCTATTTGCCATTTTCACTCAATATAGGTTCAATGCCTGCAAATAAAAAACTTATGAATTTAAGAGAGCTTCTATAAAATATACTAATATTTAATAAATGTTCTTAATTTTTAATATGCAAAATAAGGATAATATGTTATAGTTATATACATCAAAAGTATGACCGGTCATCTTAATATTTCATACAGCAAGTACAATCTTTAAATAATAAAATAATATGTGGAGGAGAATAATATGCAAAAAAGATGTTTTAAAAGGATATTTTCCGTTTTTATGGTTTTTGCGGCTTTATTCGGTTTTGTTACCATGTTTCCGCCGCAAAAAAAAGTATTGGCTTGTGAATTTACATCATCCGCTGCTAATGGTCCGGCTGCTCATTTTGAATTTGGGGAAGCCGTTGGAGAAACGGCTGCATGCAGCTCATTGAAAAATAATAGCGGAACATTAGTAAACAAACCTGCTTCTACTGTGGAGATGAAATATACCATACGTGTCGATAATACCAGCATACCCAGCGGGGATGATTTTTTAATACCGCAAAATGCTGTTTTTGACAAAAAAGCAGGGAACCGGCATGATGTGTTTGTAAAAACCGCATTGAGTGAAGGGCATTTAAAAAAAATCAGTAATGGCGGCTATACTCTTAATAGAGGTATGGACTATGACGTAAACGGCAATATAAGCATTATAAAAAAGGAGTATTTATCAGGCCTGGAGGAAGGAAAATACCAGCTGGCTTTTGAGTATGATTTACGAAGCGTCAGCTTTGGGATTACAGTCATTGACTCTGCCATATCTAACGAATATATAAAAGTCGATACAAACAATGTAATAAAAACATTTGACACCAACCCGGTAGCACTGGTAAGTTTTTATTTGACCTGTTCTGATGAAAAACCTATTTACCAAAATAGAGTGAGGACATTCAGCGAAGCTGTTGCAGAGATGGGCATCAGTTCTATGCGTTTTCCATATGGGCATTTGGCGAATAACTATTTATGGACGACAGACCCGTTCAATCCCGTGGACAAAAATGGCAAGCTTATGCCAAGATTGGCTTCTGTATACGCAAAACCAAGCCCTTTGGCAGACAGGGATACCTGGGGCTGGCTGGTAAACGATGATGGGACCTTTGACAAAAGCATGGATTTTGATGAATATGTTGCCATATGTAAAACCAATAATATAGAACCCTTGGTGGTTATTAATATCTTATCTAAAACATACCGGGAAGGTCCTACTGAGGATGAATTATTAAATTATGCCGTAGAATGGGTAAGGTATGCCAACAAAACGAAAGGCTATGGAGTTAAATATTGGCAGATTGGTAATGAAGCGGAGAACCATGCCAGGAAAATCCCGCTATATGAATATAAGAGGATATACAAAAGATTTGCAGAGGCCATGAAAGCGGTGGACAATACCATTCATACCGGTACTTCATTTAACTACAGCAGAAGCTGGATGGATTCATTCCATCAGGAAGAAAACTTAAAACCATTGATTGACTTTACTGCAGCTCACCAGTATACCTTTGGGCACGGCTGGGCTAAAAATTATGAGACATGGAAGAATAATATAGGCGCAGGAGAGGGAAATGTAAATAACATTGTAGCCTCTGTTAAAAACCATATACCAGGTACACCTATATTTATTACGGAGACAAATGTTTACGGCGGCAGCTGGGAGACCATTGAAAATGAAACCTACAAGGCATTAGCCTGGTTTGACATGCTTTTAAATACCATATCCAAAGAAAATGTAAAATACTCTTATTTTTGGACTGTTCATAACGCGTGGAGAGGACAGTACAATTTCAATAACCATGCCGCAGCACTGGATATAGACAACTCATTTTTACCAAAAGGTAGAATATTAAAAATAACGAGCCACAATTTGGAAGACCAGCTGGTATATGCGGAGAGGGCAAAAGGATATGTACGCACTTATGCGGCCCGTTCTTCGGTAACGAATGATTTAACGGTATTTTTGCTGAACAAGGATGATAAACCGGTAAACGCAGATGTGTTTCTTAAGGGATATAATGTAACAAATGTGGCTGAACGCGGGGTGTTTAAAGGTACGGATGCCTGGGACACCGAACCTGTGTATGCAAAAACCAGTGTAAGCAAGGTTAAACTCAACCAGGGCAGGGATACCCTGTCAACCACTTTAGATCCCGTATCCTTAACAGTTGTAAAGTTAAAGGGCACAAATTCTTTACAGAGCAATGATGCTGATTTAAAAGGTTTAAGCTTTGATAAAGGAACATTATCACCTGCTTTTGACGCGGGTACAACGGAATATGATTTAACAGTTGATTCCTCCATAGGAGAGATAAGCTTTATACCTACAACCGCAGCCCCGGCTTCAACCATAAAAATTGAGGTTTCCGCAGCGTCGGGAACCGGTCACAGTATGAATAATAAAGGTAAACTGGAAATTGAAGTAAAAGCTGAGGACGGCACAATTAAAACATACATTATTAATATAAAAAATAAATATCCCCGATTGGATGGTATCATTTTCAATAAAGGGTCGATAAACCGTTCCTTTGACCCGGGCATCACCAGCTATACCCTGGAGGTGAATTATTCTAATGCCCACATTGATATTACACCGTTAATGAATGATATTTTTGAGAGTATAACAGTGGGCGGACAACCGGCTGTCCCAAATGAGAAAACTGTTATAGACCTTGTCCATGGAAATAATTTTGTTGAAATTGTAATCACCCAGCCGGATGGCTTGAAAAATGCATACATTATTAATGTATACAGGCCATTAGTACCGGATACAAACGCAGAACTTAGCAATATAGAAGTAAGTGAAGGGACTTTGACCTTTGACCCGGGTGTTAAAAATTATACCATGAGTGTTACCAACAATGTTAAAAGCATGGATATAATACCTACAGCATCATCTGATGCCGCTGCATTAACGGTTAACGGGGAAAGTAAAATTTCAGGAGAAGCATATACCGTAACCTTTACGGAAGATGTGACTGCTAAAGTGGATATAGTGGTTACGGCGGAAGATAAGACAGTAGAAACCTATAGCATCGCCATAACAAGATTGGGTCCCAGTATAGATGAGGGGATGGTGGTCCACTACAAGCTTGACGAGAGGGATGGTACAGCTGTAAAAGATTCGTCGGGAAAGGGCAATGACGGGATACTTAAAAACGGTTCAGGCTGGACTGGGGGTAAAGTTGGAGGTGGGTTGGATTTAGACGGTATAGATGATTATATCTCACTGGCTAACCCTTTAGGAAATGATGCAAGAGAGCTTTCATTTTCCACATGGCTGTATCTCGACCAAAAAAACGGTACAACAATGCAGACCGTTATATCCCAGGAAGGTGCATATGGAGTCGTATGGTTATTCAGATCTGAAAGAGCCGGGGCTGAAAACAAGTTCCAGTCCTGGCTTCTTAAAGGGAATGATTCCATATCCAAGTATGACTGCCCGGTAGGCAAATGGGTGCACGTTACCTATGTATATAGCTATAAATCCAATGAATCAAAATTTTATATTAATGGAGAATTTGACAGCAGCAGTACGGCTTCTCCGGGACAGAAAATATATGGCGGCAAGCTTAGAATAGGAGCCCATAAAACCCCAAACACCGCAAAAGAAGAATGGGATGGGAAAATTGACGACTTCCGCATCTATAACCGTCCTTTATCCGACGCCGAAGTACGCATGCTTTATGAGTATAATACCAGATAGAAGCTGTAAGGAAAGAGAGAGGCTGCCAGGTAGAGTGTGTAAATGAAAACTCTACCTAAGCAATTTGCGCCTTAATCAATTTCAAGCAAGGAGCATACTAAATGTTGTATATGCTTATCATTCATACTACTAAATTTAGTATGTTCCATTAAGAAAATCATAATCTAAGCAAATTGCTCTACCCGGCAGCTTTTTCTTAAAGCTCATTTGGCCTCAATTATTATTTTTGTTTTTTATAAGGATTTTGCATTGTGCGGTTAATCATAGCATAAGCAAATTGTGCTTATTTAGAGCAGACCGTGCCTGTATAATACTACCTGCAAGATAAGGGGAAGGTTATTTAAGAAGGTCTTTTTAGCTTACAAGCTTTTTCTGTATTGGGAGGGTGTTTTGCCATAGATTCTTTTGTAGGCTCTTTCAAAAGTATTTAGTGAGTTATAGCCTATCCTGTGTAGAATTGTTTTAATAGGTATGTCTGTAGTTTTTAAAAGTATATTGGCCCTTTTGAGGCGCAGGTTTTGCAAATATTTGGTATAGGTTTCCTTTGTGTATTCTTTGAATAATTGGGATGCATAAGTTTCCGAAATATTAAATTTACAGGCTATTAAATTCAGGCTCAAATCAGAGTTTTGGTAGTTTTGTTCTACATATGTCTTTATACTGCTGCTTAGATTCTCCTTATACCTGCATCTTTTAATGTTTACACTATTACACATTTTTTTAAGCAGTGAAATACACGCATTTATTTTTTGAATGTCATCCAGACTTGAATATTTTGACAATGCTTTGTCTATATCTCTTAATTCTTTAGCTTCTTCTTCAATATTAATATTGTTTCTTATTTTTATTACTGTTGAAAAAAGCTCATTTAAGAAAAGCTTTATCATATCAATACTTAAGTTTCTATTTAGAATGTTTTCCGTTATAAGTTTTCCAAGTATTCTTTCTGTTTCAGGGATGTTCCCTGCACATGTATGGTTAATTAACAATGAATTCAGCTCAATAGGAAAATAGTAGGCATTATTGCTGCTCCTGATGTCACTATAAAAAGAGTAAAAGCTGTTGTTCTTGACCATGGAATATATGAGTGCACATTGGGCTTCGCTGTAAGAAGAAGGTATTTCATTAATGGAATCATAATTATTGCCGATTCCAATGCTAAGTTTAAGATTTTTAAGATTACAGGGCAGTGATGATTGCATATTCTCTATTAAATCCAGTAAGCCCTCTATCCTTGATTTTGCTATTACAATTATTCTATCATAGCTTAAAATGTGGATTATATCCTCTTTGCTGTTTGCGGATATTAAATTCTGGAGATGCAAGGAGTATATATTTATACTTTTAATAGTTTCTTCGGTAAATTCAAGTGGAGTTGACGGTGATATTTTTATCAGCATAAGCTGAAAATTTCCTACTTCCAAATTAAAATTAATATAGCTGGAATAAACCTTTAAGTCAGTTTGGGAGCTGAATTTACCTTCAAGCAGTTTTCTGAAAAAGTCTTCTCTTAAGTGGGGAATTTGTTTTTTTAGCTGTTCGTTAAGAGTTCTGGTATTTTTTTCAAATATTTTATATATGTTTTTGTTATAAAAAAGAACAACTGCAAAAACACTGCACATTATAATTATGGCTGCGGCAGAGAAAATTAGAAACAGTCTTACCGTTGCATTTGAATGCTTGAAAACTACAGAAACAGGCTGGAGAAGGATATAGTCAAAGCTTTTGACTTCCGAGGGGATACTGGTAATAAAGAAATCATCCCTGTTTATAAGGTCGGCATTATTGAGTTCAAAAAGTGAACTGATAACAGTATTGTTTTTGTCCGTTATTAAAAAATTTGTGCTGCTTTTAGGCTTGTAATCACCCATTAATTGTGTTAAGGTGCTGTTTTTTACTATATACACTATAACAACATCAGGATTTAAAAAATTATAACCAACGCTGTGCAGGAATAAAATATTTTTCTGTTCCTGGTCATTGTAGTAGGTATTGGCACAGGGGATAATTTCCTTTGCATATTTTTTTTTGAAAATAAAGTCCCAAAATTGGTCGGCGCTGTAGTTTTTATAATGGAAAGCGAATTTATAGAAATCATCATATGAATATACAGTGTTTGTTCCAATAACAACACTGCTTTTTTTGTAAAATATATAATATTCATAGGGCAGGTTTTTTTTCCTTAAATAATTCATAAGGTCAATTACCTTATACCCGTTTATTCCTGAAAATGCTTCTTCTATTAAAGAATACTCATTAACCTTGATATCATTGGCAAGCTTGCCTTGTGAATCAAAGATATTACTAAAATACATATCAATGACTTTTTGGCTTTGAGTTACGGAGGCCATAGATAAATTTACCAGATCATTCTCTAAATTATCTATTTTATATTTTGTAGTAATAAAGCTAAAGATAATAAAAATTGATAAAACCAGTAAATAGGCCAATACCATTTTAGTTAGTATATTTTTAAGCTTCAATATACTCAACTCCTAATTGATAGTATGTATAATAATAATACATAACTTAAAAAAAAACAAATATAATAGGGGATTTATTTGTGAAATGAATAGTGCTAATTAATTTCATACTTTAATTCTTGCATTATGACATTACATATAAATACTATTTTTATTACAGTTAAAGGAGCCAAGTCATCTGACTTATGGCTCCTTAAAATAATCGTTGAGATTTACATTTTAACCTGCATTATTGATCATATGCCTCTTGATATATTGACAATAATTCGTCAATACCCATTTTGTCAAGCTCTTTGACGTAATTTGCCCATCCTGATTCAATACTTACGTCCCCTGTAATAAACCTTGCAATCATTTCATCAACGTAGTCCTTTATTGTTGACTCTAAATTCAGCAGTTTTGTTGCCTGGGCTTCGGTAAAATATACAGGAGGAATGCACATCTCAATAGGTGGAGCATATGGAGCATATTTGTTTTTTGTATCATCATATAGTACCTTTTCATATTCAGTTAGTCTATTTATTGCTCTTGATAACCTTAAATCACTGGTTCTAATCCCAATGCCGACTTGATTCCAGCTTACGTTCATGGGCTGTTCGTTAACCTGAATCAAGCTTTCGAATGTTGCAGGCTCACCGTTGATAGCAATTTTTCCTGAATTTTCATCCAAAAACTGCCATTCTTTTCCTTCACGGCCGAATGCCATGCTGAAGGTGTTTTCAAGTGAATACATAAAATCTGCCATTTTAAATGCGGCCAGAGGATATTCACATGCCGATGTGATTGTAAATTTCATAGTAACACCGCCATATGGTGACCACCGGGAATATTGAACACCTTCCGGTCCTTTTAGAGGGGCCAGGGATTTGTAATCCTTCCACCTGTCGGAGGTGGACATTTGTGTAAACATTCCCATATAACCGGAAGGAACACTGCCAATTAATGGTACGTCAGGGTTTTCAGCATACTGTGTCAGGATCTTTTTGTCTTGAGTGTAGCTCTCACCTGCCAGCAGCCCTTCGCTATACAGCATGTTTAAGTACGTAAGGCCTTCTTTCCAGCCATCTTCAAGGAATGCTGCAGACATTTTACCATCATTTATATATAATCCGTTTTCTGTATGGTCATAGTATACAAACGAATTCATCAAAAATTGATGGGGAAGTGCATTCCATCCGTTATGTGCTCCCATCAGAGGGATTTCGTCCTGCTCTTTGTTACCATTAGGGTCATCTTCCTTAAATGCTTTCAGTACATTGTAGTATTCGTCGGTAGTTGTTGGTACTTCCAGTCCCAGAGCATCAAGCCAGGGCATATATATCCACATTTTCGTCGACATTGAGCAGTGATAACAGGCATTAACATCCGGAAGGGCATATATGCTTCCGTCGGGCATTGTAACTATATCTTCGGCCAGGGGATAAGCCTTAAACAAATTCTTCAGTCTTACACCGTGATTATCAATAAAATCGTTTAATCTGAGCAAGATGCCCTGCTCTCCGTATAACTTGATTTGAGGCGGGGTCAATACTCCAAAAATCGCATCAGGGTAATCACCGGAAGACATTAATACATTTAATTTTTCAACGCGGGATTGTTCCGGGGCAACTATGAAGTTAAGATTCAGCCCTGTCTCCTCTTCCAGCCACTTGGAATAAGCATTGTCTTCATAGTTGTCAACTCCAGGCCTTGTATGTACAAAAAGCGTCAAATCTATTGGCTTGTTTACCACAGGAAATACATCAGGCTCCGAAAAAATTATTCCGCTGCTGTCTTTATCCCCTTTTTTTTCAACATTGTTCCTGCCGGTGCTGTCCTCAACCGAACCGTTATTATTATCATCATTACTTCCCTCTTTTTTTGCACACCCTGTAAGCAGTGAAGCTAATAAAGCAAGCGTTAAAAGTACTGTAATAAACTTTTTCATAATAATATCCTCCTATTAGTTTTACTATTACCGTATTATATATGGCTTCAAAATGAATGAGGCCTCAAATCCATTGAAATCATATACAAATTTACTTCTTCTTACCACCGCCTTCCTAACTCACTCCTGGTTTTCCCGAAAACTCCATGCCGGCAATTTTGCGCATAATCACTAACATAGCATATTTCACATATTATTAAGACGAAAAATGTCTAACCTTTTATGGATCCAACCATTATCCCTTGAATAAAGTATTTTTGGACAAATGGGTAAAATACCATTAATGGCAAACTGGCAACAATTATTAACGCATATTTCAATTGTTCCGACAGGCCGAGCCGCTGAGCCATTTCTTCTGCTGTCAGCTGCATTGTTGACATCATATCCAGCGTCAGGGAATTTTGCAAAAGTATTTCTTTTAAAACCAGCTGTAATGGAAATTTTGATGATGTATTTAAATATATCATTGCGTCAAAAAATGAGTTCCAGTGTTCAACCGCATAAAAAAGTGCCATAACAGCAATTATTGGTTTAGATAAGGATATTAGGATTTGGGTCAAGAATTTAAAATCGTTACATCCGTCTATTTTTGATGCGTCAATTAGTTCTTTTGGTATAGTTGTTCTTATATATGTGATTGTTACTATCAGGTTCCATGGATTTAAAGCTTTGGGAATAATCATAACAAGCCTGCTGTCAATCAGATTAAGCTGCTTGACTAATATATAGTTGGGTATAAGCCCTGCATTAAAAAGCATTGTAAAAACAAATAACAGGGTTATAACTTTTTTCCCTTTTAAATCAGACCTGGATAGAGGATAAGCGGCAATAATGGTAAATATCAAATTAACAAGTGTACCAGCTGCCAAATAGGCCAGAGAATTACCATATCCTATTAATACTGATTTGTACTTAAATATTTCCGCATATCCGGTAAAATTAAATGAAACCGGTAAAAACCAGACTTTTCCTAGAATTATTTCATTACCTGAACTGAAAGAGCTGCTGACGACAAGTATTAACGGGTAAAGTATCACAGCAAATATTACTGATATAACCAGGTAATTAAATGTATCAAATATCCTGTCTGATTTTGTTTCTTTATATAATTCTAATGCCATTATTCACCCCTACCATAATCCTTCATTGGATAATTTGTTTGCTATTTTATTTACCGATATTATTAAAATAAATCCGATAGCCGATTTAAAAAAACCTATTGCGGTGGAATATGAATACTGGGGAATCGGAGAAGTCAAACCAATTTTATATATATAGGTTGAAATTACCTCCGAAGCTGACAGGTTAAGGGAATTTTGCATCAGCAAAACCTTTTCATATCCAATATTCAATATCTGGCCCGTATTTAAAACGAACAATATGATAGCCGTAGGAAGTATACCTGGAAAATCTATATGAATCATTCTTTTTAACTTGGTAGCCCCATCTACTATTGCAGCCTCATGTAGCTCTACAGGGATTCCGCTTAATGTTGCTATATATATAATTGAACCAAACCCTATTGTTTTCCATATGCCGGACCATACATATATATCCGCAAAATAGCTTGCCTGGGCCAAAAAGTCAATTTCACTGTTAAAAAGCGTATTAAGAAAAATTGTCAGCATTCCTCTTCTTGGCGCTAAAAATTGGACTATCATTGTAACCATTACAACTGTCGATATAAAATATGGTGCAAATGATATGGTTTGTACTATTTTTTTATATCTTTCGCTCCTTATATAGTTTAAAAACAGTGCAAAAAGTATAGGCAGTGGAAATCCGGCAATCAAATGGTATACACTTAGAATAAGCGTATTTTTTATAACACGCATTGCTCTGTAATCCGAGAAAAAATTCCTGAAATGGATAAGACCTGCCCATTCACTGTCAAAGATGCCTTTGGCGATGTTATAATCTTTAAAAGCTATTTGCAGACCCGCTAACGGTATATATTTGAATAGGAGCAAATATGACAAGGGCAATATTAACAAAACATATAACTGCCAATTGTTCGTATAGCTTTTTATAAATCCGGTCCTTTTTTTTGAATATAAGCTTTTTTCTACGTCTGAATTCTTTTGCAATAAAATATCAAACACTCCTTACGCCATAGCTTTGATATGTTCCCACTATAGCTCCAATAATCAAATTTTTCAATATTCAAATCTTTGAAACTATGAAAATTCACTAAAATTTTATGATGCAATTGATAATTTCTATGAAAATAGTTAAAACAGCATGTGTGCAATTTCATTTTTATGGATAAAGCTGAAAAGCAAAAAGGTAGATATTATTATGTATGGGAAAAAACAGGTAAATAGTGCGGCGGATATTTTGAAATACTGAAAAAGGTTATATATAAAATAAGATAAGGTATGAAACTTTTCACAGGTTTTTCCGTCCAAATTGTAAAGGAGGGATTAGATGAATATTTTAACAAAAATTATCAGTTTGTTTTCGTCTGTAGTTTTGTCGTTATCATTTTTCAGTTGCCCGGAAAATGAGATTAACCAGATCCGCTCTATTATAAATACAAATTTGCAGGCGGAAGAGCTTCCCGTAATAGGTTCTTTTGATTCATTCAAGGAAATTTTAGAAAAAGCCCGGGAAAAACACGGCTATTATCACCGGTTTTCAACGGGAGGCGAATTTTCTATCATAAGCGAAAGCGTAAATGTAACTGTCCAAGCCGAGGGAGGGAAAGCAAAAAACTCAAATTTTGCCGGCAATGCTGGAGAAGATTACTCGAAAACTAATTTACAGGTAGAAGGTGTTGACGAAGGAGATATAGTCAAGACGGACGGGGAGTACATCTATCAGGTTAACAGGAGGCGGGTTGTGGTTTTAAAGGCCTATCCTGCAGAAAATATGGAAGTTGTCGGCAGCGTTAAGTTTACAGATGAAAAGTTTAACCCAAGGGAAATTTATTTATATGACAGTCGTTTAATAGTAATTGGCAGCTCTTACTCAGAAATTCAAGTACCTTTTGATTCTGGCAGGGAAAAAGATAGGATTCCCAAGCTTCTTCCCAGGTATTTCCCCGGATTGTTGAATACCGTTAAGGCCATAGTATTTGACATATCGGAAAAAAGTGATGTAAAAGAGCTTCGCAGCATTGAATTGGAAGGCGGCCTCGTATCCAGCAGGAAAATAGGTTCTACCCTATACCTTATAGCAAATAAGTATGTTGATTATTACTACATACAAAAGTGGGGAGAGGATTCAGGGTTTTTAAAGCCCAGCTACAGGGACAGTATATCAGGTGAAGATTTCGTAGATATAGACTATTCCCAAATTAAATATTTCCCTGATATAGTTGATACAAATTATATGATAGTTGGTGCCGTAGACCTTGACAAAACGGATAAAGAGATTAATGTGAATACTTACCTGGGTGTAAGCCAAAATATTTATGCGTCCGCAAATAATCTTTACGCAGCTGTAACAAGATTTGAAGATGATACCAAAAACGGCGAAACCGGAAGTGAATCAGACAAAACAGGGCCCGGAGGTTCTGATGCGAATATAACACCTGTTCCTGGGCAAATAACTGAGAATACACTTGTATATAAGTTCGGGTTAAGCGGCGATAAGGTAAAATATATAAACAAGGGTAAGGTTCCGGGAAGGATACTCAACCAATTTTCAATGGATGAGCACAACGGCTATTTCAGAATTGCAACGACAAAAGGTTCTATATGGGGCGAGGGAGAAAATGAGTCTAAAAATAATGTTTACATGCTGGATAATAATATGGATATAACAGGTAAAATTGAAAATATAGCACCGGGTGAGAAGATATACTCTGTAAGATTTATGGGTGATAGGGGCTATATAGTAACATTCAAGACAGTTGACCCGCTTTTTGTAATTGACCTTAAAGACCCGTACAAGCCTGAAATACTGGGAGCTTTAAAAATACCCGGTTATAGCGATTATCTCCATCCATATGATGAAAATCATATAATAGGCTTTGGCAAAGATACCGTTGAGGTTAAAGGAATGGCATATTATCTTGGAATGAAGCTGGCCGTATTTGATGTCAGTGACGTAAAAAATCCCCGGCAAAAGTTTTCTGAAATAATAGGATATAGGGGTACACATTCTGAAATACTAAATAACCATAAAGCACTGCTGTTTTCCAGGGATAAGGATATACTTGCTTTTCCTGTAACCGTTATGGAGGCAGCAGATGGAAAAACAGAGCTTGAAGGTTCCCAATTGCCTGCTTACGGTCGATTTGAATTTCAAGGGGCATATATATACGGCTTAGACCTTGAAACCGGATTAAATTTGAAAGCAAAAATCACCCACCTGTCAGACCAGGATTACATGAAAGCCGGAATGCACTCATTTGACCACAACTTTAGCGTACAGAGGATAATGTATATAAAAGATACATTATATACACTTTCCAACGGTAAGATAAAGGCCAATGACATGGAAGATTTTAAGGAAATTAATTCAATAAAGATACCTTAAATGATGTCACCAATATTGAAATATCGGGTAAGGAGTATACGGACATCATTTTTATTAAGTTAAAAAACTATGGGACCAGTAAAAAAAAATTCATGCTTCAGCTCTGCCAAAAGACAGACATAAGTTTGAGTTTCCCCATTTTTAATATTGAGAAGATTTATGTGTATAATGAAACAGTTATCATTGGGAATGAATTTAGACCAGCTAATAGTTGTCAAGGGTTTTTTAAAAAA
>JANQLN010000020.1 GCA_028280575.1 Clostridia bacterium
CATTGCGAGGCATTTTGCTCTTTGGGTATGTCTGAATTTGGTCCCTATGCATGTTATAGTGATTGGGTCATTGCTCAGAAAAATGCTGAGATGTGGTCCTTTGAAAGAAGCCACCAGATCGGCGCTGGTGATATGTATTGCAATCACACATATAAGAGGAATCCGTCTTGATCCTTACTCTTAACGCATCACGTATTGTTCAAATGGCCTGTCCTCAAGTGAGAAACCATATAATTAAGAATTATTCATACCTGTGTCAGAGTATTTGGTGTATGACATCATAAGGAGATTAAGATGAAAAATACAATGATGCTGGGTATAACTATAACTATTGGGGGTTATTGGACACTAATAATAATTTAGTGATTGTAAAATGTAAAGGTCATTACGACCACTGTACCATATATTAAATTGCCTCCAGTGTCTTTGTATGATTTAATTGTGTCCTCAGATACATCTTTATCCACTTTCCTGTTTGAAAGGAAATCCTCAAAACCTTCATCCAAATCATATACATAATTTTGTTTCATTTTCAGTACTGCCATAACAATTGACTCCTTTGTAATACATTCATTTTTTGAGAAATCAATTGCTCCTAACAGCAAAGAAAAAAGTCCTACAAGTATTGAAATTGCAGGACTTTTAAAAGTCTGGTGAGTCATACAGGAATCGAACCTGTGACACCTTGATTAAAAGTCAAGTGCTCTACCGACTGAGCTAATGACCCCTATAACTCCATCCCACAGGTTTACGAGATGGAGTAAACCGCACAAGTATAGATATTACACCTCTATGCATGGTTTGTCAACAGTTTTTTTGCTTTTTGCACAATTAACGGCATTATGAAAAAAACTGTTCCAATAATAAGAAGGTATATTATCGGTTTTACAACTGTTGATACAGGCTGATTAGCAACTACCACACTCCTGAGCCCCTTCATCGCCCAAAACTGCGGGAAAATAACCGCAATCCTCTGCATGAATTCCGGCTGCATTTCAATGGGCCACCAGAGGCCGGACATCATGGATGTAGTTATTATAAGTATTGAAGACATTGCTCCAAGCTGGGCATTTGTTTTTACAATAGAAGCCAGGAATATTCCCATTCCGCTGACACTTATCAGATAAATACTCATAAGTAATACTGTTGAGGGAAGGGATTTTCCAAAATTCACTCCAAGTACAAGGCTTCCAAAAAAAATCAAGAAAGCTGTCTGCATCCATCCCTTTATGAAATTAGCCCCTATTTTGCCAACCATAAGGCTGCCTCTTGACACGGGAGTAATTAAAAGCCTGTTCCATGTGTTAAGCTTTTTTTCTTCCAGAAGCTCACCTGAACTCAGTATTATTGTAAACATTACAAACATAACCATGTAACCCAAGGAAATCTGGGCCTTTGGGTCATAGCTGTCCGCTTCTCTGTTACTGGCAACTTTTATAGATTCCACAGACATTGCAGGTTCCTTTTGCATTCCTCTTTCTATCTCATCTGCCAGTTGATTTATCAAATCATTTCTTCTATCCTTATCAATTTGACTCAATTCCCCTTCCATGAAATCTACGGCAACATTTTTAAGCATAACTTCTGAAAGTGCCGAATTGAGCATGCCTTGAATAGCCATAGAATCAACAGAAGACGGCAGCCTGACTACTTTAATCTGTCCTGCTTCCCCGCCCATAATCTTATCGGAAAAACCCTCAGGAATAATAAATCCCGCTGCTATGCTCACGTCCTTAACCTCTTTATAAATAGTTTTAATATCCTTCATGGTAACATTTATAGTTTGATTTTCTTTGAATTTTGAAAGCATTTGGCCGGATATCTCTCCCCGGTCATTGTTTACTACGCCGACAGGTATTCTGTATGCACCTTCCGAGTTTGTTATATTCCCAAAAACCATCCCCATGATGATGGTAAAAGCAATAGGTAAAAGGAACATAAAAAAAAGTGATGTTTTATCCCTGAACATTTTTATTATATCATATCTGGTAATAGTCAAAAATTTCTTCAAAATCACACCTCCAAAATAATCACCTTATTTTTAACCTGGCAGTCCCAAACGAAAGATATGCAATTCCCATTAATAATAAAATGGCGCAATATGGAATTACATTTTGAAGCCCGCTTCCAAGCATGATGTCATGATATCCTTTTACCGCCCACCAGTTCAAAGTAACCATTGCCAGTTTTTTTATTGACTCAGGAAGAATGTAATAAGGCACCATACCTCCTCCAATCAGAGTGAAAATCTGCACAAGGATCATCCCAAGGCCGTCGGCTGCATTTGATGTCCTGGATACGGCAGCAATAAACATGCCAAAAGCCGCACCTGTAAAAACTGCGCAGACCGTAATGAGGAATATACCCGGCAGTGAATTTCCCCAGTCTACGTTGTAAACAAGTGAAGTGAAGACTATCAGTATCGCACTTTGAAGGATGCAAACTATATAAAGTCCAAGGAATTTGCCTGCTATTATCTGGGCCTTATTGGCTCTTGCCGCAATAATTCTTTCAAGTGTTTTCATTTCCCTTTCTTCAACAAATGCCTTGCTGCCCTGAATAGCTCCAAAAAGCATAAACATGACAAGCATTGTAGCCGAATAGTATTGAATTGCCGAGAGATTCTCAGACCTTTCCTGCTTGTCTTCATTAAACTCTACAAGCTTTCTGTTCAAACTGCCCTGGATGCTGCTAACAATTTGTCCTATTTTTATATCCATATTTTGCATATCAACTGTTCCGCTTTTTATTAAAACCTTAATTATCGATTCCGTACCTATCCTGTTCAGCGATACGCTTTCGGCAAAGCTTTCAATAATGCTCTCCACAATACCTGAATGAAATTCGTTGTCCACACTTGATTTAATCTTAATCTTGACAGGATTTCCATTTTCAAAATCCTTCGTAAAGCCTTCCGGCAATGTAATCACTGCAGCTGCATCCCCATTTGCAACTAAAATGTCGGCTTCATTATCATCTACTTCCTTCACATCAAGCAGTTCATGAAGATTTTCCTTCAATATGCCGTCAACAAGCACTCTTGACATATTTGCCCCATCATTGTCTACCACTGCTATTGAAAACTTTTCAACAGCAGGTTCGTTACTAAACATTGACGAAAGTGCCAGGCCAAGTATTATAATAATAGCTGCAGGCATCAAAAGCAGTACTGCCAAAGCTAATTTATCACGATAAACAACTTTCAGGTCTTTTATGGCTATATCAAAAATCATTAAAGCACCCCTTCCAACTATCTGTTGTTTTTATTAACAATACCTTAAGTCATGATTCAATCTCTCAGTGCTTTACCGGTCAAATGCAGAAAGACACTTTCCAGGTTGGGTTTTTCTACATTAACCGAACTTATTGTACTATCCCCTTTTTCAGTTTCCTCAATAATTCTTGACAGCATTGCATCCGGGTCCTTAACAACAACCTTTATGCCATAGCTTTCATTTAAAGCATCTTCAACCCCTTCCAATGATTTTATTCTGCCTATCAGCTCTTCATCAATATTTGATGCTTCAATGGCAACAGCCGAGCTGCTGCCTGCCATTAATTTGAGTTCTTCCTTTTCACCAAGAGCAATAATCTTACCATTATCCATTATGGCTATCCTCTGGCAAAGGTACTCCACTTCCTCCATATAATGACTTGTATACACTATGGTCATACCTCTTGAATTTAAATCAAGTACGGTATCAAGAATATGTTTTCTTGACTGGGGATCTATACCAACAGTCGGTTCATCCATAATAAGAATTTCAGGATTATGCAAAAGGGATGCTGCAATATTGATTCTTCTTTTCATTCCTCCGGAATATGTTTCTATCCTGTCTTTTTGCCGCTCCTTCAATCCTGCAATATCTAATGCCATATCAACTTTTTCTTTTAATTTGCTTTTAGGTAATCCATACATTTTACCCCAAAAAGCAAGGTTCTCTCCGGCTGTAAGAGACGGATAAAGAGCTATTTCCTGGGGTACGAGGCCAATTCTGGTTTTTACCTGTTTAGGGGCAGCTTTTGTATCGTATCCGCTTACGGTTATTTTTCCGCTGTCCTGGTCCAAAATTGTTGCTATCATAGATATAAGTGTCGATTTGCCGGCTCCATTAGGACCTAAAAGTCCAAACACCTCACCTTTTTCAACCTGCAAGCTAACATTATCAACTGCTTTTATTTTACCAAAGCTCCTGTGGACATTAGATATATCAATAAATCCCATATGTTAGAACCTCCCTGATCAATTTTTTGCATATACAATAATACTTGATACAGATCAATAATGTCTGAAATAAAGAAAAAAATAATCGAAATTTATTATCACTATTTTGTATGATACCTTTCGGTCAATTATTTTTAATTTATAAAAATGCAGCCATCTATGAAGCTCCAGCTTTTCCTCTATGTAATTTTTGGGAGTTTATTTTTTATTTTAGTATTATAATAGACAATTATCCGGCTGAAAAAATAGTCGTAAATTATGAAAACAATCTGTGCGCCAAGAATCAGAGCCCACCAGGGAAGCTTTAGATTCAGATTTTGAAGCAGTAATTCCTTTACTGTCAAAACTCCGGCGGCAAGTGATATATTAAAAAATAAATATTTTAATACATATTCAAAATAGAGCCTTCTTATTTTCTCAATATAACATTTTATAATGCCATACAAGCCGAAAAATAGAATATAAGGGAGCAGGGCAAGCTTATCCGGTACTATTATCAGGGCAAGCAAAACCGAGGCCACATAGAAAATCCACCCCGAAATTACCCCTGACTCCATAATGATGACCGATACAAAAAAAGAGCTTAAAGCATAAAGTGAAAGCTTGCTTACCGGCAAAATTGACTCAACATAAAGTACAATAACTGTCAAAGCGAGCAATATTCCACTTAAAGCTATTGTTTTTGTTCTCCTGCTTTTACTTTTCATTAGAAACGTCTCCTTTGTAATTTAAAGGGACACACCAAGGATTTTTGCAAAGCAAATTGTCTACATAATTTGCTCCCCAGTAATCCCGTTCAGATTTTAAGAGTTACCGCTCCTTCCAATCAAGGTCAGCAGCAGCCTATTAAATCTCCACCCATACACTCGCAGCATGAATCGGAACAGCACAGGCACGCACCGAGCTGGCATAAATCAGGTCCCTGATTATAACCCCTGCTGCCGGCATTTCCCCTGTACACGTTGTTGCTCATGCTCATCCTGTTGAGTGTACTCCTGTATTCCATATTGCCAGGCTCCATATTAACTGCCGTATTAACGTGGGTAAGTGCCTGGTCATACCATCCTTTTTTCAAGAATATTATTCCCATAAGATAATTCCACTGTGCATTCCTGTTACTTGACTTTCTTAAAAGCTCCTCCGCAGTCTTTATGTTTCCAACATTTATATTTCTTTTGACTTCATTGAATAAACCGCCGTCATTTGAGCTGTCTTGCCAACCGGTTCCGGAAGCTCCGGCACCCCTGTTCCATGACCCGGTATGTCCACTGCTTGAGAAACGGTTTTTCATAATATAGTCATACGCTTCATTAATTTCACTCAATTTCTCTTCCGCCAGCTTTGATAATGGATTATCCCTGTACTGGTCAGGATGATATTTTTTCACCAGTTCTCTGTAAGCTTTCCTCACATCAGCTTCACTTGCGCCTTCTCTGACCCCTAATACTTCATAAGGATTTCTCAATTTTACTACATCTCCCTACCTTCAATATTTGTTCTGTCTTTCTTAGCATTCCCAAAAATATTATGTTTTCAATTATACCTTTATTTTTCTTAATATCAAGCATTCCTATCGATCCTGCAATTTGATTCAGCGTATAGGTAAGATTAAACTCCACTTTATCCTTTATCTGCCGCTTGAATTCATCAAGGCCGGTTCCACCGTATTTATATTGGTACACAAAAGGATTATACCTGTTTTTTTCAATATCCTTTTCAAGGTCATCATATGCATCAAGCATATATATCCATTTTCCCAGGTTATAGCCGGTCCACTTCAAAATATTAATGTTGTTTTTAATATATGGAACTTCACTTGCCAGTATAATCTCTTCTATCAACCGGGCAAAAGGCTCCGCCGCAATATCAACCGAATTACACATATTGTTTTCAAGTTCTTCCAGTTCTCTAAGCTTCTCCTCTATAAACAGGCATTTTTTCATATACAGCTTTTTTATTTTTTTTGCCGGAGTTGCCAAAATAGCAGAGCCGGCTATACCGGTCACGCTTTTTTCATCCCTTACGTCATCCTTTAGATTATAATACGCAAGAATAACATTCATGTCTGCCGCATAGTCAATAAATTCGCCGTCAACTGTAAGGACCTTCCTCTTCTTTACAGGATGCAGAATACACCTCTGCCAGGCAGCTTTAACATCCAGGGAACTCAGCGAAGAAAGCAATAATGCCAGGAATGTGGTATCATAGCTTAAAATAAACCTTGGTATTTGACCATATCTTTTACCGATAGATTTACATATAGCACAATAATATGCTTTAAATATTTCATATTCCCTGATTTTTAATTCAGGCTTTTCCGGAGTAATATATCCAAACATAATAATACCTCATTTTTATTCATCCCGGGAGCTGCATCAATAAACTAAATATTTCCGATTCCTGTTCTTTATCAGCCGGCCTTCCGGAAACATGGAAGCTGCAGCCGCCCTTTCCGCCGGTTTTATTCAATCTGCTTCGTACAAGAACATTATATAAATGCTTCACTGTCCCATCACTGCCGTCAATAATATCAACACCCTGGGGAAGCACTTTTTTAAAGCTCGGTTTAAAAAACGGAAAATGTGTGCATCCCAGTACAATAGTCCCGTATTTCTTTAAATCGTAATCTCTGAACACACTCTTCAGATAGCCAGCCACAATTTCATCTTTAAAGTTCATATTTTCCGCCATCTCCACAAGTTTTGGAAGGGCAATACAATCAACAATCTGCCCCTCATCCTCTTTTGATACAAGGTTATTAAACTTATCTTCCTTTAACGTAAGGGGAGTGGCAGCCACCATTACTCTTTTCCCGGAGCCATTATTCCTTATGGCAGGCTTAACAGCAGGCTCCATCCCCAGCACTGGAAAATCATATTTTTTTCTGAGTCCTTCAACCGCTATACTGGTCGCGGTATTGCAGGCAATAAGCAATGCCTTGATACCCTGGCTTACAATATAATCCACGGCCTCAAAGATATGCCGCTTAACCAGCATTTTCGGTTTGGTTCCATAAGGGGCATTATCTGTATCAGCATAATAAATAAAGTTTTCATAAGGCATGATTTCCATACCCTTTTTTAGTACAGTGAGGCCTCCTATTCCTGAATCCATAATGCCTATGGACAACATACGTTCTGATTTCTTCAGCACCATTTCATCCCATCCGCTTTCTTGTTTAGCAGTAGAAAACTTAAAGCCTTTACTATCTGTCTCCTATATATTTTATATAAATAATTGTAATTAATCAACTGTACATCGTGAATAATGTAACCATACCGGATCGCATTGAATAATATGTATTATCATTGTTATAAAAAGGGGGTTTTAACATGGCAGAAAGATGCGGTTGGTTCGGAGACAATTGTGAAATACTTTTCTTCATAATTCTCTTCCTGTTACTGTTCTGCAATGGAGGTCTGTTTGGTTTCGGTTACAAGGAATAGTCATTTGCTCAAAAACACCAATTAAATTATAATAATATAATTATTATTTTTGAGTCTTAAGAGTATGTAAAAAAGCTGGCTCCTAAAAAAATGAATAATTTCCTTATTTGCTCATTCCTAAGGAAATACCTCCAAAGGAGCATCTTTCAATGCTTTAAAAGATGCTCCTTAACCATATTGCTTTAGAAATTCAGTTTATGCTATAATATAGGAAAAATTTACGTCCCTGGAGGTACAAATGAAAAAACTTTATATTGATTCGCTCTCAATATACAGAAACCTTATTCACGATAATACCATAAGCACTTTACGAAGGCTTCTTGACCTTCTTGAAAAACCAACTCCGGATATTTCAACGGCAGTAAGCTTGTATAGTACAATTTACAACAGCCTTTTGAAAAAAAATATGAATTTTAAGGAATTTATCTTAAATAGGGTATTATTTGACGACAATCCTTTTACTCAAATGGCTGAAAGAGGAAGTGCGGCAGAAAGCATCATGAAGGCTGCCGCTTCTGATATTCAGAACCTTTACAGCCTTATGTGCCTGGAATCCGGGAATTTAAAGGAAATGATTCTCAATAAGGAAAATCTTGACGAGGGAGAAGATTTAATTGTCATTAATCTTCCTCCATGGGAAAATATAAAGTCCTGTAAATTTAGCAATAGGGGTATGGATACAATTAATTGCCTCCTGGAATTAAAAAGCGGATACGATGCGGTAGAAAAGCTTATGAATTTTCACAGGGAAAACGGAAGTGGGATATTTGCCAAATATGATGCCTTTATATGCAAAATGGAAAACGGAAAACCTGTATTGCAGGGTATTGAAAATCCTGACCCTATAAAACTTTCGGATTTAATCGGATATAAGCCGCAAAAAGAACAGGTTGTTGAAAATACACAATTTTTCCTAAATGGCAGTGCCGCAAACAACATATTGCTTTATGGCGACAGGGGAACGGGGAAATCATCAACAGTGAAGGCATTGGTCAATGAATACGCTTCACAGGGATTGAGGATATTGGAGGTTCCAAAGCATTTACTGGTTAAATTCCCCGAAATAACACTAATGATAAGAAGAAGCAGTATGAGATTTATTGTTTTTGTTGACGACCTTGCATTTGAAGATAACGAAGAAAATTACACCGCACTTAAAGCAGCACTTGAAGGCGGAATAGAATCAAAAGCACCCAACGTTGTAATTTATGCAACTTCAAACAGAAAACACCTGGTAAAGGAAAAATTCAGTGAACGAAAGGGATTACTTTCTTCAAACAAGGATGATGAAATACGTGCTGCCGATACTGTCCAGGAAAAGCTCTCCCTTGCAGACAGATTTGGTATGACCGTAGTCTTTTCCTCTCCGGGCAAAAAAGAATACCTTGAAATAGTAAAAGGAATTTTAAACAATAGAAAAATCCATATAAACGAGGAAATATTGGAAAGGCAAGCGCTTCAATGGGAACTGAGATATAACGGCCGATCTCCAAGAACCGCAAGGCAGTTTTCAGACTGGATTTGCAGCAAAGGCATTTGACAGGCTTTTTTCAGGACTGTTTTTGCCTCTTGCTTGCCATGGCAATATACTCCATAAGATACCTGATAAATGCAAAAAGTGCCGAACCGACGGCAAGTATTATAAAGACCATTCCAAAAGGTGCTCTAAGTATCAGCATAATTATGGCAAAATAGAAGATTACGGTAGCCATTTTTCCATACCAGTTTGCACTTACAACCTGGCTTCTTGTTTTATAAACTACAATACTGCCGATACCCATCAAGATTTCCTTTATTACAATAATTATAATAACAAATATAGGAATTCTTCCTTGAAAGGTGAGTGCGGTAAGGGCTGTAATGGTCATTAATTTATCTGCCAGCGGGTCGGCAAGCTTTCCCCATGAAGTTATCATATTGTATTTCCTGGCTATATATCCGTCAAGAACGTCGGTAAATCCTGCTATTATGAAAATCAAAGCAGCAATAACAAAGCTTTCATTAATCATAAAATATCCGAAAACAGGAATAAGAAATAGCCTTATCAAGGTTATTATATTTGGAATGTTCACTTTACCAACACCCTCTCCGTATCATTTAAACATCCTGTGAAAATTGTACTATAAATCAAGCAAAATTCATAATATTTCTCACATCAGTTTATCTCAAAATGCTTAGGCACCAAATAAGCGGCGAAACAGAGCCTTCACATTAACCCAATAAACAACTCATAAAGCCCAGGCTCGGCTTTTTTAAGATTAACAGGCTTTAAGTTTTTATTGGTCCACGCATGGGATGTCTCCCCCTCTGTAATGACCTTTCCATCTCCATTTTTACTAACTTCATATCCAAAAATGATTCTTACGGCTGCAATATCCTTTATAAAAGTTTCAACAATAATTTTGTCCTCATATTTGGAAAAGCCCTTATATATACACTGTAAACTTATAAGAGGCAGGAGCAGTCCTCTTTCTTCTATTTCACTGTAAGACATACCTGCAATTTTAATAAATTCTGTTCTGCCTGCTTCAAACCAGACCGGATATACGGAATGGTGCACAATACCCATCTGGTCCGTTTCAGCATACCTTACAATAAATTCAGTCTTTGATGTCAACATAATACCCCCGGATCAATAGCCTTAAAGCGGCAATTTGCTTATGCCGTGATTTTTTTACCGGAACATACTGAATTAATTAGTACGAGCTTAAAACCGGTACAGCACAAATTGCTTTATAGTGCAAGAATCTTGCTTATCTCTATAATTTCATCTTCAATGGTCTTTTTCATGCTCAGTGCTTCATCAATGTCAAAATCCACAATTTTTTCTTCCTTAAAGCATACAACTCTATTTATTATGCCGTCATTTAAAAGCTCAACGGCTTTAACTCCCATTATGCTGGACATAACTCTGTCCCTTACCGTTGGGCTTCCTCCGCGCTGCAAATGGCCAAGTATTGTAGCTCTGCTGCCAAGCCCTGTCCTCTTCTCTATATCTTTCGCCAATTCTATTGCTCCGCCGACACCTTCCGCAACTATAACAATATAATTCTTTTTTCCCCTGTTTCTGCCTTCAATAATAGGTTTTATAACATCTGAATCCATATCAAAGGATTTTTCAGGAAGAAGGACAACTTCAGCGCCCCCGGAAATCCCAACATTAAGTGCTATATATCCTGCGTTCCTTCCCATTACTTCCACAACACTGCACCTTTCATGAGAATAAGCGGTATCCCTTATTTTGTCAATAGCATCCTGTACGGTATTCAATGCCGTATCATAACCAATGGTATAATCCGTACAGGCAATATCATTGTCAATTGTACCAGGCAGTCCTATTACAGGCATACCAAGCTTGCTGATTTCCCTGGCTCCCATGTAAGAACCGTCGCCACCGATAACTACAACAGCATCAAGGCTAAAAACCCTAGCCATGGACATTGCCTTTTCCATCCCTTCCTGGGTAGTGAACTCAGGGCACCTGACTGTTTGAAGGATAGTTCCTCCCCTATGTATTATATCGGATACGGACCTTAGATTCATTTCATGCATGTCGCCCGTAATCAAACCCGTATAGCCTCTTCTTATTCCCATTACTTTCATACCATAATGTATTCCTGCCCTTACAACAGCCCTAATTGCTCCATTCATACCCGGAGCATCCCCTCCGCTTGTCAATACACCAATTGTTTTTATTTTCCTCATATTGATGACCTCCTGGTCCGTAGGTTGTTTTTATGTTTTTTAGTAATTCAAATGCCGCTATAATAAATAATGCGGCCTTTAAACCTATTCATAATTTTCAAAATCATTTATAAAAAATACAAAAATAATATGGAGCGTCTTTAATTCTTGCAATACGACTTTTAAAAGCTTTTAGCCATATTCTATAGAATTACATCCGGATTGTCTTCCAATCTTAAATTTCCATGGGTATTTTTAGTTACGGTAATATTATAAATATAATTCCCGTGTAATAAACACGGGAAGAAACTAAAATCCCTTTTCAATAATTACACTGTGAGCTTCTTCAACTTCAGATTCCGGAACCAATATTTCAAAGTAACTGTTATCACTGTCTTTTTTCCTGCTAACCGGGCATTGTTTAACCAGAATTCCCTGATCGTTGAGACATTGCTCCAGCTTAACTGCAATATCTTTATTCTGCGCCATATAAACCACTGTCCACATTAAAATCCGCCCTTTCAAATTACTCACCAGAATATATCTCTCCGTGTCGACAGATTATCCTTGCTTTACCTCTAATTTTAACGGCTGAAGTATTTTCGGTAAATTGTGCAAGGAGAACTTCTCCTTTGTCCAGTTTCTCAGTATGATGGAATCTTGTATCTCTTCCTCTTGTTAAACCTATTATATTAACGCCACTTTCCTGTGCTTTTATAACTATAAAGTCGCCACTGATTTTGTCATTTTCATTTTCCAAATAAATCACCCCGACATAACTATATATTATTTTATTCCAAAAATCAATATCTTCCTGAATCTATGGGAGCCAAATCATGGGAGGAGGCTTTGCTGTCAGGATTCTTGGATGAACGGATTACTACATTATCCTCTCCCAGCCTTTCTTTGAGTTCATCAAATAAATCCTTGCTCGATTCATCTACCCAAAATTCATTTTCAAGCAATCTGTATTTTTTACTGGAGCTGCTATAAAGGCAGACAGGCATATTTCCATGGAATAATCTCATTAATGACTTTAAAGAGCTTACAAATTCAGCCTTTTCATTACCGCTTAACCTGACATAAAGCCTTTTTTTTATATTATTTTTTTTACCCAACGGTGATACCGTATTACATATAACCTTTGGATCTTCCTCTTCTTTGATGCTTATCCTCCCCCCTATCAATACTATATTCTCTTCGACCAGCAATTCGGAATACCTTTTAAGTACCGTAGGAAAAACTATAATCTCAATGGCACCGTAAAGGTCCTCTATCTCTATAAATGCCATCAGGTTGTCACTTTTCGTAGTTTTAACTTTCTTACCGTTAATTATTCCGCCAACCTTTACTTCCATTCCGTCTGCCAGGGGTAAATGTCCTTCCATCTCAATCAAATCAAGCTTTAAGTCTTTGCTGAAAAGAGTAACATCCCTGCTTATTGCCTTCTCATATTGCTTGAGCGGATGTCCCGAAAGATAAAGTCCCAGCATCTCTTTTTCCATTGATAATAACCTGCCGGCCGGAAACTCCTCGATATCAGGATATGCATTTTCTTTCAAATCTGTTTCTTCCTGCAAAATATTTATGTCAAACAGATTCATTTGTCCCTCGACATTTCGCTTTTTTTCTTGCAAAATTGAATCAATAGTACTTTCATATACTGCCATCAATACTGCCCTGTATATTCCAAGGGAGTCAAAAGCTCCCGACTTTATAAGGCTTTCAATACATCTTTTATTGGCTTGAGCCGCACCCACCCTTTGGCAAAAATCCTGAAAATCGGTGAATTTACCATTTGCCTGTCTCTCTTTGATTATTTCATGAACAGCATTAACACCTACATTTTTGACCGCAACCAGCCCAAATCTGATTTTTTTATTTACTACGGTAAATCCCACATGGCTCTCATTTACATCAGGCGGCAGGACATCAATATTCATTAGCCTGCAATCATGCACATAATATGAAACCTTATCACTGCTTCCTAAAAAACTATTAAGCAGTGAAGCCATAAATTCTACAGGATAATAATATTTAAGCCACCCCGTCTGATAAGCTATAACCGCATATGCCGCAGCATGGGATTTATTAAAAGCATAACTGGCAAAATCCATCATCTGGTCAAAAATGGAATTTGCCGTTTTATTATCAATCCCGTTTTTCATCGCACCATTCAGAAAATTATGCCTTTCCTGCTCCATAACACTTGCTTTTTTCTTGGACATTGCTCTCCTGACCAGGTCGGACCTACCCATTGAATACCCGGCAAGCTCCCTGAATATTTGCATGACCTGTTCCTGATATACCATACATCCGTACGTTACATCAAGTATGTTTTCCAGTAATGGATGTACATATCTAATTCCTGAAGGATTTTTTTTATACTTGATATATTTAGGTATTTCATCCATAGGTCCCGGACGATAAAGGGATATGCCCGCAATTATATCTTCAAGGGAATCAGGCTGCAGTTCCTTCATAAATTGTGTCATCCCGGCACTTTCCAATTGGAATATACCGGAAGTTTTACCTTCACCGATTAACTTATATACATTATTATCTTCCATATCAAGGCTGTCCATATCAATAGAAAGCTGGTACTTGCTTTTTACGAGGTCTAAAGTGTCTCTTATGACCGTAAGGGTTCTAAGTCCCAGAAAATCCATCTTTAAAAGCCCTAATTCCTCTAAGGTTACCATGGGAAACTGGGTTGTAATATTTCCTTCATTCTTTTGAAGGGGAACATACTCCGTTATAGGCATTTTTGAAATCACTACGCCTGCAGCATGGGTAGATGCATGCCTTGGCATACCTTCAAGCTGTCTGGCCGTATCAATGAGTTCCTTTACATTATCGTCGGTGCCGTATATTTCCCTGAGTTGAGGGTTAAGCTCCAAGGCCCTTTCTATGTTCATTCCAATCTGGAAAGGAATCATTTTTGCTATTACATCCACTTCATTATACGGAACTCCCATTGCCCTTCCCACGTCCCTTATGGAAGCTCTTGCCGCCATTGTACCAAAGGTAATAATCTGGGCAACCTTGTCTTCTCCATATTTTGCTACGACATAATCTATTACTTCCTGTCTTCTTTCATAGCAAAAGTCAATATCAATATCCGGCATGCTGATTCTTTCAGGGTTTAAAAATCTTTCAAAAATAAGATTGTATTTAAGAGGATCGATGTTTGTAATACCCAAGCAAAATGAAACAAGGCTGCCGGCGGCGGAACCCCTTCCAGGCCCGACCATTATACCTTTCTCTTTGGCATATCTTATAAAGTCCCATACAATAAGAAAATAATCAATATAACCCATTTGCCGTATTATAGACAATTCTTCTTCCAATCTTAATAATTCCCTTGCACCTTCATTTAATTTCGTTTTGCCCATTCTAACGCTTAATCCCTCATAGCATATGGTTTTTAGGTATTCGAAGGAATCTGTTTCATCAGGTACCTTGAATTGCGGAAGATGCAGGCTGCCAAAATCCAATTCTACATTACATCGTGATGCAATATGTACCGTATTTTTTAAAGAATCGGGAAAATGTTTGAACATCTCCTGCATTTCCTCAGTTGTCTTTAAATAGAAATCATCCGATGAAAACTTCATCCGGTCTTCATCATCCACAGTTTTTCCCGTTTGTATGCAAACCAAAACATCATGGGACTTTGCATGCTCCTTAAGCAGATAATGCACGTCATTTGTTGCAACAAGAGGTATTCCTGTCTCTTTTGAAAGAGTGACCAGCTGTTGATTAACAAGATTTTGCTCTTCTATGCCGTTAATTTGCAGCTCCAGGTAAAAATTGTTTTCCCCAAATATATCAAGGTATTTAAAAGCCAATTCCCTGGCTTTGGCATAATTATTTTGAATAATTGCAGCCGGTATATCACCCGACAGGCAAGCGCTTAAAGCAATCAGGCCTTCACTGTACTCATTCAAAACTTCAAAATCAATTCTCGGCCTGTAATAGAATCCTTCAATAAATCCGCAGGAGACAATTTTCATAAGATTTTTGTACCCGCAGTTATTCTCGGCAAGCAAAACAAGATGTCCCTGCTCCGAATCCTTTCCGGGCTCTTTATCAAATCTGGTTCTGCGTGCCGTATAAACTTCACAGCCAAGTATTGGTTTGATTCCTTCCTTAACAGCCTGCTTATAAAAATCTATCACGCCATACATTACACCATGGTCCGTAATAGCAACGCTGTCCATCCCAAATTCCCTGACCTTGCACATAAGGTCCTTAATCCTGATGGCACCGTCCAAAAGGCTATACTCAGTATGAAGATGCAGATGTACAAATTCACCCAATTATTAATCATCCCTTTTAATTTTCTTTAAAACATTATAGCACATTGTGATTTTAAAAAACAGATATTAAATACCATATTTAATGCTGGGAAGAGAAACAAAAACTTTCTCTATATTTCACAGGCATCAATGATAAATAAATCATTTGAAAGAGAAAGGTCAACATCGTGATGTGACTTAAGCCTGTTGAAATTCTTATCTAGTACAATCCTGACCAGAGGTTTTGTGGGCTGTTTATTATTTGCCTTTATTACAACTCCTTTTTCCCTGGAATTAAGTATCACTCCCGACCCCGGCGGATATATCAAAACATACTTGGTAAATGCATCAAGTACTCTAAGCTCAAACTGGTCCTTTGCAATAGTCGTCATATACTCAAATACTTCCTGGGGACGTATTTTTTTTCTGTAGACCCTATCGGAGGTAAGGGCATCATATACATCAACAACTGCAACAATCCTGGCAAACTCATGAATATCCCTGCCCTTTATCCTCAACGGATATCCGCTTCCGTCAAATCTCTCATGGTGGCTTAAAGCTATTACAGCCGACGCAACACTGACATCCTTGAAATTACTTAACATTTCATACCCATACACCGTGTGCTTCTTTATTTCTTCAAATTCATCAACCAAAAGCTGGTCGGGTTTTTTCAATATCTGCTTGGGTACATTCATCTTACCAATATCATGAAGTATTGCACCTATTCCAAGGTCCTTCAGTTTATCCTTGTCATATCCGAACTCTATACCTACAATAAGTGATAATACACAGACATTAACAGAATGGGCAAAAGTATAGGTATCAAGCGTTTTAATTTCGGTAAGGCTTGATACAATTTCATCATTTGAAAGAATAAGATTTATAAAACTTTCAACAATTTTTTTAACTCTTTGTATTTCAACGGAGTTAACAAATACATAATTTCCCATCATCTGCCTGACTGATGCTCTGGCCTCAGATCTTGTCCTGTCATTCAGCACATGTTTCAATTTAATACTAATCGATATATTCTCTTCAATATAAATCTCTTCAATACCAAAATCTTTAAGCATCTCTATTGTGGTGTCCCTTAAAACTACACCTGCACAGAGGAGTACCCTTCCGTCTGCATTAAAAATAGTTTTTGCAAGCTTTGCTCCAAACTCAACTTTATGTAAAGATACTTTGCGCATCTAATCCTCCTAATAAAGATTTGGGTATGTAAACCCGTCCACTTTAATTTTTCGTTAGTAGTAAAATCATACTATCAATCAAATTATTCGACACAATAGTATGCAATCCTCTAATTTTTATTATCTTTTTGCTATTTTATTTATCATTTTACCATATTTTGTACTTCTTTTCCACGTTAAAAGTAAAAAAATGAAAACAATATACTACAACTTACAATATCAGGAAATGTAAGGGAAATAAAGCTTGGGTTTGGGCTTATGTGATAAAATAAGCTTATGTATTATAATCAAAAAGAGCATTTTGCTTATAGTTATTTATTTTTTAAAAGGAGTATATAAAATTTAACTGTTCAAGGCATAAATCGCTTAAAAGGAAGGTCTGAAATGTTTAAAGTTACACACTTTTTGGAAATACCGGCTGATTTTTTTAAATCCTTCAAATGTAAGATTAAAGTAAATAGTGCAAATTGTTTAAATATAATTTGTACAGATAGTGATAGAATCTATAGAAAAAAATTTCGCGAATGCTTGTTGCCTGAGCTTTACAAAAATCATGCAGCAGCTGATTTTCATTCTTGTGCTTTCTGTATTAATTTGAAAAAAGCTCACTGCCACAAGCACTGCTTCAACTGCTCTAAGGAAATGTACCAGGACTGCGGCAGGCTTCTTCCCGGAATAATACCTGTTAAAAACCATAATTTAAATAATACTCCCTGGCTTTTCAGGCCTGCATGTATTAATTTTCAAAGGCTGGAAATCCACAGCTACATAAAGCATATGGTTAACGGCAGTCCACAGGTTGCCACAAATAATCTTGAAATTCTGGAGGGATTATTTTTTGGCATATCAAACGGCAGCAAACCGTGCCATATTTGTGCATCTGTCCATATGAAAATCTTTGACGAATGCTCAAGCCGCAACAGGCAGTTTAAACAAACTGAAACTCCCTGTACCAAAGCATTTGAGTCTATAAAAAATGCCTACGGGTCAAACGCGGCAGAATAATCTGTTAAAAGCTTTTAAACCTGCAAATAATTTTTAATTATATCTAAAACATCTGATTTTAGCATGTTTAGTTTTGCTCCTGCTTTTTCTTCACTGCTTTCCTTAGCCCCAAAATAAATCTTGATTTTTGGTTCAGTTCCCGAAGGCCTTATGCAAAACCAGCAATTTTCGGCCATTTCATAATATAAAACATTGGATTTGGGAAGCTCAAGCTTTTCCTTATGATTTTCAGCATATCTTATTCCTTTTTCATAATCCCTTATTGCATTAACCCGGAAGCTTCCAAATACGTAAGGTTTTTCATTTCTCAGCTTCTCCATAGCTATTTTAATTTTTTCCTGGCCTTCTTTTCCCTCTAAAGCAAATGATTCGATAGCCTCCATGTAAAACCCAAACTTCTTATAAAGGGCTTTTAGCGCATTATATACAGATACCCCCATTGAGTTGTAGTATAAAGCCATTTCTGCAATGAGCATTGATGCTACAACGCCGTCCTTGTCCCTTACATCAGTGCCTGCCAGGTAACCGTAGCTCTCTTCAAATCCAAATAGATAATTATAATCCCCTTTTTCATCCAGTTCCCTTATTTTTTCTCCAATAAACTTAAAGCCTGTGAGAACATCCAAAAGCTTTATACCGTAATATTCAGCAATTGCATTTGCCATTTCAGATGTAACAATTGTCTTGACTACAAAGCTGTTTGACGGTAATTGTCCCAATTTCTTTTTCTGGGATATTATATAATCCATTAAAAGACATCCGATCTGGTTGCCCGATAAGGCCAAATACTCACCCATATCATTGCGCACTACAACGCCTACCCTGTCACAATCGGGATCAGTTCCGATTATTATATCCACCTTTTGAGATAAAGCCATTTTGATTGCAAGCTCAAATGCTTCCTCATCTTCCGGATTTGGATATTTTACGGTTGAAAAATCAGGATCAGGATACTCCTGCTCATTTACAACAAGTACATTTTTAAAGCCTATTCTATCAAGTATCCTCCTCACAGGTATATTGCCCGAACCGTGAATAGGGGTGTATATAATTTTAAAATCCTCACCGTTTTTTAAAACAATTTCTCTGTTAATACATATTTTCTCAAGAGTTTCCATATATTTATTGTCAATTTCAGCTCCGATAACCTTATACAGGCCTTTATTAAAGGCTTCCTCTTTGCTTATTATATTTATCGACGTAATATCGGTAATCGAATTTACCCTTTCCAATACCATGTCTGACAAATCCGGCGGCAGCTGTCCCCCATCTTCACCATACACTTTATATCCGTTGTATTCCTTCGGATTATGGCTTGCAGTTATAACTATCCCCCCCGCCGCTTTTAAATATCTGACTGCAAACGACAATTCCGGTGTCGGTCTCAAAGAATCAAATACATATGCTTTTATACCGTTGCCTGCAAATACCCTGGCGGCTTCTTCTGCAAATTCATCCGACTTGTGCCTCGAATCGTATGCTATTACAATTCCTTTTTTTTTGTAATTTTCCACATGTTCGGATATGTAATTAGAAAAACCCTGTGAAGCTTTTCTCACAGTATATTTGTTTATTCTGTTTGTACCTGCGCCTATTATTCCCCTGAGTCCTCCCGTACCAAACTCCAAATCCTTATAAAACCTATCTTCTATTTCGGTATCATCATCTTTTATTTTATTTAATTCATCCCTTGTATCACTGTCAAAATAATCATTTTTCAACCAATACTCCATTTTTTGCCTGCTGTTCATAAACGCACCTCCGTTCAATATTGTTACCCATTATTATAAACTAATAAACCCTGACTTTTCAATATTCACTGAATTTGAGTCTACCCGTTTTTCAATGGAGCATACTATAATGATTATTATATTTCATTTTCATACTTTTAAAGAGGTTTTACAGATTCCCTGAAAATAATTTCTCCCCTTACGGGTACCCGTCCATATACCTTTTGGTTTTTCTTTATTTTTTTAATAATAATTTCGACTGCCAAACGGGTCATTTCTTTAACATTTACCTGTATTGTTGTAAGATTCGGCTCACACAAGGTTGCATAAATATCATTGTCAAATCCTACAACGGAACAATCATCAGGTATCTTATACCCTTCTGCCTTCAATCTACCAATTAACTTGTAAGCAACCTGGTCACAATTGCAAACAAAAGCAGTGGGCATCTTTTCCGGCAGGACAGCATCAATCAATACGCCGCTATCATTTCTGTCGTTTATTATATAATCATCCCTGACGGGTATTCTATGCTCTAAAAGGGATTTTATATATCCCAAATACCTGTCCTGTATACTGCTGGTTGCATAAATATTCCCTACATAGGCAATATCACGGTGCCCATTTTTAACAAGATAATTTGTGATAGTGTATGCTCCGTAAAAATTATCTGTTATTACGGAGTCAATATCCTCATGCTGGTCATAAAAATCAAGGAATACTATGGGTATGTCAATATCTCTAAGAATTTCAATATAGTTATTTTCGATTTGGCCCAAAACAATAAATCCATCCACTTTACACTCATTATAAGCACGTGGTAATTGCAGTTCCTTTTCATCCTTGGATGTAAGAATATGTAAAATGGCAGAATAATTTTTTTGCTCCAGAACCTTTGATATGGACTGGTAAAATGACATATAGAAAGAAATAGGCCCTGAAAACTTTTCCGGTGATATTACACCAATATTATAGGATATACCCGCCTTCACAGATTTTGCATTGGAATTGTACCTGTATCCCATTTCCATAGCCAATTTTTTAATTTTTTCCCTCAACTCTTCTCCAACCCCGTCTTTATTGGTTAACGCTTTGGATACGGTTACTTTGCTTACCCCAAGCCTATCTGCTATATCCTGCATAGTTACGTTTCTAATCATGCACTCCCTCCACACAACATCAGTTAGCTTACCGATTACTTAGACATTATTATACTTTCTTATCCTGCTAAAGTCAACATAACAACACAAATTAATCATTCCTTAACCTAATATTCAGCAGTTTGGTTTATTTTTCTAAAACACACCTGCTGCAATTTTTTTATCATGCGATGCTGCATATCAAGAACAACACTCTTATATTCTTCTTTGTTAACTATATTAAAAAACTCTTCCGGGTCTTTTTTAAGGTCATACAATATTTCATTACCATCCGTATCTGTGTAATACTTGTAATCGGCAGTTCTTATGGTAGTGCCTCTTAAGCCTGCGGGATTAAACATGTCCACCATAATTTCTTCTTTATGAAACCTGGTTTTGGAAGTCATAAGCTTGCGCAGGCTCATACCCTGCATACTTACAGGCTGCTGTATGGAACAAAAATCTAAAATGGTCGGAACAATATCCACCGATTCCACAAGATTTGAAATCTTTTTTTTCCCTTCTATCTTTCCGGGATACCTTATAATCAATGGTACCCTGATAACCTGGTCATGCCCTGAAGGACCTTTCTGGATTCTGCCATGGTCACCCAGGTATTCTCCATGGTCGGAAGTAAATATTACAATGGTATCTTCGCGTAATTCCAGTGCATCCAGTTTTTTCAGCATAGTTCCTATGCAATCGTCTACATGGGAGACCAAAGCTAAATAATATGCTATCACTTTTTTCCAGCGGCTTTGCGGAATATCTTTTAATCTGTCCTCCCATTGTTCACCAGGTCCAGGTACAGGAATTTTAATTTTATCAATATCTATTTTATCTAAATATGCAGAAGGCGGATTCACCGGCGTGTGAGGTGCATAAAAGCCTGCAATTGCAAAAAAACGTCTACCTCTGTTTCTTTCGAGGAAGTCACATATCTCCTGTGCCACAAAAGCACTATGGGTAAATGCTTTATCTCCTTCAAAAATATAAGGTTCATGGGTCTCTCTTGGCATGTCCGAATACTGTGGATGAGCATATCCAAAAGCCGCAGGAGGTAAGGCTGTTCTAACCTTAGCCAGCATTTGCGCATCTTTATCAAGGACCCATTTTGAATATGCGTCATCGTAACATCCCGGCTCGTCGGAAACAATCATGGTATCAAAACCATAGTCCGGATGCATATCCTGATGCCGCCTGTTAACATGCGGAACAAAATGCAGTTTGCCAATATTTGCTGTATGATAACCATAGGGCTTTAAAATGTTATGCACCATCTGCTGCTCAACCGGCAGTGGAATGCCGTTTGCTCCAATACCCAAAAAGCCTGGATAACAACCCGAGAGCATGGACATCCTGCTTGGCATGCAAACAGGATTTTGCACATAGTGGTGCTCAAAAAGCACTCCTTCTTCTGCAAGCCTGTCTAAATTGGGCGTATATGCAGCTTCATTCCCATAGCATCTTAAGCTGTCCCATCTTTGCTGATCTGTATATATTATAAGTATATTGGGTCTTTTTAAAGCCTTTTTAACCATTTGCAGCCCCCATATTATTTGCTTTTGATGTTTACATAACACCTATTTCAGAATCGCCTTTTATGCATTCATTGTTTTCAACAACATAATTTACAATTTCATCAACCGTTGTATAGCAAATCCCTACATAGGTATCGGCAGCACCATAGTATATTGCAATTTTCCCTGTATCTGAATCCTGCAGGGCGGCACAAGGAAATACAACATTATCAACAAATCCTCTTTCCTCATACCATTCTTCCGGTGTTAAAACAAAACTTTCACAACGGTATTTTACTCTGGATGGCTCATTAATATCCAGGATTGCCGCACCCATACTATATACATATCCGTTGCATGTCCTGGATACCCCATGATAAAACATAAGCCAGCCGTGTGTGGTTTCTATTGGAGCCGGCCCTCCGCCGATTTTTAATCTTTGCCACCATCCGGCACCGCCTCTGCCCATAACATGTCTGTGGTTTCCCCAATATTTCAAATCCGGGCTGTCGGTTACAAAAATATCTCCAAAAGGTGTATGTCCGCTATCACTTGGCCTTGACAGAAGAACATACATTCCGTCGATTTTTCTTGGAAACAGGACACCATTTCTATTATATGGCAAGAACGGGTTGTCAAGACGTATAATTGTCTTAAAATCTTTTGTTTTTGCAAGCCCTATGGATGCACCGTAAAAATCGGTGCACCAGATAATATAATACGTATCTTCAACTTTTACCAGCCTTGGATCATAGGCATACAGAGGTTGAAATAAAACTCCGTTTTCATCAATAAACTCTATTCTCTTTTCATCAATAGCCCATTCAAGGCCATCGTCACTCCATCCCATATGCAAGTGAGGTCTCCCGTTTATTGTTTCAGCCCTGAACACACCCGCAAATTTTCCTTTATATGGTGCAACAGCACTGTTAAATACCCTGGACACTCCCTTCTGGGGATTGCGTTTTATAATAGGATTATTTTTATGTCTCCAAACCGGTCCATAGCATTTTTCCGGTTTGTCCTGCCAGGGAATATTAGGCAAGCTTTCTCCAATAATTTTTACGTGTTTCATGATGTTTATCTCCTTCCGGTATCTTTTTAATGTAAAATTCTTATGCTAAAAAAAATCACTGCTTAACCGCACCCGCAGTAAAACCATTATAGAAAAACCTTTGCAGCGAGAGAAATACAATAAGTGTGGGGACAATGGCTACAGCAATTGCAGCACATATAATTTCCCAATGGGCCCCATAAGGTCCGATAAATTTATATAAGGATGTTGATATTACCTGCAACTCTTTTTTGGGCATATACAAAAACGGTATATAAAAATCATTATATATGGCAACCCCCTTAATTATACATACGGTAGCTATTGCTGGTTTTGTCAGCGGCAATATTATTTTTGCATAGATAGTAAAATAAGAAGCCCCGTCCAGCATAGCAGATTCGTCCAGTGAAACCGAAATGCTGTTCATGAATTGAAGAAAAATCGTTATTGCAATAATGTCTGTTCCCATGAACAGGATAATACCCGCCATCCTGGTATTATATATTTGAAGGAACTGGATAACCTTAAATGTTGCCACCTGAGTTGTTACGGACGGAATAAGCACCGCAAGCAAAAAAGCATGTAATACGACCTTTCTGCCCTTAAATTCAAAGCGGTTAAGCGTATATGCGACCATGGTACCTAGAATTACGGCTCCAAAAACTGACACCGCTACAACTATAACAGTATTTATCAAACCAATATACATTTGTCCCCTTATAATTGCCGTTTTGAAGTTTTCAAAATTCAACCAGTTGGAAGGTATTGTCAAAGGACCTGTCTTATTATATTCATCCGATATTTTAAAGGCTGCAAAAAATACGACAAGTACAGGTATAATAACAGCCAGAGCAGCTAAAACCAGCACTGTATATTTAAAAAATATGCTTATTCCCAAATTCTTTTTTCTCACGCTAATTCCTCTCTTTCGGCAAACAGCCATTTTTGAAGCAGTGTAACCAAAACGACAATGATAAGCAGAATAATACCCATAGCAGAAGCCAAGCCATACTTCTGGCTTTCAAAGGCTGTTTCCATTGTCTGGAGGACAAATGTCATACTGCCGTTACCGCCTCTTGTCATTATACGCGGTGTCTCAAATACCCTGATTGATCCGCTTACAGCCAAAATCATCATTAATTCAACAATTCTTTTAATAGAAGGAAATGTTATATACTTAAATTGCCTCCATTTATTTGCCCCGTCAATTTCCGCAGCCTCATAAAAGCTTGGCGGTATAGACTGCATTGCTCCCAAAAATATAATGAATGAACCTCCCAAATATCTCCAAACCGATGTTCCGGCTAAGGATACATTAATAATCCTGGGATTTCTTATCCAGTAATGTATTATACCCTCCAGTCCTATTGCTTGCAGCACCGTATCAAATGTTCCGTCGGGTTTGAAAAAATACAGGAATATAAAGCCAATTGCAACACTATTTAAGAGGGATGGGAAGAATATGACTCCCTTAAAAAAATTCCGGCCTTTCACTTTTGTACTGAGTATCGCTGCAAAAAACAGAGCCAGTGAGGTCTGTATAAATGAACCTGCAAAATAGTATAAGCTGTTTTTAAACACTTGAAAATACTCAGGCTCCGAAAAGAATCTAATATAGTTTTTCAAGCCCACAAATTCCATATCCTTAGAATAACCGTTCCATCTATGAAAGCTGTACCTGAACAGGTTAAACAATGGTAAATATCCAAAAGTCAATAACAGGGCAAGAGGTATGATGAGGAAAGAGACAATCAAGATTTTTTTTTGTGTTTTATAGCTTAATTGGGAAAACACCATGTAACCTCCTTACAAAACCTGGTTAGAAAACAACATATGGCAAAATGATTGTTTTCCAGCATTATTACTGTATGAAACGGCTTTAATCCTTGCATTATGACGTTACATACAGAATTTTTTGCCATAGTGATATTATAATAATATTCGGTAAACAAGGGAAGTAAAAAATATCCTTCCCTTGTTTACAAGCTGAACTTTATTTGCAAGCCTTTTAGATTTTTAAAAGGTTTTTTATTTAAGCCCCTTTTCCTTTCTTGCTCCAGCCCATTTTTCATTTAATTCATCCATAATCTCATCGTATGTCAAGTCTTTATTTCCAAGTGCTGCTTCTATTATATCCTTTTTAAAGTTTGATTCCCACAGGCCTACTTCAGACAGCTTATCAAGTTCGTCCACCAGGCCTTCTTCACCCTGCGGCGCAGGATCATCGGTAATCAGAATAACTCCAAGGTCCTGAAAGGCTTTTAAGGTATCGGGAAATGCGGCACCCTTTAATGTAGGAATAGCTCCGGAGTCCCGTGCAAATGTAGACTCATCCAAAAACCAATCGATCCATGCTCTTGCAGCTTCCTTATTTTTACTGTTTTTATTTATACCTAGAGCTTTATCCCCGCCGGAATTGGCATATATTTTGCCGTCCTCATTGGTGTAAGGGAATGGCATGTAACCAACATCCTCCGGGGTATCGCTCAAATCCTTGCACTGTTGAATCGCCCATGACCCGAGTACCATAGCAGCAATTTCGCCGTTACCCAATCTGACCTTTGAAGATTCCCAATCCGACGTCATCGGATCCTCCTCAACAAGTCCATTTGCTACTGCATCATACATAACCTTATATACAATATAGTGGGGTCTTCCCGGAGAAAAGGGATCATCTATATGAGGCATGCTGATTACATAACCTGTATCACCGGCAACCGAAGTTCTATGGCCCTCCCACTGTCCTGCAAGGGGCCAGTCGGCAAAATAATTGGTATAAAGCGGTATGACCTTCGTATTATCCCTGATTTTTTTCAAAGTGCCTATAAACTCCTCCGGGGATGAGGGTAGTTCATCTATGCCTGCTTCCTTAAACACACGCTTATTATAAATAATACCATTTGCATTACCGAAAGCAGCTATTCCGAATACATCTTCTCCTATGCATTTTTTAGTTCTAATCCAGTTATACTTTTTCTCCATCTCCGAAGCCTTGCCCAGCACCGTAAAAAAGTCCGGGTAATCCGTCAGGTTTAATTCATCCGGCAATATTAAAGCATCACCATAATCATCTGAGTTCAAGCGCACTCTAATCATACCTTCATAGTCTGACGCGGTTTCCGTAGATACCTTTATCTCCGGGTACTTTTCATTAAATTGCGCTATGTAGTCCTGCATTAAATTGTCGTCAATGTCCGTACGGTTATGAATGTAAGTTATTTCTCCTTTTAGAACATGTTTTTCAGTTGTTTTCGGTCCCTCTTCTCTCTCTTGTACGGTTTCGCCTTCTTTTGTCGTACCGGTTGTCGCTTCATCTTCCTTCCGGCACCCAACGAATAGCGCAGTCAGTAAAAATGCCGCCAGAACCAATGATAAAATTTTGTTTTTGTTCATACTTTACTCCCCTCCATTTTATTGTTAAGTTATCGTTTAAGTTACAATATAATTATAATACAATATACATTTTTAGTCAATACTATTATTTATTATTATATAAATACACTATATTTGTGCAATTTAACAATAAAATTATGCGGTGATAAGTCATGATAAGTGAAGCAGTAAATCCGATACATTTTGTTAGCTAACAAAAAAGCCTTAGCTTTAGGCTCGTACATAGGGAGGGGTGTATATTTTAACTTTCCCTTACTTGACATAGGACCCGGTATTCAACAAAAATAAAAGCCGGAATAACAGTGACGTCATAGAAAAAGATTTTATTTAATTCAATGTATGAAACAAACTTTTATTGTACTTTTTTGTTAGGAGTCCCAGGCAGAAGCCATGTATACAGATTTTCATCATTCCCACTTAAATAGTTTTACTGATAGAGTCGCAAACAGCAGTAATATTCCTCCAAGAACCAGTACTTGAGTAGTGTAATCTGCAATACTGCTGCCAAGCCAGATACCTTTCATAAGTTCAACTCCATACGTCAGCGGTATTATCTTGGAAATTGATATCAAAGATTCAGGCATCATTTGAAGAGGCATGGTGGCTCCTGATAAAAACAGCATAGGAAAGTAGATAATATACGCAATCGCAGTAGCTGCCTTTGCATTTTTTGATACCGAGGCTATAAACAAACCAATGGAGAAAATACTTAACAATATTAAGATGAAAGCAGCAATTGCCTGTAAAACATTGCCAAAAAAATGGAGGTTAAAGACTATTTTTGCACATATGAGCAACAAAATCATACCTGCAAAGGTGGTAATAGTATTTGCCGCTAACTGTGACAATAAGATTTCCATAGGCTTAACAGGTGTTATCATAAACCTTTTAAGTATTTTTCTATCTCTATACTGTGCCAGAGTAAGAGGTAATGTCATTATACCTGTCACCGCAATTATCATACAAATATATCCAGGAACTGATGCGTCAACCGCACCAAAACCATCATTAAATTCGCTAGGTTCATTTCCATACATCGTTCCAAATAATAAAAGAATCATTACCGGAAAGGCCAGAGCAAAAAACAAAGTCAAAAAATCTCTGCTAATTAGCTTCAACTCAACAGTTACAACTTTTGAAAACCTTCTCATTATTCAGCTTCCTTCCACTCTTTACCTGTTAGCTTCAAATAGACATCCTCCAGGTTTGGTCTTATTATGTTTAATTTTTTATACTTCACATTATTTTGCTTAAAAGAGAGAATGATATCTCCAATTGCTTCTTCGTCTTTGAAGTATGCACTAACACTGCCATTGCATTTTTCTACCCTGTTAACATTATCTATTTTACCAAGCAGAGATTCAACATCATCATTAGTTTCAAATATTAACTCAGTATCTATGTCTGCACTCTCAATTACACCATCAACATCATCCATAGCAATAATCTTACCCTCATGGATAATACATATCTTGTCACATAAATACTCTGCTTCTTCCATATAATGAGTTGTCATGAATACTGTCCTGCCTTCTTGTTGAAGTTCTTTAACACATTGCCACATATCATGCCTGGCACCTGGATCAAGTCCGGTGGTTAACTCATCTAAGAATATTACCTTGGGGTTTGAAATTAATGCGAGAATTATGGCTATCTTCTGCCTTTGTCCGCCGGAAAGCTCCGAGACATAAGATTTTACTTTATCAGCCAGACCAAAACGTTTTAGTAGCTTCACATAATCTGTAGGCGTTTTATACATGGTCATGAAAAGATCACACAGTTCATAAACCTTAATTTTATCTTGATAGGATGTCTCCTGCAGCTGAACTCCTATTTGGTTATAAAGCCTTTCATAGTCAACAGATGGGTCAAGTCCTAATATATTAACGCTTCCGCCATTTCTTTTTTTCAGGCCTATTATGCACTCTATAGTGGTACTTTTGCCTGCGCCGTTTGGTCCTAACATACCGAATATACAGCCCTCTTCAACTGTAAATGATATATTATCCACCGCCAGAACAGATTTATATTGCTTTTTTAAATCTACAACTTCAATTACATTCATTTAACATACTCCATTATTTTTATCTCCAGTTTGGTCAAGCAAGCACCCAAAATCATATCACCGGCAATTTATCAAGATTATTTATAATATCTTCTCTTAATTATAGTATTCATAGCAACCACTTCCTGGATTTTTAATATAATATTATTATATCATCAGTAAAGTACTGATGTCGAACATTTTTTTGCCTATGGTTATTCATAAACTATATATTTGCATAATCTTTATTATTTGTATTTTAAAATTACATGGTGATGAGTCATGATAGGTGAAACAGTAAAATCCAATACATTCTGTCAGCTGACAAAAAAGCCTTAGCTTTAGGCCCGTACATAGGGAGCGCTGCATATTTTAACTTGCCCGTACTTGTACATAGGTGTTATAATCATAAATGTGAAAACACTTTTAGTAAGGGAGCACGTTTGCATGTACAAAGTACTTATTGTCGACGACGAGTACCTTATCCGGGAAGGTCTTGCAAAGGAAGTACCGTGGCATGAGATGGGATTTGAAATTTCGGGTACTGCTGCAAACAGCCGGGAGGCTATTGCCTGTATCGAAAAAATAGTTCCCCATGTGGTGCTTACAGATGTGAAAATGCCGGTAATGGACGGCATAGAGCTTTGTAAAGTGCTCAAATACAGGTACCCCCATATCAAAACCGTTATTCTCAGTGGTTATGGAGAATTTGAGTACGCTCAGAAAGCTATTGAGTACAATGTCCATTCATACATTTTAAAACCTCTTAATGTAGATGATTTACTGGAGCTTTTCCAAAACATTTATAATGAACTTCAAATACAGAGCAGGGGTGAAAAGAATATAAGCGCATCGGAAGACGGCCTTAATATCGACAGGGATGAAATGACGGAATATGTATTTTTAAAGCTTTTAAGCAGGGAATTTAATGATTATGCCAGGTGTGGAGAAGAACTTGCTAAAGTAGGGTTTGACGCCAAAAACAAGTATTACTGTATAATGGCTTTCAGCTACAGCAATATTGAGAAAAAAGCTGACGGGAAGACATCGTCCGAAAGCCTGCTTCGGCTTGCTAAATGCTGCTTAAGACAATCAGGCTTTGAAGCTTTATATCTGGACGGCATATTTTATATTGTCATATGCTCTGATAAACCGATAGCTCAAAGAGATCAGAACCATTTTTCAAAGAAATTCAAAGACTTTATGGAAGAAAAACTGAACATTGGAGATACCGGCGGGACAAATATTATAAGCATGGGTGTGAGCAGTGTGTGCAGGGATCTGGCACAGTTAAGACACTCTGCTGATGAAGCGGCTGCCGCATTAAACTATAGGTATTACTCCGGAGAGGGCAGTGTAATTTTCTATAAGGAGTCGGTATTCGACAAAAATAAGAGCTGGAATAACAGTGAAGTGGAAACTGCTGTTAATAATATCTCCGCAGGTCTTTTAAACAATTGCTCATATACCGTGGTTTCAACCTTGAAAGGTCTGTTTTCTTATTTATCATCAGTGAATATCCTGGATAAAAACAGGCTCCATATAAAATTTATACAGATATATTCTGCCATAGCTGCAGAAATAAAGAAAGAGTATATTTTCATTACCGTTTTGACTGAAGATGAATTTTATAACAGGATTTCAGGCTGTGAGACCTTTAAAAAGCTTGAAGATTTATTTAAGGATGCTGTCCTTGAAATTGAAGCTCAGATAAAGGACTATAACCTGACCAGTTATAAATACCGGTTTATTCAGAAGGTAAAAAGATATATTGACTCCAATTATTCCGACAGACTTTCGCTGGACCGGCTTTCCCGGGATTTTTTTATAAATTCTACGTATCTTAGCAGAATTTTCAAAGAGGAAGCAGATGAAAACCTTTCGGATTACATTTTGAGTGTTCGCATGGAAAATGCAAAAAGGATGTTGAATACATCGGACGCAAAGGTGCAGGACATATCAAAGCAGGTAGGATATGTAGATTACAGGCACTTTTGTACTGTTTTTAAAAAGGTAACGGGCATGACGCCTCTTCAATATAGAATTAAGTCCGTATGATTTAATAAATTAGAGGATTGAAAATGAAAAACAGGTTGATTGACAACGGAAAATTTGCCGTAAATTATAAAAATATTATAGTTATTACATCTGTTTTTCTTGCGGCCGTCTTTTTAACGGCAGCTGCCGTACAGTCATATCTGAGCACCAAAGGATATATTCTTGATAAACTTAACAGCATCAATATCGGTATAGTTGAACAGACGGCAAATACAATTGAAAATAATTTCAGCCAGCTTGAAAAGATAACCAAATATATTGCATCGGACGATATACTCATCGATTACATCCGGCAGTATGAGTCCAGCTCTGCAGGAAGCAAACCGGCTCTGCTTCATAATATTAAATCCAGGATAGGTATCATGAATCAATTTAATAAGCTCATATATAACGTAGTTGTTGTAACAGACAGCACTATAATATTACCGGGTGCCGACCGGGGTGTGTACAACCTTAGCTACCCGTCTTTAAAGCGGTCGGAATATATGAAGTATATCAGCCAAGCTTTTAACGGTAAGGCGGTATTGATACCTCCGCTTAAAAGCAAGCCTGACAATCTTTCCAAAAATGGTTTCGGCTATATTGAAAGCAGGTATTGTTATGCCAGTGTAATTAAGAGAGGCGGCAGTGAGTATGGATGTGTTTTTGTACTTATAGAGCCGGAAGTGATTGACGGCATGTTAAGCAATAGCTGTTTTTTGATAGATGAGACGAGAATTGTTGCCTCAAGTGCTGGTGTTGGAGAAAGGTATACTGACCTGGTGTTTAGAACCGGTTTACCGGAGCCTGCCAAGGAAACAAAGTTTTTCGAGAACTCCGGCTTTAAGATATACTGCAGATATTTGACAACTATTGGTATGAGTGTTGTTTTCATACAGAAAAATTCGGATTTTGCCAATAGTATTAACAAATACGGCGGTTATCTCTTTATTACTTTAATAATTATAATTCTGCTGGCTTTATTTCTATCAAGAATAATATCCAGCAAGATAATTTTCCCGTTAAAGCAGCTGATTATAAACGTCAAAAATTATGTATATGAAAATGGTCCCAAACCTTATAAAAGGGTTATTAGAAACGAAAGAAGAGGTCTTTCGTTAAGGGAGAGCATACTTGGGTATCTTATGGGTGTTATAATAGTGCCTGTAAGTGTTTATCTGGTAATTTCGTATTTTGCCAGCTGCAATATTATTGAATCCTATGTTGTCAACTCTTACTCCGGTGCTTTTAGACAGGCAGTTGAAAATGTCAATTATTTTATTAATACAAAGGAAAAAATTATGAAAAATATTATTTTTAATATTACCCTTCAAGAATCTCTGAGCAGGATACACAGCCCTAAAGATGTCAGGATGATTGTAGAGAGCTCATTGAAGCTGGGGAGCGGAAGAGATGAGATATTTATATATAAGAATGACAAAGAAATTTTTTTCACAAATTCAAACGAGGATTCCAATACTGTAATAAATAAAAAAATGCTGGAGGAATGTGGATACAAAAGAGGGATAACCTCATGGTTCGACACTGCAAAGGATGAGTATGGAAGGTCCCTTCTAAACCTGGTCATAAAAATAAACAGCCTTGAGGACTTCAACAATATAGGCTTCCTTCAATGCCAGATTGCGGAATACGAACTGGAAAACATATATAAGAACATCATAGAAAAAGATACCCGTATTTTTATTGTGAATGAGAACGGCACGATTATATCCCATACCGATAAAAATCTGTTACATGCAAACGTTGATATACACAATATAATCAATGGTAATGAAAATAGAAAAGCAGCAGGGGACAAATTTATTCTGCATAAGAAGTTACTGAACACGCCATGGTATCTTGTAGGAGAATACTCTTTTGATTTGATGGGCAGAAGCAGGCGGACTTTGCTGTATGAAAGAATTTATATTTTTACATTAATGCTGCTTTTAAATATAATTATTGCTTTTGTTTTTGCATTCAGCCTGACAGGTTCCCTTGACAAAATGAACAGATTACTGCGAAAAATGAGAATAAAAAATTCAAAAATCATATTCCCCCAAAACAGCTCTGTAACAGAAATAAATGAACTGGGAAATGCATTTAACGAAATGATTTTAAAAAACGAACAGCTTATAGACCAGCTGCTGAGTTCCGCGAAAAAGCATGCTGAGCTGGAAAACAGAAAAAGAGAATCGGAGCTGACGGCTTTGCAGTTTCAAATAAATCCGCATTTTTTGTATAATACTTTTGAAAGCATAAACTGGCTGATAAAGCGCGAGCGGAAAAAGGATGCGGTAGAGATGATCAATTCCTTGAGCTGTTTTTTCAGGCATGTTGCCCGTTCTGACGATCCCGTAGTAATGATTTCTGAAGAAATTGAGCACATAAACCACTATATAAAAATAATGAAAATGAGGTATGGCGACCAGATAGATTTCATATGGGATATAGACCAAGAGCTTATGGCCTGCAAAACAATACGTCTTTCACTCCAGCCTGTCATAGAGAATGCCATATACCACGGGATTCACCCCAAACAAAGTGAAGGTATAATTGAAGTTGGATGTAAGACTTCCGAAGATGGAAGCAGCGTAATCTTTTCTGTCACCGATAATGGTATGGGAATACCGGAAAACATTATTAAAAAAGTTGCAGAGGAGATAGACAACGATGAAGCAAAAGGCAGTATAGGTCTTCACAATATACAGAGCAGAATCAAACTGTATTTCGGGAAAAAGTACGGTATAAGCATTTTCAGCAGGGAGGGTATCGGTACAACAGTGGAAATTCTTATACCTAAAAACCTGTGACAAATCCGTAAAAATTTTAAACAATAGAAAAAAAAACAAACACATTTTTTTCACTTCCACTGTTATACTTTTAATATGGAGGGATTATCAAATGGCAATTACAAAATATTTATCCGGAGAATCTGACTTTTTTAAAGGCAGGAGGGGACGATTGAAAAGGTATCTTGTTTGTTCAATGCAGGGTTACTTTCCCGTACTTGTGAAGACCGGCCCCCAATCTCTTGCAGTAATATATAGAACCGGTGGAACCCATGTCAGTATATCCGCTACCCTTGCTGTTTCAACTTCTGGTGACGGTGGAAAGAGCTGGTCCGATCCTGTGGAAATAACTCCTAGATGGGAGGACGCAAGGAATCCTGCATTTGGGGTGAATGACAGCGGCGAACTTGTTGCAGCTTTCTGGAAGGCCGAACAGGCATATGGCCTCTGTGATGGAAAGATTGTATGGGCAGGCAGTGAAAAGCGTAAAAAAGCGAGAGGCAAAATGAGCAGTTATACAACAATAAGCTCCGACAGCGGAAGGACATGGAGTGAGCCGGTGCCTTTTGAATTAAAAAATATCAAGTGGGGTTCTCCCTACGGCAGGATTGTAAATGCCCCCGACGGGACAATGCTTATGAGCTTTTACGGAGTCGAGGAGGGTGACGGGTCCGGAGAAGGAAACACAATCTGTATAATAAGAAGTAAAGACGGGGGAATAACTTGGGGGGACGAGTCCATAGTGGCCCGGGGTTTTAATGAAACCTCTTTTGCTTTTATGGCTGACGGCGCTCTTGTGGCCTCAGCCAGGAGTATGGGGGGCTTTGTTTCCGTTCTTTTCAGCAAGGATAACGGTTACAGCTGGAGCGGACCGGAGCAGATAACACGCAAATCTGAGCACCCGGCTGACCTGACATTGCTGCAAAGCGGCAAACTTCTTATGACATACGGGAGAAGGTTAAGGCCAATGGGGTGCGGTGCCCTGGTAAGTGAAGATAGTGGTAAGACATGGAATACGGATACTGAAGTGCTTCTTGCAGGTGACGGGATTAAAAATACGGACCTCGGGTACCCTTCCACAGTGCAGCTGGATGACGGGACTATTGTGACCGTCCTGTACTATGCAAGCGGCTCGGAGATGTCGGACGGTCACCGCGGCTGGGGAGACGTTTCATGTCAGGCTATACACTATGGCGAAAAAAATATCTCTTGAATTTTAATTTTCTTACAGCCATATTGCAAAATAAAGGGGAAAAGAGGAAAATAATTGGCAAAAATCAGTTTAACTACGTCAAATGTAAGGGGAAAACTTAATAAAACAGCTTTACTGATGTACAAGCACAGGTACTACTATTTGCTTTTAATTCCTGTAATTGTTTACTTTGTACTATTTCACTATATTCCCATGTATGGGGTGTCACTTGCCTTCAGGCAGTTTAACATGAGACTTGGAATCCTAAAAAGCCCATGGGTGGGATTCGTGTATTTTGAAAGGCTGTTTGACAGCAGAAAGTTCTGGGAAGTCAGCGTAAATACACTAATTATAAGCAGCTTGAAGCTGATATTCAATTTTCCCGCTCCCATTGTACTTGCCGTACTTATTAATGAAATAGGGAATTTGAAGTTTAAGAAATTTGTACAAACGGTTTCATACCTGCCCCATTTTTTATCATGGGTAGTGCTTGCCGGAATCATAATCGAACTGCTGTCCCCCAGCAGAGGTGTTGTGAACTATATAATTACCGTGTTTGGAGGAGAGCCCGTCTATTTTCTCACCCAGCCTTCCATGTTCAGGGGAATCCTTGTTATAACTGCCATGTGGCAGAATGCCGGGTGGGGTACAATTATATACCTTGCCGCAATATCAGGAATAGATTATAATCAATTTGAAGCAGCTTATATCGATGGAGCAAATAGATTTCAAATAGTTAAAAGAATAGTTATACCTTCTATTCTGCCTGTGATATCCATTGTATTTATTTTAAATCTGGGAAGAATTTTAAATGCCGGATTTGACCAGGTATTTAACCTGTACAATCCTATGGTTTACAAGACGGGAGATATTATTGATACATACGTTTACCGGGTAGGGCTTGTGGACATGGAATACAGTCTTTCAACTGCGGTAAACCTTTTCAAGAATTTAATTGGATTGATGCTTGTGCTCTTTACCAACTTTATAATTAGAAAAGCCGGCGACGGCGAAAATGCTCTGTGGTAGTTACTGTCATAAAAGGAGGCGGCGCGTAGATGTACAGACCCAGGAAAACGGCAGGAGATATTGTGTTTGAGGTATTTCTATACAGTTCAATGGTTATGCTGGTGGTCTTGTTCCTATATCCGGTATGGGACACACTTGTAGTATCCTTTTCAAGCCCAGAAAATGTGAGAAGGCTGGGGTTTAGGTTAATACCTGATTTCATTACTTTCTCTTCATACAGGGAGGTATTCAAGGATGACATTATTATAATAGGTTATATGAATACATTGATAAGGGTGACGGCCGGTACTGTTTTAACCGTATTGACCACATACTGCGGAGGATATGCGCTTACCAAAAAAAGCCTGCCCTTTAGAAAGACGATTTTGCTTTTTATACTGTTTACCATGTTTTTTAACGGAGGCTTGATTCCCACTTACATGCAGATAAAAAACCTTGGACTTATAGGAAGCAGATGGGCGTTGATTCTGCCTATGCTGACAAGTGCGTGGAACCTTATTATAGCAAGGAACTTTATCAGGACAATTCCTCAATCCCTTGAAGAATCCGCATTTATCGACGGCGCTCATCCGCTGACAGTGGTGTTCAGAATCATGATGCCCCTATCCATGCCGATCATTGCCGTTCTTGCGCTGTGGACAGCGGTGGCGCATTGGAATTCATGGTTTGACGCTCTGATATATGTAAGGTCGAGGGATAAGATGGTACTGCAGCTTATGCTTAGAAGGATACTTATAGACCAGGATGAAGAACTAATAAAAAACGGAGTACTGACCCTGATGACCGACGAAACTTCTCCTGAGACCGTAAAAGCTGCTACTGTAGTCGTTTCTACTGCACCTATAATATTCTTCTACCCGTTTTTACAGAGATACTTTGTCAAAGGCGTTCTTGTAGGGTCGGTAAAAGGCTGATATAACCGATATTAGCCGGTTGTGTTCCGGATAATATAAAATAACTAAACAGGAGGTATTTTGCATGAGGAGAAATCTTTTAAAGGAATTTGTTTTAGTCCTGGCCATCTCCGTGGTATTTACCGCTGCGTTTGCGGGCTGCGGCCGGGAAGAGGCTTCTAACACGGGAGGAAAGGAAAAGACTGCCGAAATCGATACAGAGAAAGAAATCACTGCACAGACTCAAAAGGGCAAATTTGACAAAAAACTCAAGCTCACGTGGATAGTCTACAACCAGTTCGATAACCCCGTCAAAGAGGGTACAGAGACTCAAAAGCTGATTGAAGAAAGGTTTAACGTTGAACTGGATATTCCGGAGCTGGATGTTCACAGTGAAGAACAGTGGACGGTTTACTGGGCATCGGGAAATACGGCAGACCATATTATATCAAATAATATGGGCAAATACTACCGAAAATTTGCAGATCAAGGAATTCTAAGGCCGATAACGGAGGATATGCTCTATAAAAATGCGCCTAATTATATGAAGGTTGTAGAGGAACTGATAGATCCCAAAATTTTCATGCCCCAGATAACTTACAAAGGCGAAGTATGGGGAATCCCTTATACAAATATAGCCAAGGCAAAAATAAGTTTTATCATGGCCGCAAGAAAGAGCTGGATGGACAGGGTAGGAATTGCAAAAGCGCCTGAAACCCTTGACGACTTTTACAATATGTGTGTGAAATTTACCAGGAACGACCCTGACGGCAATGGTGAGGATGACACTTACGGGCTTCACTCAAGATTCAGCTATGTGCAGGGCACCTTCGGAGTGTATCCAAACTCATATTACGATATTGACGGCAGAGTAGTTTATTCCGGTGCAACCGATGAGTACAGGGAATTTCTGAAGCTTATGGGCAAATGGTTTAAGGAGGGACTTATAGACCCTGAATTTGTGACCGATACAAGAGATATACAGAGGGCAAAATGGGCTGAAGGTAAAATCGGTATGCTAGAGGACCATCCCTGGTGGTTTGCCTCCTCCACCCCTAATAATGTAAGCAGCATGGTTCTTGACAAGTATCCCGGGGAGGAACTGGTATACTTTCCGGCGGTAAAGGGGCCAGAGGGAAGAGCGGCTGCTTTTGGATATTATCCTGAAGTAACAAATAATGCAGTGTACTTTGGTGCGGATACGAGCGACGAGAAGGTTGAAAGAATTATGAACATTCGTGATGCCATCGTTGAGGACTGGGATCTTTACGTAAGGCTTTTTTACGGCGAAAAAGGCAAAACTTACGATGTGAATGAAGAGGGTATTATTATGCCAAATAAAGAGCTTCTGACAAAAGAAAAAATATCGGAGCTTGGTATCAGGCAGACATTTGCCCTTTCTCCAAACGGAGAAAAGCGTTTCAAAATGACAACCCTCAAATCGGATTTGCCACCGTATGAAACGGCATTTAAACAAAAGCCGCTCTTTGGAGGAATTGTTTTCCCGACAAGCGGTTTCAACAAGGTTCACACTGAAAAATCAGAGGATATAGCTTCACTGTCGAATGAATTCTATTTCAATGCCATTACCGGAAAGGCCGACGTTGATTCAAAATGGGATAGTTATGTGAAATCTTTGAATGATGCGGGGCTGCAGGAAGTACTTAAGGGATTTGAGGAAGTAATAGTAAGATAGACAAAGGATATTTTATCAGGTGCAAATGTTGTATTATCCGTAAAGGGACGCTGCCCACAGCGTCCCTTTAATACAAAAAAACTAACAGGTCAAAAGCCTTATAAATTCCCTTTAAGGTCATATAAAAGATATTGGTTGTATTTAGGAATCCTTATAAACCCAGGAATATCATCCGCCTTATAAATATCAAAATTAATAAAGCTTCCCGGATTTGCTGCGGACCCTTCGGTTATCCTAAAAATACTGCCTGTTTTCCCGCTCACTAAATAACAGCCTGAAATATCAAGCATTTTAGAGGTTTTATTCCTGATTATTATTTTTTTGTTAATTTCATCAACTGCTACAATCTCAATTCCTGTAATACTGCAGTTATCAACATAATACCCCTTTCCGTCTAAGGTAGCTATTATGGTGCCCAAATCAGAAGTCTTGTAAATATCTATTTTCCTGTTTAAAAGCCTCTTTATTAAAATATCCGACGGATACAGGGGATTATCGATGGAACAACTGATAACAACAGTTTCCGGCCTGGTAACATCCAGGAATTTTGAACTCGTGGATTCAATGCCCCCATGGTTTCCGGCTTTTAAAATATCTATATCTTCAAAAATTTCAATATTCTTCTCTTCAACCGCTGCTTCCATATCACCGGTAAAAAGGACCTTTGTATTTGTGTGCTCCAGCAAGGCTACAACACTGCTTCCATAGCCGTCTCCTGTTTCTAAAATATGAAAAAACACATTGTTGCCCAGATCAAAGGTCATGTTGTCATCCTGCATTATCCTTGTAACCTGATTTAACCTGAACACCTCACCAGATAAAAGGGACAGCATATTATCATTTGTACCCGGCAGAATAACTGTTTCAACATGGAACATCCTGCGTATGTATTCCATACCTCCAATATGTTCTTCATCGTCATGTGTCATAACCAGCAATTCTATATCATCTGTTCCATAGTTTTGTAAATACGCGGATACAAGCTCACCCTTTTCATGGCTGCCCGAGTCGATTAATATGTCATAATCACCGTAATCTATAAAGATAGCTTCACCCTGTTCCACATCGATAAAATGTATTTTCACTTCGTTTTTTTTCCAGATATTTAAAGAATGTGCTTCCCTATTCCAGTCTACCTTAAATCCCAATACCTTATGAAAAAAGTCCACAGGTACTTGGGGTATTCCATTATAATCAGTAACCACATTATCCAGCAAAAACTTCTGGTTATTTCCAAAAACAATCCTGGTGTTCAGAATTATCAAATAATGGTTATCTTCATAATAAAGGCTTACAAACCTGCTGTTTTTGGAATGCCTGTATTCAAGATTTGCCGCCTCAAACATCTCAAGCATTGGAAGCGACGGGCTTCCATTTACTATAGCCACAGGATTTTCAAATATTACTTGCCTGCCTTCCATATAAACTTTTAAAGGCCGCAAGCCGTGGACAACAGGGATTACAAAAAAAACAGCAATAACAATTATAACAATCCTTTTTAGCATAACACTTATCCCCTTCATATAAAATAAGTATTATGTAATCTTATGAATTATTCTTGCCAATTATGCATGTCTTCCATAAATTCTTCGTGCAATAAACATATAATGCCAAGCAAGAATTAAAGCTCAACCTCATTCAACATTTCACCATTGCTCAAATATGCGTTGAGGTTGTCTTCAAATAATCCGACCAGCCTTTTATTAATTTTATCACTCAACCCTGCAGTATGCGGCGTAATAATTACATTACCGGCTTTCCATAAAGGACTTTCCTTTGGTAAAGGTTCATTTTCAAATACGTCCAGGCCCGCCCCTGCTATCTTATTTTGCTTAAGGGCATTTATAAGGGCCTTCTCATCAACTATCCTGCCTCTTGCTACATTTATAAAAACTGCTGAAGATTTCATCATATCCAGAAACCTGTCGTTTACAAGCTTTTCTGTTTTTGGTGAATAAGGCAGTGTGCATACAATGACGTCACTTGTTTTAACCAGGACATCCAGAGCCTTTCCCGTATATATTTCATCAAAGTATTTTTCATTTTTACCTGAACGGTTGTAGCCAAGCACATTCATATTAAAGGCTTTAGCTCTTTTTGCAGTTTCCGCGGCAATAGAACCGGTGCCAAGTATCCCCATTGTCCTGCCATAAACTTCAAACAAGCCATAATCATCCCTTTGCCACTCTGCCTGTTGTTTATTTAATACGGAATCAATGGATTTCCGCGCAAACATGAGCATCTTACAAAAGATGTCCTCAGCTATAGGTATACTGTAAACACCCTTTGCATTTGTAAAAAGTATATTGTTGTCCTTTAATGCTTTAATATCTGCACTGTCATAACCGGAGCTGGCAATTTGCACCCACTTCAAATTGGGGAATGAGCTTATATAGCTGCCGGTCAGAATACCTGCATCGCAAAATATGGCCTCAACTGAATTTTTTAAACTAAAAAGCTCTTTATCCTCAATATCGGATGCATATGTAATGTGGTGTTTTTTAAAAGGCTCGTGCTTTTTCATTAAGTCTAAATAAGATAAAATAATCATTTGGCATCCCTTTCCTTTTTATCCGATTGATAATCCCGATTCCATCAAAATTGAAAACAGCTTGCTTTTATAAAATATGCCCGTCAATAAAGAATCATTGATTGCAGTGGTAAAACCGCTGGCTCCGGACGCAAATATGAAAGGAGATATAGCGGTTAAAACAACAAATAGTATAATAAGTCCCGTAAGCCCGCTGAAAAAAAGACCACCAAGGTTGTTTGCGGAATTTAAAGTACGGGACTTTTTTACTCTTCTGTTTATCATATTTCCAATAATTCCGACAACAATTTTTACAACAATAAAAATTGCAATTGCCGAGAGCATTGTGAGTAAAAAGTTGGCCAGCACATCCGCTACGGTCTGCCCGTAATCAGAAATTGAGTCCTGGTCCAGGATATTTTTCAATATGGGATTTTGAGTTAATATTTTATTGAGCTCCGGATTTTTTGTTAATTCGGTTTCCATATTTTCAGGAATTTTAAAATCTGTAAGAGCTCCTGAGTTTGCAGGTGCCGCAAGCGAGCCAAGCTTGCCGTTGACAAAATCAGATATAGTTTTGTCTGCAAAAGTATTGTCTTTTAAAAAAGATGTAACCGCAGGCGAAAAAAGCTTGGCACATATTACAGCCGCTATGTAACCTAAAAATGAGAATAAGGTTATAATGAATCCTTTGAAATATCCGTATATCAGCGCTATTAAAACAAATCCCATTATTACATAATCAACAGTATTCATAAAATTCTCCCCTTATTGAAAGACGTTCAATATCAAATAACCATATGGCTCCATAACTATCTCTTGAATACTATCAAAATATAATTTTAATGTCAAATTATCTCGAATTTGAGTTTTCCCATTTTTAATATTGAGAAGATTTATGTGTATAATGAAACAGTTATCATTGGGAATGAATTTAGACCAGCTAATAGTTGTCAAGGGTTTTTTAAAAAA
>JANQLN010000061.1 GCA_028280575.1 Clostridia bacterium
GATTTGTCATATTACTTATGCTTGCAAACCGTCCGTTTGTGGTAAAAGAGAATACCAAAGTGATAAAAATGAGTCCTAGAAAAGGTGATATATTGGAAGCACGGTATTTTACCAATTCAACTTTCCCAGGCCAGGAAACATTCTGTTTTTTATTTGCATAATCCTTAAATAAACTCAGCAATCTCTTCACCCCTCAAATCATATATTCAATAATTTTATTTTCAGTCAGATTCTCACTGCGGCTAAACTCTTGTGTTATATTGCCATTTTTCATAATCAGAATCCTGTCGCTCATACCAATCAATTCCTGCAGCTCTTCCGAGATTAATAATATGGATTTTCCCTGCTTTTTCAGATCATACATTAAATGATACATATTAGCCTTTACTCCAACATCAATACCTCTCGTAGGGCAATCCAGGACCAAAATATCACTTTTATTAGCCAGCCAGCGGGAAAAGACCACCTTTTGCTTATTGCCGCCTGAGAGCTCATTTACAAATTGCTTTGTGTTCCTGCATTTAATCTCCATGATATCCTTTTGCTGCTGCGCCATTTTTTCTTCACGCTTTTTGAGTATCAAGTTCAATTTGTTTTTTAGTCTGTTCAGGCTTGGAAGTACAATGTTATCAATTATGGAAGCGTTCAGTATAGGCGCCTCCTTATCCCGTTCCTTGGATACGTAGCCTATATTTTGTTTAATTGCATCGGAAGGGTTTGATATTTTTGAATTGCTCCGGTTACATACAACCTCGCCGGTCAGCGCCGGCTCAATTCCAAAGGCAAGACGTCCCACCTCATGCATCCCGCTGTCTGCCAGGCCGCCAATTCCTAATATTTCTCCCTTATGCAGCTGCAGGCTAAAATTTTCTATCTGCTTGTCATTTGTGATATGCCTAAGCTCCAAGACAACCTTATCATCGTAACTGCCGTCGAAATCAGACCGGTAGTAGTTGTCGGATATTTCTCGGCCAACCATATATCTGCGCATATCAGGAATATTCATATCCTTCTCATCCATTGTATTAATTAACCTGCCGTCACGAAGAACCGTAACATGTGTACAAATATTCTTGAGTTCATCCAGGTCATGGCTTATGAACAGCACGGCTTTATTTTGCTTATGCATTTTATCAATAACATTATAAAGAATTTTCCTGCCCTTAGCCGCAAGTGCGGTAGTTGTTTCATCTATAATTAGCAATTCCGGTTTGATTTGCATTGCTCTTGCAATTTCAATAATTTTTCTATCTTCAAAATTGAGATTGTCAATCATAGCCGACGGGCTGATGTCCGTCAAGCCGATTTCATCTAATATCTGCTTTGCAGCTTTATTCATTGCATCGGGAAAAAACAATCCGCCTCTAGTAAAAATGTCCAGCCTTCCTACAAAGATATTAGACGCAACAGTTATTCCCGATATGGTTCCCATCTCCTGAACAACCATACTGATACCTTGCTTTTGAGCTTCAACCATAGTATTTGGAGAATAGACCTTGTCTCTAAAATACATTACTCCCCTGTCAGCTTTTCGGACTCCTGCAATAATAGAACTGAGAGTTGACTTTCCACTGCCGTTTTCCCCTATCAAGCCCCGGATTTCCCCTTCACAAACCTGCAGGTCGACTTTTACCAAGGCTTTGGTGGGACCAAAGGATTTATAAATATTTTCGCATCTGACAATAGATTTATTTGACATCTCAAGCTGCCTCTCTTCCAAGATTTTATTATGATAGGAACACTAATAATTAAACCATTATTATAGTTTAAAGCTTCCTTCCAGCAAATCATTATCATCACTGCTTGTACCAATATATATCTCGTATTCCATATGCTCAAGCTCCCATGATTCTGTTTTGGGGTTGTACCATTTCAATTTATCAATAGGGCATGTAATAGCAACTTCTTTTTCATTCCCGGATTCCAGTTCAACACGTTTGAATCCTCGAAGAATTTTTACCGGCCTGTCTATTCCGGAGTTTTTGAATCCTACATACATCTGAATGACTTCCGTGCCCATAAAAGCACCGGTATTTTTAACCTTACAGCTTGCTTTGATTAAATTTTCTTCAACAGAAAAAACTGCATCTGAAATTGAAAAATTTGTATATGACAATCCAAAACCGTAGGGCAGATATGGTTTGATTCCGTTTTTCTCCAATTTTCTATACCCGTGATAGTAATCATAATACTGGGTCTCGGAATTCCAGTTCACCTGGGGAAGGTCGCTTTCTTTAAATGGAACCGCATAGGGAAGCTTTCCGCTTGGATTAATATCACCGAACAATATTTCAGCAATGGCTCTTCCACCTTCCATTCCGGGATAATATGCCATAAGTATGGAGCTTACATAATCTTTCCATTCCTCCGTCATAATTAAATTCCCGCCAATTAAGACAACACAAGAATTCTTATTTACCGGGCCTACTTCCTGAATCAGTTTTATCTCTTCCTTGCGAAGGCCAAGGGAATCCTTCCTGTCCCCGCCCATGGCATTAGTGTATCCGTCCAATTGCTCCTCTGAAATATATTCTCCTTCATCATTATGATCATATCCGTCCACAAATACCGTATAGTCTGCACCCGCAGCCAGCTTTTTTGCATATTCCATATCTGTATTGTCATAAAAAATAACTTCTGATTTTTCAGCAACAGTAGCAATCCCCTGAAGAGGGGTGGTCACGTATTGGGGAAATACCCTGCTGGAACCGTAATCGCCGACATTACCCTTGTTGGCAAGTTTACCGAAAACAGCTATACGCGCTGCATCTTCCCTGTTCATGGGCAGCACCCGGTTTTTGTTCCGGATCAATGTAATTCCTTTTCTTGCAGTTTCCAATGCTAACCCTACATGCTCCTTGCAGCCAATTACCGATTCATCATATATCTTATCATCTTCATCTCCAAACGAAATAATAGTACGTATAATTCGCAATGCGGCCTGATTGATTTTCTCTTCCGGCACTTTACCCTCTTTTACTGCCTGAACTAATTTTTCGCCATAAAATTGAGTACAGCACATTTCCATATCCTGGCCGTTATTAGCAGCTTCTTCTGTGTTCTTTATCCCCCAGATAAAGTCGCTCATTACAAAGCCGTCAAAATCGCACTCTTCTTTTAATACCTTATTCAGCAGGTAATCGCTGTGGCCGCAATATGAGCCATTATATTTATTATATGCGCTCATTATGCTTGCAGCTCCATTGTCTATACACTCTTTAAAATGGGGTAAAAATACTTCTCTTTCAGTCCTTTTTTCACAGGTTATATTAACCTTGAACCTGGATATTTCCATAGAGTTGAATGCATAATGTTTCACACAGGCCATTACATTTTCTGCCTGCACCCCTCTAACCAGGGCAGCTCCCATCTGCCCGATATGAAAAGATTCTTCTCCGTAGGTTTCCTGGCTTCTTCCCCATCCCGGATTATAAGGAACATTAATACATATTCCTGCGAATAAATTGCCTCCGAAAGCCTTGACTTCTTTCCCCATTGCATTACCAACTCGTTCCTCAAGTTCCACATCAAAGGTAGCACCACGGAGCATAGGCACTGGAAAGCAAGTGCTTTTTCCGGTGCCACACACAACACCTCTCGGACCATCACAAAATTTCATTTGCGGCACACCCAGCCGTTCATTACCGCCTGCAGGATAAGGGTAATAGTTGTAATGGTTGGCACCGATTGCATGCTCAAGGAGCTCCTGCAAAGAAACCGTACCGCTCATAAGATGCACCTTTTCTTCCAGTGATAATTCATCAACTATTTTTTTAGCCTTATCAGTATATTTAAGGCGATATTTTTTTGTGGCCTTCATAAAACATGCTACCTCCATTATTATTTATGTACACTATTTTGTAAAACTCTTTAAAAGCTTTAATGCCTCACTTTTATTATAAGTAAGATATCCCTGGACCCGTTTGTTGTTATCGACTTTAATGCCATATCTCCTATACTCTTTTGGTGTTACGCCAATTTCTTTCCTAAATATTCTATAGAACGAACTGTCACTTCCAAATCCACTTTCCTGTGCAATAACATCTATTGTTTTTTTTGTAGTAGTCAACAGGTACTGTGCTTTTTCAAGCTTTATTGAGATTGCTATAACTTTTACCGTCATATTTGTATGCATTTTCAAAAACCGGTAAAGGGTCTTTTCACTCATTCCTATATTATGACATAGTGCTTCCGTAATATTTTCCTCATAAAGATTTTCTTCAATGAATTCTATGATTTTCAGCAAAATGTCTGATTCCTCTGTGATGATACTGTTTTCAGCATACTGCCTGATATCATATTGGGCATATTCAAACAAATCAGCTATCAGGTTATAAATAAGTGCCTGCATTCGATATAAATCATATATATTCTTTCCGCTGCACTCAAGTCCTATCAAGGCAGCCGTACGGACAAACTTTGAATACGGCACTTTCATCTTTACATCATCGGTAACACTATTAAGATAAAAGCGGAAACTTTGATTCTTATTTTGCCAGTATTCAAACAAATCTTTCTTCAATTGAATAAACAGGCATATATTTTCTTGATTTGTTTTTCTCAATCCGTGAACTGCTTTGCTATTTACGAGTATAATATTGCCCTCATTCACTATGCAGGTTTCAGGCCAGATATTAAGATATACCGAACCTTTTAAAACCAGTAACAGCTCATAGTCAAAGTGCCAATGATAACTCGACTTCTCAATTGATGTAATAAAAATCTTAGCGGGAAACTTCGCATCATGTTCAATTACTTCATAAATATATGAATCCATCCAAGCCTCCTTATTTCTCGTATTGAATATATATTACTTTATTGCCATAAAATATAGGATTCCCCACTTGGTATATAATAAATGCAACAGTGCTAAGTATCAATCATATAAAAATCTATATGCCGTTAAGTTGCAATAATTGGCAACCGGAAACATTTTCCTTTTGATTTTTATTATTCTCCAATTTTCAAAGTACACAATACAGAATTAATATTATTATTTCATTCAAGAATTTTACACATAATTTTTTTACTTGTCTTATAAATATTATTATACATCAAAATTCTGTGTCAAATATGTCATACTGGATTAATATATATCTCATACTAAGACTATTTCAAATACTCAAACAGCTTGAAATAAGATCATCCGGATTGCTGCTGGTCCCAAGGAATACCTCATATGACATGGATTCAAGCTCCCATTGACCGGCTTCAGGATTATACCAGCACAGTTTGTTAAAAGGACAAGAGATCGTTATCCGCTTTTTCTCGCCAGGTTTTAACGAGACTCTTGAAAATCCTCTGAGTAATTTAACAGGCCGGTCAACCTTTGAATTTTTAAAACCTATATATAATTGAATGACCTCATCCCCCGCAGTGCTTCCAATATTTGAAACATCACAACCGGCTGCAATCTGGCTATCAACAATTGAAAAATCTGCTTTCTCCAATTTAAATGAAGTATATGATAAACCAAAGCCATAATAATAATCCGGCTCAATATTTTCTTTTTCCAGCTTGGCATAACCATGATAATAGCCATACCATTGGCTTGTAGAGTTCCAATTTACTTTCGGAAGATCACTGTCTTTTTTTGGTATGACAAAAGGTAATTTTCCACTTGGATTGACATCACCGTAAATAATCCTGGCCAAGGCTGTGCCGCCTTCCATTCCGGGATAATATGCCATAGCTATTGCCTGCACGCAATCTTTCCATTCATTCACAGTAATCGTATTACCACCTATTAAAACTACGATGGATTTTTTGCCGGCCGGTCCGACCTTTTGAATCAGGTTGATCTCATCATCATGGAGTCCGAGTGAATTCACCCGGTCACCCCCGACAGCCGGAAGACCCGTATCAACCTCGTCGTTTGATATATATTCTCCTTCATCATCATGATCAAAGCCGACAACAAAAATAACAGCATCTGCCGATTCAGCCGCTTCCCTGGCTTGCGCCAGATCACTGCCGTCACAATAGCTGATTTCGCTTTTGGGGGCAACATTTGACAGTCCTTGTAGGGGAGATATCACATAATCCGGAAAAACCCGGCTTGACCCATGGTCGCCAATGCTCTCCTTATTCCCCAGCTTACCTATAACCGTTATCTTAATATCCTTTTCACGGTTGAGAGGCAAGACCTTATTATCATTCTTAATAAGAGTGATCCCTTTTTCAGCTGCTTCTAATGATAGCCCAATGTGGTCCTTACATCCAATAAGGCTTGATTCATATTTCCTGTCGTCTGCCTGTGTGAAAGCCAACAAAGTCCTGACAATACGAAGTGCGGATTGATCAATATTTTTCACCGGCACTTTTCCATCCCTTACCGCCTGGACCAATTTATCACCAAAATGCTGAGTACAGCACATTTCCATATCTTGCCCGCCATTGGCAGCCTCTAACGTATCACGTACCCCAAAAATAAAATCACTCATAACAAAACCGTCAAAATCCCACTCTCCTTTGAGAATCTGATTCAACAGATAATCACTATGCCCGCAATGAGCACCTTTATATAGATTGTAAGCACTCATAACACTTGCGGCCCCTTGATCAATACACTCCTTGAAATGCGGCAGGTAAACCTCCTGCTCTGTTCTCTTATCACAATCAATATTCACTTTAAACCGTGAAATTTCCATAGAATTGAAGGCATAATGCTTTATGCATGCAATAACATTCTGGCTCTGGACGCCTCGCAC
>JANQLN010000069.1 GCA_028280575.1 Clostridia bacterium
TTGGTATCGGAGAATCGTCCATGGAAGAGCTGATAATGGATTTAATAGACAAACAGAGCAATCCTACCATAGCGCCTTATGCAAAAGAGGGTGAAGTAACTTTGAGAATTACTGCAAAATGCTCCAAGCATGAAGACGGGGAAAAATTACTTAAGCCTGTGGTTGCAGAAATAACCAGGAGATTGGGCATTATGGTTTATTCCACAGATAACAGCTCCATGGAAGCAGTTGCCGGAAGGTTATTGATTGAAAAGGGCATCACCTTTTCAATTGCCGAATCCTGCACCGGGGGTGTACTTTCAAGCCGTCTGACGGATACACCGGGAATATCCAGTGTTTATAAAGGAGCAATTATCTCGTACAGCAATGAAATGAAGCATGAATTTCTCAATGTGGATAAGGACGTACTTTCAAAATACGGAGCAGTCAGTGAAGAAGCCGCTAAACAAATGGCTGTCGGGATACGGGAAATAACAAAAAGTGATATTGGTATTTCTATAACAGGAATTGCAGGCCCTGACGGAGGCACAGACGAAAAGCCCGTAGGACTTGTTTTTATAAGCCTGGCGGATAAAGACGGGCCTGTGTGCAAAAGACTCAATTTATGGGGAGACAGAAGAAAAATAAGGAACATGACTTCGCTTCATGCCTTGGATTTAATAAGAAGATATGCTTTAAAGCAGCTTATAGCTTAAAACAAATACAATTTTGCCGGAGGACACATTTTGGAATCAACAGGAAGAAGGAACGTATCAAGTGCGGCGGCCATAGTTATGGCAGCACTTGTAGTAAGCAGGATTACCGGTTTTTTCAGACAGATGCTTGTGCCAAGTGTACTGGGATCAAATAATGTCGGGGATGCATATGAATTTGCATTTAAAATAACGGACCTTATGTTCTACCTTTTAGTAGGGGGTGCAATTTCTGCCGCCATTATACCTGTGTTGACAGGCTACATAGCAAAAAAAGACGAGGAAGACGGATGGAAGGCTGTCAGTACCCTCATAAACACAATATTTTCGGCAATGGTTATATTTATTATAATAGGAATAATCTTTGCCCATAAAATAATACCCTTGCTTGCCCTCGGATACAGTATGGAAACCGATAGTGAACAGCTGATGCTGATAATACGCTTGTCAAGGATACTGTTGCCATCCGTAGGAATACTGATGCTTGCTGGAATGGCAAATGGGGTATTGAATTCCTATCACAGGTTTGCGGCTGCAGCTTTTGGCCCCTCCATATATAACATACTTTGCTCTTTAAGTATTTTGTTCTTAAGCAGAATCAGCGTGGAGAGTGTTGCTGTCGGAGTTATGTGCAGCTCATTTTTATACTTTCTTTTGCAGCTTACTTTTGCACTCAAAAACCTAAGATTCTATAAATTCAAGTATTATTTTAAGCATCCGGGCTTCAAGCGAATATTAAGGCTTGCTATTCCTTCCTTGATATCATCTTCAGTGGCCCAGATAAATACATTCATAACCAGTATGTTTACAACACTTTTTCCTCCGGGAAGTATAGTTGCCCTTCTCATGACAGATAAAATATGGCAGACACCTTATGGAATTTTTGCACAGGGGATGGGAACGGCAATGCTGCCTACCATGTCCGAATCACATGCGGAAGGGGATAAAAGGGATTACAGGGAAGTTTTTTTGAAAGGTTTAAAAACCGTTTTGCTTCTTATCATACCTTCGGCGGCCGGATTAATAGTTTTAAGAGAACCGCTGATAACCTTTTTTAGATTTTCGGAAAAATTTGATATTATTTCCATGCAGGCTTCACAGCGTATCCTGGTTTTTTATTCTATTGCACTGTTGGCCCAATCGGCGGTAACGATACTAATGAGGGCCTTTTATGCCGCAAATGATACAAAGACGCCCTTATACACAGGTGCGTCAACTATTCTTGTCAACATATCCTTAAGCTATGTATTATACAAATATACAACCATAGGAGTATCAGGCATGGCACTTGCCTATTCCGCTGCCGCACTCTTAAATGCCTCCCTGATGATGTTTTTGATAAAGAGGAAAAACAGGGAAATTGACATGAAAGGATTATTTGTTTTTTTGGTCAAGACATTTGCTGCTGCTGCTATAATGTTTGCATTTATTTTCCTTATAAATGAATTGTTCGGTAACGGCAGCCTGGCAGTTGATTTCAGCGGCACAACGGCCTCTATAATTAAAACAAAAATCATGCAGTTTGCCCTTTTGATAATAAGGGTTACAATAGGTGTGGTTTTATTTTCAGGTCTGGTATTCCTCTTTAAAATAGAGGAAGGAATATATGTTTTCAAAATGGTTAATGAAAAGGTCAGGAAAATAGCCGGCAAGCTGGTTGGCGTAAAAAAGAAAAAGTCAAAATTTGAAAATATCAAGGAATAAAGGAAGCGGTATTTGCTATGAAGTTTTTTAAAGAGGTATTAAATTGGAGCATTCATATTAGTCTCGGATTTGTTTTGGCACTTATTATCAGTATATTTGTTTTTCAGCCCACATCCGTAAAGGGGTGCTCTATGGAGCCAACATTGGATGATGGGGATAAGGTATTTGTCAGCAGGTTAAACCACACTTTTAAAATAGAACCTGAATATGAGGATATTGTTATAATTGACAGTAGAGTTAGCAGGCCAAGGACGCTCATTGACGACATAAACGACTGTTTAAAAAGCAACCTTATTACACAGGTTTTATTTGAAACAGAAATTGACTATTTCTCGATAAAAAGGGTCATAGGTAAACCCGGTGATATCCTTGAGTTTAGAGATAATAAAGTATACAGGAACGGCGAGGGAATAAAGGAAGAATATGTAAAGGATAAAGCCGGATATTATATAAATACAAAAGTAAAAGTGCCGAAAGGATGTGTTTTTGTTATGGGAGATAACAGAAATTCCAGCACCGACAGCAGGATGATCGGATGTATACCAATGGACCATATAATCGGAAAGTATAAATTCAAATTCTGATGCTTCATATAAGAATCTGATAACCTTCTGACAACCTAAGGAAAAATTTGTGATTTATATTGACTGTAAGGAATTTATGTTATATAATGATTAAGAACAGACGTTCGAGAAAATAATTACTGGAGGTCAACTTATGATGGAGAAAAAAAAAGCCCTTGAAATGGCTATGGGGCAAATAGAAAAACAATTCGGCAAAGGTGCAATAATGAAATTGGGAGAAAATGCCCATCTTAATATTTCATCAATATCAACAGGAGCACTTGGGCTTGATATAGCGCTTGGGATAGGAGGAGTACCAAGGGGCAGGATTGTTGAGATTTTTGGGCCTGAGGCTTCAGGTAAAACCACAGTTGCCTTGCACATAATAGCAGAGGCCCAAAAAGGCGGGGGAGAAGCCGCTTTTATCGATGCGGAGCATGCCCTTGACCCTGTTTATGCCAGGAAGCTGGGAGTAGATATAGAAAACCTGATTGTATCCCAGCCGGATACGGGTGAACAAGCCCTTGAAATAGCTGAGGCACTTGTAAGGAGCGGAGCAATAGATGTTATAGTAATTGATTCGGTTGCAGCGCTTGTCCCGAAAGCCGAAATTGACGGTGAAATGGGTGACTCCCATGTGGGTTTACAGGCCAGGTTGATGTCGCAAGCTTTAAGAAAACTTGCCGGTGTAGTCAGTAAATCCAGGACTACGGCAATATTTATAAACCAGTTAAGGGAAAAAGTAGGTATAATGTTCGGTAATCCTGAAACCACTCCCGGCGGCAGAGCTTTGAAATTCTATTCTTCCGTCAGACTTGACGTAAGAAGAATAGAAACTCTTAAGCAGGGACAGGATATGATTGGAAACAGGACCAGGGTCAAGGTTGTAAAGAACAAGGTAGCTCCACCGTTTAAGGACGCTGAAATAGATATTATCTATGGTATGGGTATATCCAGGGAAGGAAACATATTGGATATTGGAGTTAATATTGATGTTATAAATAAAAGCGGCTCATGGTACTCTTATGGGGATCAAAGAATAGGACAGGGCAGGGAAAATGCAAAACAGTACCTGGTGGAGAATCCTGATGCTGCTGCTGAGATTGAAACAAAAATAAGGGAAAAATACGGTCTTATACAAATAAACGGCAAAGATGAAGAGAAGCCTGTTAAAAAGTAGAAATAAATTAGTACTTGTTGTATAATTGATATATTATTATCTTTTAAGACATTTGCACTGCAATGCAAAATGCTCTATTAGGAACAGGTAGGGTATATTATGAAGATAACTACAGTTCAAAAAAGCAGCAAAAAAAATAATATTTTCTCCGTATTTGTAGATGACAGCTATTCCTTTTCCATAACGGAAGAGGATTATATGAAGCTTAATCTTTATGAGGAGCAGGATATAACTGAAGCCGAAATTACTAAAATAAGGGACATTGCCAATAAGGGGAGAGCCAAATCCAGTGCTATATCCTATTTATCAGCCAAGCTAAGAAGTCAAAAAGAGGTATATGACAGGCTTATAAAAGAAGGGTTTAATGTCCTGACGGTAGAGGCGGTAATTTCAGAGCTTAAAAGTATGGGCTATTTGAACGATAGATTATATGTTCAAAAATATCTTTATGACAGGTCGAAGCTTAAACCCAAATCTAAAAAAATGCTTCGTTATGAGCTTATGAAAATTGGAATAGGGACCGATATTATTGATGATGTTATGCAGGATTGGGTTATCGATGATGAAACTCTTGCGGAAAATCTCATTAAAAAAAAATTTGGCAAATATGACATGAAAGACGAAAAAATATTGAAAAGGATGTTTTACTTTTTAAGGCACAGAGGATTTAGCTATGATGTAATTAAAAAGATAATAATGAAATATGGAGACTATAAATTATAAAATAATATCCTAAAATGTTTATATCAAATCAATAATTTGTATACCTATCTTTTCTTGAGTGTAAATGCTAATATGTGTACAGTAGTATAACTCTAAAGCTGCTAAAATATCTAAGGGAGAAGTAATTATATGGGGCAATATTTCAGCACGAAAAAAGTAGATGGTAAATGGTTTTTGGTTGATCCAAAGGGAAATTTGTTTTATTCACTTGGTGTTGATTGTATGGTGTGTCAAATTAGAGAGACAAAAGGGGATATAGTTGAACTGTATGGGGGAGAAAGGGGATGGTTTGAAAATTGGGCAGAAACCAAGCTGAAACAAGTACTTGGAATGGGTTTTAATACAATTGGTGCATGGCACGAACCATATTACTGGAGCAATAACATTCCCAAAGGTATAGAATTAAGATTGACAAAACATGCAAAAAAAGTAAACAGTGTATGGGGAGTAGGATTTCCTGATGTTTTTGATAAGAGCTTTGGAGCGTCCATACATCAGCAATTGGTTGACGTCTTTTATGGAAAAGAAGAGATGCTGATTCATAATTCTCCGCTCATTGGATACTATACTGATAATGAATTGCACTGGTGGGGAAGCGCTGGACAATGGGGTAAGGATGACCAGGAACAAGGAAGTGATAGTACAGGACTCATTGATGACTATATTAATCTTTCAGCAGATTCAGCCGGAAAAAAAGCATGGGTTGACTTTATAAAAGCAAAATATTCAACAATTCAACAGCTTAATGGTAGTTGGGAAAGTGAATATTGTGATTTTTCAGAATTGCTGCATAATCATCAGTATCGTGCTAAACCTGATGTAATCAAACAAGATAAGATAGAATTTTTGGAATTGGTGGCAAGAGTTTATTTCGAGACAACTTCAACTATTCTAAAACAGTATGATAGCAACCATATGAATTTGGGCTGCAGACTGGTAGGTACAAGTGCACCTGATATAGTATTGAAAGTGATGTCAGAATATGTAGATGTTGTATCCATTAATTTTTATAGTATGCAGTTTCCTAAAGATTATTTGGATCACTTATATGATATTGTGAAAAAACCAATCATGATAACAGAATTCAGTTTTTGCTGTGCCAAGGAAAGTGGCTTTTTAGCAAGTACAAATGGAGCACAGAATGTGATTGTAAAAAACCAGTCAAGAAGAGGAGAAGAATATCAAAAATTTGTGATGGATGCATACAGGCAACCATATATGGTTGGAACACATTGGTTTGCGTTATATGATTATGTAGGTGATGAACATGGTTTGATTGGAAATTATGGATTATTTAATCATCAAGATTGTGAATGGAAAGAGATGACTTCTTGGGTAAGAGAAACAAACAATAATATTATTCAAGATGTTAATTCAAAAATGAATAAGTAAGATTCCGAAAGATAACTATGATTAACGGATTGAGAAAATGGAATATAAATGCGGATGGTTTATTGGGGAACTAGCGGCCAGCGCATCACTGACAGCTATAAGATGGACAGCTTCAGCATGACAGAACTGCTCGACAGTGGCATCCTGCTGTATGGGGGCAGTGGGAGCATCCTGACGGATGCTCCCACTGCCCCTACATGTTTATGCAAGCTTTTGTTTAAATTCCTTAATTAATTTGGGAAGCACTTCCAGTACATCGCCTACAATGCCGTATGTGGCAACTTTAAAAATAGGTGCTTCGGCATTTTTATTAATAGCAATAATAGTATCAGAGGACGACATACCGGCAAGATGCTGTATGGCCCCTGATATTCCGCAAGCAATATATACTTTAGGTCCTACGGTTTTACCTGTTTGTCCGACCTGGTGGCTGTATTCTATCCATCCTGCGTCAACTGTGGCCCTGGATGCTCCAACAGCACCATTAAGCACTTTGGCAAGCTCTTCTATCAGTGCAAAGTTTTTTGGATCACCTATCCCTCGTCCTCCGGAAACAATTACATCGGCTTCGGTGAGAGAGACCATTTCACACAGATTGGAAACCACGTTTTTAACTTTAACGCTTAGATCCGCAGGAATCGAAACACCGGGAGCTACAATTTCTGCAGTCCTTGAATCGTCAGGCTCCAAAGCTTTCATAACTTTCGGCCTTACGGTGGACATCTGGGGGCGATGGTCCGGGCAAATTATAGTAGCCATAAGATTTCCGCCAAATGCAGGCCTGGTTTGCAGCAGGATTTTCTCTTCGGGGTCAATCTTAAGTCCTGTACAATCAGCAGTTAAGCCTGTATTAAGCCTTGATGCAACTCTCGGAGCAAGGGAACGTCCATAAGTGGTTGCTCCCATAAGGACAATTTCAGGCTTGTACTTATTAACCAGCTGAACAAATATATCCGTATAGGATTCATCATTATAATCTTCCAGGGACTCATTATCTATCTTATATACCTTGTCCGCACCATATCTGACCAGTTCTTTTACCGCCTGTTCCAGGCTGCTGCCGATTAAAACCGCACAAAGCTCCGTATTTAAGACATCTGCAAGCTTACGGCCCTCACCTAAGAGCTCGAAGGAAACAGATGCGGAATTGCCGTATTTTTGTTCTGCAAAAACCCAAACTCCTCTAAAAGCAGACAAATCTTGTCCGGCTTCACTTTTATCTTCTTTAAGTTCAATTGCATCAAATTTGCACGACGAGACACATGCACCGCAAAGAGTACAATTTTCGAGTATTACAGCCTTTTTGTCTTCCATTTTCATGGCGCCAAAAGGACAGGCCTTTAAGCATAGCTTGCAGCCCGTACATTTTTCAATTAATATTTTGATACCTGACATAATTACCTCCCAAGCTGTATTTCCTTTGCCCTTAATTACATTTCATAAACTGCATCGACAGGAGTTTGTCCGCAAGCTTTTTGGACTGTTCATCCGGTGTACCCTCTATCATTTCACTTACAATATTGTGTTCGGGGACAAAGGTTTTGATTACCTTTGTCGGAGAACCGTTAAGACCGCATAAATTTTTGTCGGCTTTTATATCATCGGCTGTCCATATTGCCACCTGTGCCTTTTTAGCTCTCATCATGCCCTTTAAGGAAGGAAGCCTGGGTTCATTTATCTCTTTAACAACTGTTATAACAGCAGGTAAAGGCATTTCAATAACCTCATACCCATCTTCCGTCATTCTCTGGCACCTGATGTATCCGAGCCTGATTTCCTCAATTTTTCTTACATAGGTAGTATGAGGTATACCCAGTTTTTCGGCAAGACCTGGTCCTACTTGTGCCGTATCTCCATCAGTTGCCTGTTTTCCGCATATTATTAAATCATATTCTCCAAGCTTTTTTATACCCATTGAAAGGGCGTATGAAGTAGCAAGTGAATCAGAACCTGCAAAAGCCCTGTCACTCAATAAGACTGCTTCGTCTACCCCCAGTGAGATTGTCTCCTTAAGCAATCCGGCAACACTGGGTATTCCCATGCTTATAACAGTAACCCTTCCGCTTGTTTGACCTTTTACTCTTAAGCCTTCTTCAACAGCATAGGTATCAAAAGGATTTATTATTGCTTCTACACCTTCCCTGATTATTGTGTTTGTCTCTTTGTTTATTTTGACCTCAGTTGTTCCCGGAACCTGTTTTACACAAACAACAATGTTCAATGCTCCACCTCCTGTAAATAGTTCCAAAAAATATTTATTTTTTCTTTAAAGCCTTAATTAACTCAAGGGCAATTACGTTTCTCTGAATCTGGTTTGTACCTTCATATATTTGAGTTATTTTAGCATCTCTCATCATTTTTTCAACAGGATATTCCTTCATATAACCATATCCGCCGAGAATTTGCACGGCATCTGTAGTTACTTTCATTGCTACATCAGATGCAAATACCTTAGACATTGCCGATTCCTGGGAAATACTTTTAACACCGCTGTCTATATGCTTACAGGTTTGATATATAAGGCATCTTGCAGCTTCAATCTGAGTAGCCATATCTGCCAGCATATGCTGTATAGCTTGAAATGATGAAATAGCATGTCCGAACTGGACTCTTTCCCTGGAATATTTTAGAGCTTCTTCAAAGGCACCCTGCGCTATACCAAGGGCTTGTGAAGCAACTCCGGGCCTTGTCCTGTCCAGTGTTTTCATTGCCACCATAAATCCCATACCTTCACGGCTTAAGAGATTTCTTTTTGGTATCCTGCAATCTTCAAATATTAATTCTCTCGTGACAGAAGCTCTAATGCCCATTTTGTCTTCTTTTTTACCGAATGAAAAACCTGGAGTATCTTTTTCGACTATAAATGCACTAAAACCTCTTGCACCTTTTGCTCTGTTTGTACATGCAATTACCGTATATATATCTGCTTCTCCGCCATTTGTAATCCATTGCTTCGTACCGTTTAAAACATATTCGTCTCCGTCGGAAACCGCAGTAGTCTGGATACCGGCCGCATCACTTCCTGCATTTGCTTCCGTAAGTCCGAAGGCTGCAAGCTTTTTGCCGCAAGCTATATCCGGCAGATACTTTTGCTTTTGCTCATGGTTTCCGAATAATATTATTGGGAATGTACCAAGCCCGGTTCCTGCGAAAGCCAGAGAAATTCCTCCACAGGCTCTGCTCAGTTCTTCAACAACCAGAGACATTTCAAAAATTCCGCCGCCAAGGCCCCCGTACTGTTCTTCAATATAAACACCGCAAAGGTCCGAATCAGCTAAAACCTTTACAATGCCGGTAGGAAATATACCTTTTTCATCATACTCAAGAGCTACAGGTTTAATTTTTTCATCTGCTATTTTAGCAGCAAGCTCCTTAATCATTTCCTGTTCTTCATTGAGAAAATATTTCATTTTTACACCCCTTTTGTATTTTAGGAATGAATAAATTCCCATTTTTGATTTCAAAATCGGGTTTTATTATTTAATCATTCCTTAATAGACATTATTATCTGGTAATAATTCTTCTCAAATTATATTATAAAAACAAAACCTGTGCAATAAATAATTTTTTTTGAAATTCCCCAATTTTAACATTGAGAAGATTTATGTGTATAATGAAACAGTTATCATTGGGAATGAGTTTAGAAAATGTTAGTGTATAGGTTCTTGAAAAAGGCGTAAATTGCGGCATGGA
>JANQLN010000097.1 GCA_028280575.1 Clostridia bacterium
ATTCAGCTCTACTTCTGAAATATTAAGCTTAAAATTAATTTTTTGCCATTTCTCGCCAGGCCATATTAAATCATTGCTTGCCAGCACATCTCCTGAAACAGCCCCTTTGCCCTGATTCCTGTTTCTTCTTTTGAATGATACAGATAAGCTGCCCTGTCCTATTGCTTTAACCCATAAATAACCCTCATAACTTTTTTCTCTCTCATGTGGAATAAAAACACCCTGCTTTAAGTACACTTCCTGTTTTTCTTTCACATCCAACCGAACTGAATGTCCAACCCTCCCTTTTTCTTTACCTTTACAGCTCGTATAGGGGTATGCCACCCAGGGCAATGGTATCCCATGTTCAGTATTATCGTCCAAAATTAATGCCCCAAAGCCTGGCGCTGCCGTATATGGCTTCCATTTCAAGTACTTACTTTCTCCCCTGTAGTTTATATTATTTAATTCCTCGGCAATCTCTCCGTTCTTTAACAGTTTTTCCTTTATGGCTTGACTCATATTATGTTTTGCACTCATTGAAGGATTCATTAAACTCTGTGCTAAAAGTCCTCCCTGTACGGTAAACCCAAGATGCTCCAAAAAATTTCCAAATAAAGCGGCAGGAATCTTGCTATCTTCTTTTTTATCCGCATGGATGATTAGACTGGCCTGTTTATCTGATCTAATATAATTGAAGCGATTGTTTTCAGCAGCTGTTTTAAGTTTCATTTTTTCTCTCCTCCTACTTTTCAAATTTTGTTAACGTAATATCTCTTAACCTTTTACTTCGTTTTAAATTTCTTTTCGCATTATCAATATCATATACTTCTTGGCTTATCATACCGTCCACAGCATCCTTTTCACCTTCCCTTGAGTTTTATTCTCTAAAATATATGGCCTTTACATTCGATTACATAAATGGAATGTTCCTTTATTTTTATTTGAATCTCTCCAGGGGCAGTATCTATTTCCTGTTGAAGCGGTACTATGCATTCCGGATTAAAGACATTATTGATATCATCAATGTCATCCCCTGACAATTCACATACTTTTATATTGCTGTTAATTCCAAAGTTATCAAGCATTATAACCGTATCAATATTCTTCATACTTCTGTTAACAATAAATATTGTAACCTTACTCTTTTCTTGATTTATGCAGGATACCACATCCAGTTCAGGAAGATTGCAAAGACTTAGTTCTTTTTGAAAAAGCTCTGTTTCCCCCACAGGTACATTAAATGTATCGCACTTTACTTCACTCTCTATTACATAATCTATGTCCTGATTAGCATATATCTTTAAAACATAATATGTAGGGGTTCCATAAACCGCAAGACTCTTGCCGCTCCTCCCGTCAACTCTGCCTCTGCTCTGGTCAGAATAGCTGTCCCCTACCCTTATACATCCTCCCAGCCATCCGTTTACCAAATCTGAAAAACTTCCAATAACTATCTTGTCACCGTTCCTGATAAATTCATTCAGGTTAGCAGCATTAGCAACTGCAGCCTCCAATGTATGCTCATTAGGAAGTCCCTTACGAATGGTACTGGGAAAGTACATTGTATTATATTCAGTTATAGCTAATTTAACATGATTGTACTTTGGACTGCTATCTATAATATCTTGTATCATATTGATCCGAGCTCTGGTCACTTCCGGATAACATACTATACCCTTGAATCTTTCTCCTCTAGGTGCGTCATCCTTTATTCCAATATGTCTGTAACTGTGATATATATGCAATGTTAAACAATCTATATACTCTCCTGCTATTTCCAATACGGTCTTGCTCCATTCAGGATCGATATGTCCACATCCCAGTAAAACAATTTCCTTATCTGCCTTTTTCATTGCTTTATAAAACTCAACAATTCTTATACCAAACTCTTCTGCTGTACAGTGTCCTGACTGCCAAGAGCCCCATATCTCATTGCCAATTTCCCAATACTTAACATGATAGGGCTCAGGATGACCATTTTGGGATCTTAATGCCCCCATCGGAGTATCTATACTACCATTACAATATTCAACCCATTGAGCAGCCTCTTCCGGCGTCCCCGTTCCTGCATTTACACATATAAGGGGTTCTACAGCCAGTCCATGGCAGAAATTGATAAATTCATCTGTTCCAAAATACTTATTGGTCCAATGGCCCCAGGCTTCACTTATCCGGTTAGGCCTCAGGTAATCAGAACCAACTGCTTCCCGCCAGTGGTAACAGCTGATCTCATTGCCGCCAATCCGCATCATTCGGCAGTTCAAATCTCTAGACATATTAAAAACTTTTTCCTTTATATTTCCCACAGATTGTTCAGGCAGTATAGATACATGGTCAAGCCATAGGTTTCCTTTAGTCATATGATCAGCCCACTCTTTCCCTTTAGTGTTAGTCATAATCCTAAACTCTGCATTATTGCAGTCTCTTGAAATATAGATGTCGGCATGATACTCCTTCCACTGGTGACTGTCTGTAATGACTACAGCACTTCCAAGGACTTCCCCGGTCCCGACTTTCACAATCTCTAAACTCACATCAGAAATCTCTAAGGTTGTTCTGGCATAAATCCTGATTCTGTATTTTATACCTCCTTTTACAGAAACCCTCTGTCCTATCCCTGCATAACAGTTATCTGTACTTGTCAGCCTAATCCTCTGACTATGCCCTGAATGAAGTGGTGCAGCAGGCTCAAGGTCAAACCTTGTATTCATCCCATTACTAACGGGGAACCAGCAGCCCGATACACCATCTCCGTTGTCATCACATTGTTCAAAGTCCATATTTTTAAGTAAATAAGCCAGCATAGCATCCATATGGTCACGAATATCTTCTACAAAATTACCAAAAATATACGGATTGATATGCCAATTGGATATCCTCTTACAATTTACTTTTATACTTGCCTTTCCTGGCATAGTTGAATCCCTCCCTCTTATTTTATTTTAACAGAATTTACAGACTTATTAGAAAATTTTCGTTTCTATTACATGCTAATTTGCCGTCAATCACATCAAGCTTTGCGACCTGTATGACACATCTATTATAATCTATGTTCGATAACTTTTCAAAATCCGTTTTTTCCGAGTAATCCTTATATGGCTGCGTAAAATAAAATATATATGCATTATCACCACTAACACATACATCCGCATGACGTCCTGGTGAATTGTCCAACGGCCTTATACTTTTATCCTGCAATATATATCCTTGCTTTTCCCAATCATCAAGATTGCCGCTCCTATATACGGCTAATCCATGTCGATGCCCCAGCGGATCTGTGATTAGCCAGTAGTATCCTTTAAAGTGAAATACGTTTGGTCCTTCGGCCTGTTCATCATGTACTGCCAAAAACGGGTCTCCCCAGTTATAAAGGTCTTCGCTATCCATAGCACAGGTAGAACAGCCCTTTACAGTATCACGAAACCACATCCTATACTTCCCGTTTGGCAGTACATGAATACAGGCATCAATTATTTCTTGTCCTTGCCTTGTAATAAATGATTCAAAATCCCAATCCCATAGGTTTTTACTTGTAAAGTGAGCAATGCCGTCCCTTTTGGATTGTCCCCATTTATAAGGTACACCTCTAATATAGGTCGTGTACATATGGTAGGTTTGTGTTTTTTCCTCATATATTATTTCGGGTGCCCAAAAAGTATTATGTCCTCTGTCAATAGATAGATTTAATATGCCCCGGTAAATCCAGTTCACACCGCCATCATCACTAGACGCAGCCCCTAATGCTGTGCCATGAGAACCGGAAACACCTACTACAGACAGAACAGCTCTTCGCTGAGTATAGACCATCCACCACTCCTTTTCCAAGTGGTTGTAAATAATAACAGGGTCTGCAGCGCCATCAAATACCGGGTCACGGTATAAAGGTGCAGGGGTTTTAAACCTCATCTCCATCATTCCAATTATATTCCCTTTCTGTAATCTTAAGTAATACCATTATATAACTATTAATCTAGCATTTCAATATAAAGATTTCTACTGCCAAGCAAAACACCCCCTTGCCAAAAGGATTATCCTGGCGGCAATGGGTCTTTTATATATGCCATCCTGTCACAAAATAGGGCAGAGTTTCAGGTATGTGAAAAACATCCTGAAACTCTAAGGTTAAAACATACCCTATCATCAAATTACCCTACTCGGGTAATTTTTTATTTAAATACCGATCATAAGCATCTTGAGTTAATTCAATAGCCCTGTCAATATTCAAAGATTTGACTGTGCTTACAAATTTGTCGAAGTCAGATAATGGTGCTGCTCCTGTTATATATTTTAAAACCATCTCATCTACGTATGTTTTGACTTCAACCATTATTGCAGCGCGTTCTGCATTTTCATCCGGGGAAAGATTAAAGGGCGGCAGGATAAAACTATTATCAATCGTTTCATCATCCGAATACATCATCCGATATGAGAGTGACTCCTGGTTAGCAACAACGTTAGGATTACATTTTACATCTCCATCATCCTTTTTTGCTATTGCATGAAGCTTTAAAACGTCTTGTGCTGCGCTTCTGTCTATCTTTTCATTGTTTAGCATATGATCTGTAAACTGAGGTTTTCCGTCAACCATATTCCAGCTTTTCCCTTGCACCCCATAACAAGCGATACGTGATCCTTCTTCCGTATAAAAATAGTTCAAAAATTGTATTGCAACCTCAATATTTTCACATTGGGTTGTTACAACCGTATCGGCATTTTGACGTTTCGTAACAGTTGTTTTTTCAATATGGAGCTGTTGTCCTTCACTTTTTTTCGGATATGGCAACGGCATAAATTCATAACCGCCGGCTTGGGCCCTTGTATA
>JANQLN010000013.1 GCA_028280575.1 Clostridia bacterium
CATACATAATATGGCTTTGTACCTGTATTATATATTTCTTCCAGTCTTTCTCGTTCCGCTCTTGGTACATTTAATCTTGTCGGTTCTGCCTGGACACCCTCATGGACAAGTATCTGGGTGCCATCCAGGTATACATCGTACTTGATATTAATATTATAAAACTGGTCATGGGTAACGTTTTTCAAATATTCTTTTTCACCTGTTAAGTGTTCTCCTGAATCATACCTTGAAACAAGCTTGAAATCCAGCCCGTTTCTGCCCGGAAGATATACGTCTGTATTTTCAATTATAAGGCTTCCTGTGTTTTTCTCAATCTTGTCCTCATTATACTCCTGGTAGCTGAAAGGGGCCTTATATTCATCTTCTGCTGCCTGCATAGCCGACAGCTTACCTTCCATTGCACTTATTTTACTATATTCAAATTTTTCCAAAACCCTGCCGTAATAATCCTCTAAGATCTGGTAAAATTTCGTCCATTCAATATTTTTTTCTTCAGTGTATTCCAGGAACCATTTAATGCTTATATTGTTTTCAAAAATAAAATCCTTTAGTTTTTGCATGTCTTCTTTTAAAAAATCATTTTCTATATCTTTCAATATTATACCATCTTGCTCCGGCGACTTTACAACATTACCCAAGTCAGCATTGAATACCTCTGCCATAACACCTGGTTTTTCCAGGTCAAGGACATTATATCCCTGCAAAAAGAAGCTCTTTATTCCCGAAACTGTTTTGCTTGAAAAATCCCACCTTCCAATTAAACCGGTGTATTGTTTGGATTCGGTGTATAACGCTTTCATATCCTTATAATACAATAACCCTTCTTCTATTTCTTCATAAGTTAATTGAGCGCTTGATTGAATTTTGGCTGCCAGTATTGATTCTTCTATTGAATAACCCTTCTCTTCGGCTTCCAGCAGTAAGGAAAAGCCTATTCCCAGATATCCTCCCAGGAATTTCAATTCCTCCGGGCTTGCTTCGCTGAAGCTGTTCAATTTTGTTATTATTTCTATATACCTCTGTGGATTTTGCCCGGCTTTCCCTGTTAATGCAATTTCTTCACGGATAGTTTTTATTAACTCATACGCATTAATCAAATTCAATCCGTTTTTTAAATTTGTACAGGTATTTTTTAGCATTTCCAGGATAGTTTTGCTGTCAAACTGCGGTGCGCCAATTGATAAAGCTTGTGCCATAACACCTGTTACATAAGCTGCAGCCATGGATGTTCCAGACATATACCCATATTTCCCATTGGGGTAAGTACTTATTATCATTTCTCCCGGAGCGTAAACATCCGGATATCCCCCATGGTTTGTAAACGCAGCTCTTTCACCTTTATTGTCAATTGAACCTGCGGATACAACATTGTCAATATCAAAGGCAGCCGGATAAACAGCAGCAGTGCCATCATTCCCTGCCGCACATACAAATATCATGTCAGAATTTCCCATGACCTCTTTCAACAGATGGTTATACCGGTAACTCCCCCATGAACAGTTCATTACAGACACACCCATTTGTTCTGCATACTCTATAGCTTCAATTGCACCGGAGGTATATCCTTTATCATCCATGAACTTTAAAGGCATAAGGGCTGCACCCGGTGCAACACCTGCAAGGCCTGTTGAATTGTGGTCAGCTCCAATTATCCCTGCAATGTGTGTCCCGTGGCTTTCACTGTATACCCAATCCGATACGGTGCTGTCGTTATTATAGAAATCCCATCCGCTTACATCGTCAATATATCCATTACCGTCATCATCAATACCATTACCGGGTATTTCGTTTGGGTTCACATATATATTGTTCCTGAGGTCCTCATGATTTGCATCAATACCCGTATCAAGCACTCCTACAATAATTCCTTCACCTTTTGCAATGCTCCAGGCCGGAAGCACATTCACATCTATTCCCGGGACTCCTGCCTGCCCGTTTATTGCCTGGCCTGTGTTGTAAACAGCCCACTGGACAGTCATATACGGCTCTTCGTATACTTTACCATATACTGATACCGGCTGGCCCTCATGTGCACCAAACATCTCAAATACGTAATTCGGCTGGGCGTATTCTACCGAATCCAACTGTTTTAAAGCTTCTATAACCTTTATGATGTTATCCTGCTTATCTATTTCATAAAGGCCTATGGTCCCTTTTTTGAAAGTTTTTACTCTTTCAAACTTTTTGGGCTTAAGCTTGTCCCTGATTTCACTTTCAACGTCTTTTTTATTGCCTTTATATTTTATGAGTATTTGGGTCTCTTCCCTTGAAGAATCCGTAAAAATCTCCCCAGCTTTATCCCCATCCGTTCCCCCTGCTTCTTTTATTGCATAAATACCAGTGTTTTCAAGGATGAGCAAGGAAGTTAATAAACATATTACCAGTATAACTGCCGTGAATTTTAAAAGCTTTCCCATAATATTGACCCCCGTGATTACTCACATATTTTTTTATTTTTGCAGGTTATTTCAAATAATCGTAAGATTTGATTCCTGTATATTATATACAAAAA
>JANQLN010000059.1 GCA_028280575.1 Clostridia bacterium
GGAAGGAAAAAAGAGGGCATTAAGTAAATACGACAGCGTAAGTCTCTGGAAAAGGACAATGACCAGGATATTCTATTACAGGAATGGCTTAAAAGATGGAACAGCTCTTTCAAGGGTACTGGACGGAGGCAAGGAAAATATAAGGCTTGATATTAATATAACATAGCAAAATACTTATATAAAGCCGGCAGTATAAAAGTTCCTGCTGCCGGCTCAGAGTGGTCCTTTATTATGCTGAAACTATGTTTATGCAGGGTATTACAGAAAAAATAGGCAGGTAAAAAAAAGCAGGCTTCCCATGAACCCGGCAGAGTGATATAATTAAAATACAAAAAATGAGGGGTGTTTAATTTGGAGGATAAATCGTTTGAACTCCTTACCAGGATGTACGGTGAGTTTACAGAATTTAAGAAGGATATTACCAAAGAAGTTAGAAATGTAAGTAATCAGGTTACAAAACTTGAAAATGGACTAAAAGAAGATGTTAAAGCCTTGTTTGATGGGTATAAACAGACATATGAAAAACTTGAAGTGCTGGACAGTAAAGTAGATAGAATTTCGAAAAAGGTTGAAACACAGGACGTTGAAATAAAGGTTATTAAGGGCGGCAGGTAAGATTTATTCGAAAACCCCATAATGATGGTAATAAACCATAATATTTATAATTAAATTATTAACAACCGCATTTCTTTCATTGATAAATGTATATACCATGTAATACTGCGAGGAAAAAGGAGTTTTATCAAAAAGAAAAATTGCATTAGTAAATAGGGAAATGGTAAGAAGAGCACCGTGTCAAAAGAACCGTCCAATTGACATGCGTAAAACTATCCGGGAGGCCAGATATTGTTTTCAATAGTTAAGATTAATGAAGATATTGGATTTTTCAAAGGCGGTGTAAATACAGGGATTGTCAAATCAGGCAGAAAAGCTGTTCTTATTGACTGCTGTGATATGTTGTCCGCTCCATACATGAAAAAAGCCGGAATTGACACAGTTGATATGGTTTTATTTACACAGCACAGACGCCCTAATACAGCAGGCATTTATTCATTCCTGGAGAGTGAAACCAGGATTGTGGTACCACATAAAGAGCAGGAGTTATTTAAAAATGTTGAAAGGTACTGGAATGATCCCGGTTACAGGTGGCATTTGTATAACTTTCCACCCTCAACACAGATACTGCCATATTCTGTCCCTGTATCTGAAACAGTTGGTAATGGCAGCATGGTCAAGTGGGAAGGGTTTGCCATTCGAGTACTGGAAACACCAGGAGCAACTGAAGGAAGCTTATCGTATATTATTGAAAGAGACAATGCGAAGATATGTTTTTGCGGTGATTTAATATATGACGGAGGCCGTCTATGGGATTTATATTCACTGCAAAGGGGTGAAAATGTTTCTGATTACCATGGTTTTTTAGGAAACAGAAAAAAGCTGGTAGCAAGTCTTTATAAGATTTTAGATGAGGATGTGGATATGCTGGTACCGTCCCGCGGAGATGCAATATACAATCCCCATGAAACTGCAGCATGCCTTATTGAAAGGCTTGATAAGCTGTATCTGAACTATTATTCTATTTCGGCTCTGAATTATTACAAACCTGATTATTTTAAAGAATTCAAGGATGGAAGCAGCAGAATGGAACCGGCTGCCATGTTAAAATTGCCGGATTTCATCATTGATACTGGTTTTAGAAGCCGTCTGGTTGTATCCGGGACGGGGGATGGATTACTGATTGACTGCGGAGCAGTAGAAGTAGTCAGGTGTATTGGAAATATGATAAGAAAAGGTAGGGTCAAATCAATTGATAAATGCTGGGTTACCCATTACCATGATGACCATGTTGATTATCTGGACAGGCTTGAAAAGGAATTTAGACCTGAAATTATCTCTACAAAAGCTGTTGAGGAAATACTAAAGTATCCGGAGCGCTTCTACCTGCCTTGCTTATCGTCCGCAACAGTGAATAGGGTAAAAGGTCTTCCTCACGGCTGCAGGTGGAAATGGAATGAGTTCGTACTTACAGCTTTACATTTCCCGGGACAGACATTCTACCATGGAGGCCTGCTGGTCGAAGGCTATGGCAAAAAAATACTGTTTGCAGGCGATTCGTTTTCACCTACCGGCATTGATGACTACTGCTGTGGGAACAGGAATTTCAGCGGGAGTTCAAGAGGATTCAGGTACTGTATTGACTTAATCAAAAAGTATAAACCTGACTATATAATTAACCAGCATCAACCGAAACCCTTTGTCTATACCGATGAGCAGCTTGTTTATATGGATAAAGCCCTGATGAAGCGCTATCAAATCCTTGAAGAGCTTTTACCATGGGAGCATCCGGATTTTGGCCTTGATGAGTGGTGGGTAAGGGTATATCCTTATGAACAGGAAATATTGCCGGGGAGTGAGGCAATTGTAAATCTGCAGTTTACAAACCATGGCTCCCAATCTGCTAAGATATCGGTCCAACCGGTACTTCCAGTGGGATGGAAAACTTTGGACTCCACTACCATTACTATACCTGAAGGCACCTGCGGTTCAAATGAAATGGATTCGGGCAGCCCGGACATTAGTATGAAAATTTGCATTCCAGTACCTACAAACGCAGAAAACAAGCTATATATCATTCCATTTAGAATCAACTGGAATGGAAAGTACCTAGGCCAGTTCAGACATATGTTAATAAATGTAAAAAACAGTTAAATCCAGAGGGTCAGGAGACAATCTTCCAGTACCACCCCCTTGACAAATCCCAAGAGCGGGCTGCTGAAATACTTAACCAAAAGTGCGAATTAACGCTATAATTACTGGTATTATAAACAATATTACTTTAATTGTCTGTATTGAAAAATCAAAATCATCATTCTTCCAATTATAAGCTACATCATTGATTTTTAAAACAATAATTATAATAATAAGTAATATAAATAAAATAGGAAATATCCAATCTAAAGGAGGATATTGCTTGGGGTAAAACACTCTAATTCCCAAAAAAATACAAAAAACAATCCAAATTATAAGATCCATCATTTTTATAAATTTTTTTTTCATAATGCTACCTCTATTGCTGCCTATATAAGTCATACTTATATTGTCAACCTCATAATGCACCAAAATGTAATAGTCATATCGTACTCCCCACTTAATATCTCTGTAAGAACATAACATTTTTCACACATAAATATCTATAAATCTCCTTCATAAGAGGTATCAAGTATATAATATGAATTTTGCATAGTTTAAACAATTTACCATTCATTTACTGCATACATACAAGCAAGCATAATTTCTCGGTATAGTTGATTTGTTAGGGTATCATATTCCTCTCTTAGACCTTTCTTTTGTGCCATATATGGGGGAGAGTCATTCCATGAACCCATACCCCCGAATACTGCAGCATATTGTGCGGAATCAAATAACCTTTGATTTTTTGATGGAAGTATTTTGCTTATCTCAACCTCCGAAAGCAGGCAATCCAAAGCTTTTTGGAAACAGTTTGCAAAATTATTACAATCAATTTCTTCAGCAAGACCTTTTATACTTTTTAATGTCTCAGCAAAATTTTTAGTTCTATCCTCAAATTTGGGTTTTCCATTATGAGGATTAGGGTAGAACTCTTCCGTATACTTTATATTCCAATGCTTTTTTTCTTTATCAAATGACCACTTTTTTGTCCAATATGTAACCCTGTTATTATAAAAACAAACTATTATGCAATCTAACCCATTCGAAAAAGCTGTTAGGTTAATATCATTTACAACATCTTTTGCCAGTAGTTTAATATCTTCTATGTTTTTTTCTTTCAATTGGTTTAACCATGCGAGGGTGGATGTTACTCTTTCTCTTTTTCTCCTAAGTCCAAATAACTTTTTTTCCTCTTGAAAAATATATTTTATGTTTCCGATATAACTAGCATTTATTATTTCTGGATTATACTTTCCATCTGAGAGAAAGTGTTTTGTTGTAATAACTAATTGAGCCATGTTCAATAGTTCTCCATTCATTTTTGCACCTTCCCTTTAAGTTTAATTATATTTACCTCAGAATATCCAAGTGTAATAAAATAATAATATCAATAAATTCCCATACGGTCAAAGACGGTTATTCTACACTTTATACATGGAAGAACTTTATATCTAATACTTACTTTTCAAATTAATATTGTGTATAATATATATACACAGATGTATAGGAGGAATAATTTGATGGCAAGGCTAAAAGCAAAAAACGACTTTATCTTTCAGCAGATTTTTGGAAAACCTGAAAATAAGGAAATCCTTGTAAGCTTTTTAAATGCTC
>JANQLN010000075.1 GCA_028280575.1 Clostridia bacterium
TGTTTTATGTCAACTTAATCAGGGTGGTCTGGTTATTTAGCGCTTTTTTATTTTATAAAGTTTTTTAACTTTTTTTTAAAAAACCCTTGATAACTATTAGCTGGTCTAAATTCATTCCCAATGATAACTGTTTCATTATACACATAAATCTTATCAATGTTAAAATTGGGAATGCTCAAATACCATTATTATGGACAATTGTTATAAATAATAGTATAATATGGCAAAAGGAGTGTGATAATGTGAAAAGCTATAAAAAGGAGTTATGGTTTGATATTAAGAGCAGAAGAGAATTTATCAATATTACTCCACATGTGGAGAAGTGTTTAAGGGAAAGCGGAATAAAGGAAGGGCTTTTATTATGCAATGCAATGCATATTACGGCAAGTGTATTTATTAATGACGATGAAAGTGGATTGCACAGGGATTTTGAGCGATTCCTTGAAAAGCTGGCACCTGAAAAACCTCACAGTCAGTATGACCATAACGGATTTGAGGATAATGCCGATGCTCACCTTAAAAGGACGATTATGGGCAGGGAGGCAGTTGTTGCGGTAACTGAAGGCAGACTTGATTTTGGTCCGTGGGAACAGATTTTTTACGGTGAGTTTGACGGCAGAAGAAAAAAAAGGGTTATGGTTAAAATTATTGGTGAATAAAAGAAAAAATTTATAAATTATGGATGTAATAATTCTGCACAATTTGCAAAAATCAAAGACGTTACATATGGTATGCTCCGTTAAAAACATCATGGCATAAGCAAAATGCCCATATATTTTTTTAGTTGAGGTAATAATTTTTATTTTACCGGATATGATAGTATATATAGTTTATAATTCTATAGCAATATGACTTATGAGACTCACTATTAAGTTAACGGAGGAATATAAATGGACAGTGAAAGAGCCAGGGAAATCATGATGACTCCTGAGCCTATAAAGGTACTTTATAATGGTTCACCTGTCTGGCTGGATAATATACTGGACGGCTCAAGCGTAGAAATAATGAATCTAAAAGACCAGTCAAGGCAAATTGTGCCGGTCAATGACCTAAAGGAAGAGAAGTGAAGAAGCAGGTGCTTTCCATCCGGTTATAAATATAAATGAGTTTTATTGAAATAGTATTTGCAAGTATTATATAGATTTGTTGTTGCTTATGGTATATGCAGCGTCATATTGTATGACGCTGCATATAGAATGGTTGGGTAGTATGAGAGGAGAAAAATAATTAATTATTTTTCTCCTGTTAACTCATTATGCAAGAATTTTTTCCAGATCTTCTTCAGGTGTACTGATAGGTGTCAGTTGGAACTTTTCAACCAAAACATTTAATACATTTGATGACAGGAAGGCCGGTATGGAGGGGCCAATGTATATTTTCCTGATTCCCAGGGCCAGGAGAGTAAGGAGTATACATACAGCCTTTTGCTCATACCACGATAGCACAAGTGTCAGCGGAAGCTCGTTTACACTTAAGTCAAATGCCTCGGAAAGAGCAATTGCTACCTGTATTGCAGAGAATGCGTCATTACACTGTCCCATATCCATTATACGCGGCAAACCGCCTATTTCACCAATATTCAAGTCATTGAAACGGTATTTTCCACATGCAAGTGTCAGTATTACAGTATCATCAGGTGTTTTCCGTACAAAATCAGTATAGTAATTCCTTCCGGGCTTGGCACCGTCACATCCTCCAACGAGGAAAAAGTGTTTTATAGCACCTGCTTTAACAGCATCAATAACTTTATCTGCCACACCGAGGACAGTATTTCTTGCAAAGCCTGTCATTAAACTATTTCCACCGTTTATGCCTGTAAATTGCTTATCTTCATTCCAGCCACCCAATTCCAGGGCCTTCTCAATCAAGGGGCTAAAGTCCTTTCCGCCATTTTCACCTTCGGTAATATGCTGAAGACCCGGATATGCAACGACTGCGGTAGTGAAAATCCTATCGGCATATGATGCTTTAGGCGGCATCAGACAGTTGGTGGTAAATAACACAGGACCCTTTATATCAATAAATTCCTTTTGTTGATTTTGCCATGCGGTACCAAAGTTGCCTTTTAGATGCGTATATTTTTTTAATCCGGGATATCCATGTGCAGGAAGCATTTCACTATGTGTATAAATGTTTATGCCTTTACCTTCCGTCTGGTCCAAAAGCTGTTTTAGATCAAGAAGGTCGTGGCCGCTTACTACTATGAACGGTCCTTTTTCTACCGTAGTCGATACTTCTGTGGGCTCCGGATGGCCGTAGGCAGAGGTATTGGCTTCATCTAAAAGAGCCATGCAGCCAAGATTAACTTTGCCGAATTCCATAAGCAAAGCAAGCCATTCGTCGACTGAATGCTCATCACCAAGAGCCCTCATACCTTTGTAAAACCATTCTGTAACTTCCCTGTCCTCTTTACCAAGAACATATGCATGCCAGGCATATGCCGCCATACCCCTGATTCCAAGAAGCAGTGTGGAGCGAAGTGATACAATATCCTCATTTCCATTCCAGAGCATATCTATTGCCATATCCTCTGCGCCGCCTAAAGCAGCTTTTTCTTCCATAACAGCTTTTTTCAGTTTTTTTATCTGCTTTTCATCAAAGCTCACATTTGTAATGGTAGCGAAAAGGGCCTGCATCATAAGCTCATCTGCTTTTTTGCCGGGAGCCTTTCCTTCAGCAGCCCTGGAGAGCCCTACAAGTGCACAGGTAAGCTCGTCCTGAGCGTTTGAAACCACTGCTGTTTTTCCACAGGCGCCCGTATTTGTACACCCTTTTCCCGCTACGGTTTGTTCACATTGAAAACAAAACATATTTGACATTTTTAAATACCTCCATTCCGGAGAACAAACGTCCTGTTCTCCTTTGTTTTTTATAATATACTTAACATAATTGTTAAGCTGCTGACATGCCATTTTATAAATAAAGCTTCCAGCTTAAAAATATCCGCCGCACTGTCACATTCTATCAACCACACTACCATCCGGACTTATGATAATTACATTCCACGGTATCATTTTTCCACTGGTTACAAGAGCTTGTTTTACTGCATATTCAATTCCTCCGCAGCAGGGCACCGACATCCTTAATACGGTAACGCTTTTTATCCTGTTGCGTTTTATTATTTCAGCAAGTTTTTCCGAATAATCAGTATCGTCAAGCTTTGGGCAGCCGATTAAGGTGATTTTATTTTTCATAAAATCATTATGGATATTTCCATAGGCGTAGGCCGTACAATCAGCAGCTATCAAAAGGCTTGCATTATCAAAATACGGTGCATTGACAGGTACCAGTTTTATCTGGCAAGGCCACTGTCCAAGCTGTGATTGAAGATTGCCTTGAGCTTCATTTTCTTTAACGGCTTTATTGGCTGCCTTGCTGTCAAGTGACATAACGCGGCTTCCGGGGCATCCTCCCGAATGGCAATTGCTTTTACCATTATCCATATTCTTCATTCTCTCAGCCACCGCATCTTCATCAAAAGGCTCGGCCTCGCGCTCTATTATTTCTATTGCACCTGTTGGGCATTCGGGGAGGCAATTTCCCAATCCGTCACAATATGAGTCAGATACTAGTTTTGCCACTCCGTCTACCAATTCAAGTGCGCCTTCGTGACATGCTGAAATACAGAGTCCGCAGCCATTGCATTTTTGCTCGTCTATTGATATTATTTTTCTTTTCATATTCAACACCTCCTATATTTCTTGTTGTTTTCATGAGATTATTATAATATAATGTAAAAAGAATTTCGGTAGCCATGGTTACCAAATCTATAAATTACCCTGATTTTAATTTACCTTTAAATCAAGGGCGGAAAATATGGTGTTATGAATGTATGAAAAATGGATTGGAGTCATAAAAAAGTCCCCGCTGTTCAAAGGGATGAACGGCAATGAGCTGAAAATAATGCTTGAATGCCTGAAGCCTCGTATTTGCTGTTACAAAAAGAATGATTATATAGCGACGGCGGGAGATCATTTTGAAGGGCTGGGCATTATTTTATCAGGAGTATTAACCGTTTCAAAGGAAGATGCAGCCGGTAGAAGAATGATAATGTCAATATTGAAGCCCGGAGACATGTTTGGTGAAATGGCTGCTTTTTCAGGAGAAGGAAGGTGGCCTGCGACTGTTAATGCAATAGAGCAGGGCACGGTGATGTTCCTGCCTCCTGGTAAAATTGTAGGCAGCTGTGAAAAGGCATGCATAAGTCACAGGCAGCTAATTATCAATATGCTGCAGGTTATAAGCAGCAAGGCTTTGATGCTGAACAGAAAGCTTGAGTATCTTTCCGTTAAAAGCATGAGGGGAAAAATAAGCAAATTCCTTTTGGAACAGTATAAAATGATAGGAAGCAGTACTTTTATGATACCAATAAACAGAAATGAGCTGGCAGATTTTTTGAATGTTGCAAGGCCTTCATTGTCAAGGGAGATGGCACGCATGAAGGAAGAAGGCATAATTGATTTCCACAGGTCGTCTTTCAGAATTGTGAATTTGCAGGCCTTGAAGGAAATGCTTTAATGAGGAGTTTTATTTTATGATTAAAAAAGTTTTAAGTGAAATGATTTTGTATTTCGGCAACGATATTAAAAGGATTAATCATGCACTGAAGGTATACGGCTATGCCTGTGCTATTATGGGTAATCAGGCTATTGATAGGGAAAAGGTAAAGATTATTGAGCTCGCGGCCATTCTTCATGACATTGGAATAAAGGAGGCTGAAAAAAAGCATGGTTCTTCAAATGGCAAGTATCAAGAGAGGGAGGGGCCTCCAATTGCACGCAACATCCTTGAATCTGCAGGAGAAGCAGAGAAAATAATAAACAGGGTATGTTTTCTTATTGGAAATCACCATAGCTATAACAAGATAGATGATATTGATTTTCAGATACTGGTAGAAGCCGACTTTTTAGTCAATATACATGAGGGCGGATTAGGAAATGATTCCATACAAAGCATATCCGACAGGTACTTTAAAACAGGGGCAGGGAAAAAAATACTGAATAAAATTTATCAGGATTAAGCTTTTTTAAGACACACTTTTTTTATTATGGAAATATTCTTAAAAAAGATGAATTTTTAACCAATACCGGGGACATAATATTCTTTAGTATTTCTTATTTAAAGCACTTTTTAATAGTTAAGCTGGAGGATGACTCATATATGAAAAATTTAAAAAACAAACAAAAAAAGCCATGGGATGAAAACCTGCATGGAAATGCAAGGTACATAAAAAAGTTTTATAAGAAGCCTGAAAAGGATATCAAGAAAATGAAGGGTGAAGGTGGTATGGATAAGGGTTAAGAGGTATCAGAAATGTTTAAAAGGTTTGTTATATATGGAATAGCAGGATGGGGTATGGAAATAATCTGGACCGGATTATTCTCGCTTTTTGACGGGGATGCAAACCTTAGAGGTGCTACTTCCATATGGATGTTTACAATATATGGATCAAGTGTGTTTCTTGAGCCGATACACGATATTATAAGAAAATGGCCGCTTATTGCAAGAGGATTTTTATGGATGGTTATTATATGGGGAATAGAATACACTACAGGGTTGTTTTTTTCTCTTTTTAATATATATCCATGGTCGTATGACGGCATTTTTTCCGTTGACGGCCTTGTCAGATTGGATTATGGTCCGGCTTGGTTTATCGTGGGATTCATTTTTGAAAAGCTGCACGATACGCTTGACAGGTATGAAATTGCCTGAAACCCTCTTTGTGTTGTGTATTTCAAAAGTCATTTTGAAAGATTAAAGACGTTTCCGTATAGTTGTTATAATTTTGAATATTTTTTGGGCGATATATTAAAAGCTTTTTTAAATGAGCGTATGAAGTTTGCATAATCTCCAAAGCCACATTTTAAATATGTTTCAGTTACGGAAGTACCGGCTTTTAATAATGCTTTTGCATACATAAGCCTCTTTTGGTTTACATATTTATGTACTGTGTAGCCCGTATATTTTTTAAACAATCTTATTAAATGATATTTGCTTATAAAAAACCTGTCGCATAAATGGTCAAGAGATAAATTTTTAATAAGATTCTTGTTAATATATTTTATGATTTCATCGACGTTTTCATTATATTCCATGTTTTCTAATGATATATATTCTCCGTGGCTCTGGACAAATGCTTTGTTTAAATGCACAATTAATTCGATAAGGTACAACTCCTTCAGTATACTGCTTCCAAAGCTTATGCTGTTACAGGCATTTTCAAATTTCCGGATGGTATCCCAAATCAATTGCTTTGTTTCATTGCCCGTTTGCAAGAGATTGTTGTTTGAAGACGAAGACTCAAAGCACATTGTCAAATCCGAATTTTCACTGCTTTTGTGGACCAGGAAATCCGGGTTTACCCATATAACTATTCTTTCATAGGTTTCGCCCTTTTCAACTATAGGTTTATGGAGATCCTTGTCATCAATTAATATGATGTCGCCTGAATTCAATTTATATGATTTACCTTCTGTAACATAAGTGACCTTGCCTGAAATAAAGCAGTATATCTCGTAAAAATCATGATTATGATAATCTATTTCCGTAGTTGATTCATCCTTATAATGAAAATATTCATAATCAGGTGTTACCATGTATTGCCTTGTTGTGAAGTCCTGCACAAAAATATCCATTTAGAAACCTTCAATATCAAACAGATTGCTTTTTTATAGCGCGCTCTATTAAAAGACAATAACAAGCAAAATGCTCATGTTATATTTTTATTCATTTTACCGCAATTTTTGCAATAAATCAAGCAACATTAGACAGGAATATGGCAGATAATTAAAGTATAATTAATGTGCAAATAGTTGGAAATGCCTTGTATTGGCATTTATTAGGAGGAGAAAAACCATGGGTAAACCTAAAAATGTTGTAATAGCCCAGTCAGGGGGTCCTACTCCTGTAATCAACAATTCACTGCGGGGTGTAATTGATGCATGCAGGGTATATGGCGACAGGGTTGGGACCGTATACGCAGGGTATCATGGAGTAGAAGGGATATTAAAGGAAGAGCTGCTTGATTTGAGCGCACAGTCCAATGAGGAAATTTCTCTTCTCAGGACTACACCTGCGGCCGGTTCTATAGGAACATGCAGGTACAAGCTTAAAAAACACCAGGCGGAAGATTTCAACAGGGTTGTGGAGGTACTGAAGGCCCATAATATTGGTTATTTGTTTTATATAGGCGGAAATGATTCCATGGATACTGCAAATAAAATCAGCATAATGGCTCATGAACAAGGATTGGAGCTTGTTGCCACCGGTGTTCCGAAAACAATTGACAATGATGTAGGTGATTCGGAGTTTAAGCTGATAGACCATACTCCCGGGTACGGAAGTGTTGCCAGGTATTGGGCTTTCATGGTCCAGAATGCAAATGAGGAAAACGCAGGCTCCTGTCCGGCGGATCCCGTACTCGTATTGCAGGCTATGGGAAGAAAAATTGGATTTATACCGGCAGCAGCCAGGTTGGCGGACCCTTACAGGCAGATGCCGCTGCAGATTTATATGGCGGAATCAAAGCTGAAGCTTGAGGAGCTTGCAGAAAATGTAAACAAACAGCTTGTTGAGTCCGGGAGAGTAATTGTTGTTGTTGGTGAAGGAATGGATGTTGGTGAATCTGGCCAAGTAAGGGATTCATTCGGACATGCCCAGTTTGGTTCAAGCCGGACTACCGTTGCACAAACCGTAGTAAACTATTTAAACAGTGTGGGGCTTAAGGCAAGAGGAGCAGCAAGGGGACAGGTTCCCGGAACAGACCAGCGAGGGTCCGTAAACTTTGCATCTCCCATAGACCTGGACGAAGCTTACAAGCTTGGACAAAAAGCTGTCCGGATTGCCATGGAAGAAGGCAGCGGCTATATGTCTACCATACTCAGGAAACGGGGAATAATATATGATGTATATTATGACAAGGTTCCGCTTGAATTGGTAGCCAATTCGGAAAGGACATTCCCCGGGCAATGGATAACTGGGAATAAAACAGATGTAACCGATGAATTTGTAAATTATGCAAAGCCTTTAATAGGAGAAGACTGGGTAAGCGTGCCTCTTGTCGGGGGAATAATGAGATTTGCAAGGCTAAAAAGGATATTTGCAGAAAAAAAATGCAAGGAATATATACCTCAGGCAATAAGGTGAAATAATTTAATCGAAAGGTGTTGGATATAATGTCAAATCCGGCTCAGCCGCTTTATGATTTGAAAAAGGAACATGACTTTCTGGTAGGTATAGACTCCGACGGATGTGCTTTTGACGCAATGGAAATAAAGCACAAGGAATGCTTTATACCTAACACTATTAACGAATGGGGACTCCAGGCAATATCAAAATATGCAAGGGAAGCCGCAGAGTTTGTTAATCTGTATTCCAGATGGAGAGGGATCAACCGTTTTCCTGCGTTAATCAATGTAATTGATCTTTTGGCAGAAAGAAAGGAAGTGAAAAAAAGGAGTTTTCAACTGCCTGATATAAAGGCTTTGAGAGACTGGGCACAGGGGGAAAGCAAGCTTGGAAATCCTGCTCTGGAAAAAGCAGTTGTACAAACGGGGGACCCTGTGCTTAAGAGGACATTGAAATGGTCGACGGCTGTTAATGATACGGTTGCAAAAATAGTACATGGCGTACCGCCATTTCCTTATGTCAGGGAGAGCCTGGAAAAGATGACCCGGTACGCAGATGCCATTGTTGTATCATCTACACCCTGTGATGCCCTGGAGCGGGAGTGGAATGAACATGGTCTTGCCAAATACGTAAAAGTAATAGCAGGACAGGAAATGGCCAAAAAAAGCCAGGTTTTGGAAATAGCAAAAAGTTCAAGATATGAAAATGACCATGTTTTGATGATTGGTGATGCAATTGGAGATATGAAGGCGGCAAAGGATAATAATGTGCTGTTTTACCCAATAAATCCGGGAGATGAAGATGAGTCATGGCAAAGATTTTGTGAAGAAGCCTTTGATAATTTCATAAACCAGACATATAAGGGTGCTTATGAAGAAAAACTAATTGCTGAATTTGAAAAATACTTGCCTTCAACTCCGCCGTGGGAAAAGTGAGCTTATTAAAAGTAAAAAACAGATAATTTAAACAGGAGGATTTTATGATGATTAAGGCAGATATAGGTCTTGTAGGATTGGCGGTTATGGGTGAAAACCTTGTTATGAATATGGAAAGTAAAGGATTTTGCGTAGCGGTATTTAACAGGAGCACCGAAAAGGTAACCAATTTTGTGGAAGGACGGGCAAAAGGTAAAAATATCATTGGCACTTATTCTATACAGGAGCTTGTGGATTCTCTCAAGAAGCCGCGCAAAATTATGCTGATGGTTAAGGCCGGAAATCCTGTCGACAATTTTATTGACCAAATAATTCCTTATCTTGATGAAGGAGATATACTGATAGATGGCGGGAATTCACATTTTCCCGATACAATCAGGCGTACCAGGCATGTGGAAGAAAAGGGCCTGTTATATGTAGGCACCGGAGTATCGGGCGGAGAAGAAGGTGCCCTTAAAGGACCCAGCATTATGCCCGGGGGTTCACCCGGAGCATGGCAGCATGTAAAGCCTGTACTCCAGGCAATTGCGGCAAAGGTTGAAGATGGAAGTCCTTGTTGTGACTGGGTTGGTGAGAATGGAGCAGGTCATTTTGTAAAAATGGTGCATAATGGAATAGAGTATGGTGATATGCAGCTTATATGTGAAGCATATAATCTTATGAAAAATCTTCTTGGAATGACTGCCGATGAAATGCATGAAGTATTCAAGGAATGGAATAAAGGTGAGCTTGACAGTTATCTGATTGAAATAACAAGGGATATATTAGCTTTTAAAGACGAGGACGGAGAACCCCTGGTTGAAAAGATTCTTGATACCGCGGGGCAAAAAGGTACGGGCAAATGGACTGCAATAGCTTCACTGGATGAAGGTATACCACTTACACTTATAGGTGAAGCTGTCTATGCCAGGTGCCTGTCTGCATTTAAGGAAGAACGTGTTGAGGCGTCAAAGCTTCTCTCAGGGCCGGAAGTAAAATTCGAAGGCGATAAAAAGGCTTTTATTAATGATATTAAAAATGCTCTTTATGCTTCGAAAATAGTATCCTATGCACAGGGCTATACCCTTATGAAAGCGGCGGCTAAGTCATACGGATGGAACCTTAACTATGGCGGAATTGCACTGATGTGGAGAGGCGGCTGTATAATCAGGTCAATTTTCCTCGGGAAGATCAAGGATGCTTTTGATAAAAATCAGGACCTTAACAACCTGCTGATTGATCCGTTTTTCAAAGAAAAGATGGAGGCGTGCCAGGATAGTTGGAGAAGGGTAACCGCTGCTGCATTGGCAAATGGCATACCTGTTCCTGCATTTGCTTCGGCTCTTTGCTATTTTGACGGATTCAGAAGCAGCAGATTGCCGGCAAACCTGCTCCAGGCTCAGAGGGACTATTTCGGTGCACATACCTACGAACGCCTTGACAAAAAAAGAGGGGAATTCTTCCACACTAACTGGACAGGTAAAGGCGGCTCAACTTCGGCGTCAACTTATATAGTGTAAAGGTACCCTTAACGTAAAGCAATATAAAATTATGACAAAGGTAAGGAAGATATAAATTTATAAGGAGTTGATTGTATGAATTTGCCATTCCGGATAGATTTGAAGGATAAAACGGCAGTTGTGACCGGAGGAGGAGGGGTCCTTTGCGGCGCATTTGCAAAAGCTCTTGCTGCTTGTGGAGCAAAGGTGGCAGTATTGGATTTGAGAAAAGAAAATGCAGACAAGGTTGCCGAAAAGATAAACAACACAGGCGGCACTGCCATAGGAGTAAAAGCAGATGTTTTGGATAAGGACAGCCTGACGGCAGCACATGCAAAAGTAAATGAGGAATTGGGATCATGTGACATTCTTATAAACGGTGCGGGAGGAAATCATCCTAAAGGAACTACATCAAAGGAATATCTTTTTAAGGAAGACTTGCCAGGCGGTGATGGATTAACCACTTTTTTTGATCTTGACCCAAAGGGGATTGAGTTCGTATTCAATCTTAATTTTATTGGAACTTTGCTTCCTACCCAGACATTTTCAAAGGATATGATTGATAAAGAGGGAGCTGTGGTTATAAACATTTCTTCTATGAATGCATTTACACCGTTAACCAAAATTCCGGCATACAGCGGTGCCAAAGCCGCAGTATCAAATTTTACCCAGTGGCTGGCAGTTCATATGTCAAAGACAGGGATAAGAGTTAATGCCATAGCGCCGGGATTTTTCCTTACTGACCAGAACAGGTCTTTATTGACTAACAATGATGGTTCTTATACCGAGCGGGCAGAAAAGATACTTTCCCAGACACCTGTAGGACGTTTTGGTGAAAAGGAAGAGCTTATAGGAACACTTCTGTGGTTGGTTGACAGTAATGCGTCAGGATTTGTAAACGGCACGGTAATCCCTGTTGACGGAGGATTTTCCGCATATTCGGGTGTGTAAAGGCGCATACCCCTGGATTAAATAATAAAGCTTTGTAGGGGAGGAAATTTGTATTGGTTGAAATAATAAAAAAGTCCACCCGGGCTTTTGGTATAAATGATATTGAATTGCAAGCTGCAATTGAGCAGTCTGTAAGGGAATACAAGGGTGTTTTGAAAAAGGTGCTGCTGCTGCCTCCGGATCTTACCAGATTGCATTCGGGAGCAGGCAGGATTACTGCGATGTACTATAATATGTTAAAAAAGTCCTGCCGGGTTGATATAATGCCTGCTCTTGGCACCCATGACCCTATGACTGAAGAGGAATGCCTGGAAATGTTTGGGAAGGAAGTGCCTTATGAACATATACTGGTTCATAATTGGAGAAGTGATATAGTGAAGGTCGGAGAAGTACCCGGAGAATATATAGAGGAAGTGTCGGAGGGTCTTATAGATTATTCAATAGATGTGCAAATCAATAAAAGATTAATAGACGGCTCATATGATCTCATAATATCAATAGGACAGGTTGTGCCCCACGAAGTAGTGGGCATGGCAAATTACAGCAAGAACATATTCATAGGGTGCGGTGGCAGGGATATGATAAACAAATCCCATATGCTTGGCGCCGTATATGGTATGGAAAAAATAATGGGCAGGGACCATTCTCCGGTAAGAAAAGTATTTGATTATGCTGAGAAAAACTTTATGAAGAACATTTCCCTTATGTATGTGCTGACTGTTACAACGGTGAATGAAGGGAATGTTACATTAGAAGGGTTGTTTGCCGGAAGGAGCAGAAAGCTTTTTGAAGAAGCGGTAGCTTTAAGCCGGCAGAAAAACCTTATTTTTCTTGACAGGGAGATAAATAAAGCGGTTGTATATCTGGACGAAAGGGAATTTAAAAGCACATGGCTGGGTAATAAATCAGTATACAGGACCAGGATGGCTGTTGCAGATGATGGAGAGCTTTTGGTTATAGCTCCCGGTGTAAGGAAGTTCGGTGAAGATATGGAAGTGGATTCGCTTATAAGGAAATATGGTTATACGGGCCGCAGGAGCATCCTGGAAATGTATAAAAAGAATGATGACCTCAAGCAGAATTTGTCGGCTGCGGCACATATGATCCATGGTTCGTCCGACGAAAGGTTTGGAATAACCTATGCGCCAGGTTACTTGTCAAAAGAGGAAATTGAATCGGTCAATTTTGGTTACATGCCGTTAGGGGAGGCTCTGGAAAAGTATAATCCTGAAAAGCTTAAGGATGGATTCAACACACTTGAAGATGGAGAAGAGATTTTTTACATAAGCAATCCTGCGGTCGGACTCTGGGCCTATAAGGAAAAGTTCAAGTAAAGGGGAGAATTATTTTTATGAATTTTTTGGAAAAAGTGTGTAGTTTATTGGCGGTAAAAGGATTGGATGCTTACCGGGATTTAAACCGGTATGGTGTTTACACCAGATCACTGGCAGAATGTGAAGGTTCATTTGCATTTATGATGAAACTGGGTCCTGAAAAAAAACTTGTTATTTATAAAAAAACTGCTTTATATGATGCATTCTCAGGTGATGAATATGAGTATGAAAACCAATTTGTTAAGGTTTGTAATCTAAACCATGAAAACTGCGGCGTGTTAAGGGAGAAATTTCCCTATACCGCACCCTGCGGGTTATTAAAGAGCGATAAAACCATTGGATTGGGGGACAGGCTTGGCCTTGCTACACCAGGGCATATAAGATTAATAGAAAAATATGATATAAAGCCGGTTTTTGCCCAGCAATCAATAAGGGAGCTTAACCTGACCGGCAGAAATTATAATGGGGTACTGGATGATGCCAGTTGGGCCGTATTCCAGGAAGGGTACAAGGGCGGATTTGGAGCAGACGGCGATCATTTGAAAACTGAGGATGAGGTTGAAATGGCTCTTGGCTGCGGATTTACAATGATTACCCTGGATTGTTCGGAGCATATTGATAATAGCATAACCGGGAAAAGTGATGAAGAAGTGGATTTGGAATATTCAAAATTTGATGCCTCACTGCTTGAAAAGAAATACCTGGATATGGAATTTACCATGCAGGACGGTACAACAATAAAATTTGGGAAAAATGAGCTAAAGCGTATCATATTAACATACAGAAGGGCAATTGAGTTTGCAGCCGGTATTTATAATAGCTTTGTCAAAAACAGTAAAAATGAAGTGGATTTTGAGATGTCCATTGATGAAACTTTGACACCTACATCACCCCAAGCACACTTTTTTGTGGCATCGGAGCTTGTAGAAGCAGGTGTTGATGCTGCAACCATTGCACCCAGATTCTGTGGGGAATTCCAAAAAGGTATTGATTATATTGGCGATATGGCGCTTTTTGAAAAGGAATTCAAAGTACATGCTTTGATAGCCAGGCATTTTGGCTATAAAATCAGTGTACATTCTGGAAGCGATAAATTTTCCGTATTTCCAATAGTGGGACGTGAAACCAAAGGTAATTTCCATGTCAAGACCGCGGGTACAAACTGGCTTGAAGCCATACGTGTAATTGCAAAAAAAGATCCCGGTTTATACAGGGAAATACATGCATATGCCCTCTCAGTGCTTGATGAGGCAAAAAGATATTACCATATAGGTGCGGATGTAAATAAAATAGCTGATTTGAATGAACTCAAGGATGAAGAGTTACCCGGACTTATGAGTGAAGATGATTCAAGACAGGTTATACACATAACCTATGGGCTTATTCTAAAGGCTAAGAAGGATGACGGTTCATGGCTTTTCAGAGATAGAATGTACCAGGTGCTGAATACCTGGGAAGAGGACTACTACATGGGACTTTACAGTCATATTGAAAAACACATTCGGCAACTTGGCTGCAAAGAAACTTAAAAGTGAAAAAATATAAACAAATTTGGAGGGGACAGGTATGAAACAATTTATGGATGATAATTTCCTTCTTGGAAGTAAGACTGCTGAAAAGCTGTATCATGAATATGCAAAGGATATGCCCATATATGATTATCACTGCCATTTAAGTGCAAAGGAAATCGCCGGAAATAAGAGGTATCAGAATATTACGGAAGTATGGCTTGGAGGAGATCATTATAAATGGAGAGCATTAAGAATAAATGGTTTTGACGAAAGATTTATAACCGGAAAAGCAGACGACAGGGAGAAGTTCCAGAAGTGGGCCGAAGTAATGCCTTATTGTATAGGAAATCCCCTATACAATTGGTCACATCTTGAACTTAAAAGGCTATTTAATATTGACAAGCTACTGGGACCTGATACGGCAGAGGAAATATGGCAGGAATGTAACCGCAGGCTTAAAGAGGATGGATTCTCGGCAAGAGGGTTGATAGAGAGAGCGAATGTCAGACTAATATGTACTACTGACGACCCGTGCGACGATTTAGAGTATCATAAGCAGATTGCAGACGATAACACATTTAAAGTAAAAGTCCTGCCTGCATTCAGACCCGATAAAGGCTTTAATATAGAGAAGGAAGGCTTTGCCGATTATGTTGCAAAACTTGGCAATACGGCTGATATGCACATAGATACATTTGATAAGCTTATTAAAGCTTTGAAAATTAGAGTTAAGTACTTTCATGAAGCAGGCTGCAGAATATCTGACCATGCTTTGGACCATATGGTTTTTGAAAAAGGTACCGAAAAAGATGCAAATGAAATATTTGTAAAGGCTCTAAGAGGAGATAAACTTACTGAAAGTGAAATTAATATTTTCAAAACCCTGGTATTGATTTTTCTTGGGAGGCAATATGCAGAGCTTGGCTGGGTAATGCAGCTTCACCTTGGGACTATGAGAAACAATAATACAAGGATGATGAAGATTTTAGGTCCTGATACGGGATTCGATGCAATAGGGGATTATTCATTTGCCCGGGCCCTTTCTTCCTTCCTTGATTCACTTGATGTAACCGGTGAACTGCCAAAGACAATTATTTATTCCCTGAATCCTGCTCAAAATGAAGTACTGGCAGCAATTACGGGATGCTTCCAGGGCGGTGGGGCGCCTGGAAAGCTGCAATTCGGTTCGGCATGGTGGTTTAATGATCAAAAGGACGGTATGGAAAAACAAATGATTGCTCTTGCAAACATGGGACTTTTGAGCAGATTTATCGGCATGCTTACAGATTCAAGGAGTTTTCTTTCCTATACCAGGCATGAATATTTCAGAAGAATATTGTGCAATATCCTGGGAAGATGGATAGAAGACGGTGAAGCTCCAAATGATATGGAGCTTGCAGGAAATATGGTCAGGGACATTTGTTATAATAACGCAAGGGAATATTTTAATATAGAATTATAAAAAAATATGATTCAAAATAGGACTAAAGTCCCATATGCAACTAGTACTCTGCATATGGCATCCTTTTGCCGTCCGGATTAAGTGATGCAAATTGCTAAACTTTTTTTCATTGACAAATTTAGCCGTAAAAATTACAATTAATATGAAAACAGCCTAGGAGTCCACTCGGAAAGTCGTGTATGCAGATTTTCAGTTCATTTTTTCGCTCAATTTTTGCAAGAAAACGGCGAATATTTGGATATTTAACGCTTTTCTTGCGAGAATTTGAGCGGAATAAAGGGACGAAAAGTTGCGTGCAGGACTTTTCGAGTGGACTCCTAGGG
>JANQLN010000131.1 GCA_028280575.1 Clostridia bacterium
TTTCAATCAAGGATCATACTAAATGTTGTATATGCTTATTATTCATACTACTAAATTTAGTATGCTCCATTAAGAAAATCATAACAACGCAAATTGCTCAACCTCTTATTATTTGGGATTCTATAATGGAATTGCGCATCTTAACGGTATTTGGATGAAGCAAATGCTTCTTACCAAGAACACGCCTTATGGTTGAATCAACTGCAAGAATCAAAGCCTCGTTCAAATCTTTATATGCCTCTTTTCTTATAGCCTCTACCCCTTCAAAGCTTCTGTCTTTTTCAATATAATCCGCAAGAAATATAATTTTTTGGAGAATATCCATATCAGCTTCCCCCATGGTATGGCTGCGAATAGCTTCAAGAATGCAAGCGTCGTTAACTTCATAACAAGCCTTAGCCAGCCGGGCTCCTACTGCTCCATGCAAAAGGTCCGGCTGCACTCTGCATATTTTATCGACATGAATATTAAAACGCATGCAATAAGAAAGCATGGTCTCATTATCAAGTCCTTTTGCACAATCGTGCAAAAGACCGGCAGTTAAAGCTCTGTTAATATCACAACCATAAGCTTTGGCAAGCTTTTCCGATTCCGCCATTACATTTATGGAATGACGGTATCTCTTTTTGCTTAGATTTTGAGCCAGAATTTCTTTTATCCTGTCAATATTCATAAAAAAACTCTCACTTTAGCAAGTTGCTTTCTTATATAACCCATTTTTCTCAATATGGCATAATACCTTATCCGGCAGCATATATCTTGCTGATTGGCCATTGCATATTCTTTTTTTTATTCCGGTGGACGAAATATCAATCAATGGCACCGCAACGTGATTCAAAGATGCGCCATACCTTTCCAAAAGGTATTTTATATGTTCTTTAAGTTTATTTGTGTCATATCCGCCCCTTGATACGGCAACTATATCACAAAGCTCAAAGACTCTTTTAAAGTCCTTCCATGTCTCCAGGTCAAATACAACATCTGCTCCAATTAATAAACAAGGCTTCATATTATATTTTTCCATCAATGCAATCACAGTATCAATTGTATATGTTTTACCGGCTCTTTGTATCTCAACCGGATTTACATCAAAAGACGGATTATACTCAGTTGCAATCTCAAGCATTCTGTACCTGTCTTTTGCTTTTGAAACCTCACTAGCTTTTTTATGGGGAGGTAAACCTGAAGGTATGAACACAATCCTGTCCAAACCTTCCAGCTCTCTGACCTGCTCGGCAATTATGAGATGTCCGTAATGCACCGGGTCAAAAGTTCCTCCGAAAAAACCTATCCGTTTATTATAAATCATTTTTCCATCACCAAATATATAACAATATACAAAATAATACACTATTTAATTTGTAATATCAAATAGTGATTAACAAAACCAGCCATATAAAGTTTATAAAGATTTTCCTTTTATAATGGTATGAGCAAGCTTTATGTCTTGAGGAAAAGAAGCTCCCCGGATTTCTGCCAGCAAAAGCTCTACCGCTTTAGTCCCCAATTCCAAAAGAGGATAGCTAACTGTTGCCAGAGAAGGTTTTACATATTTCAGCATGTCAATATTGTCAAAGCCCATTAAACCCATTCCCTTAGGAACACTAATACCATATTTTTCGAAATGATTCAATATTTCAAGGGCGTAGACATCACTTGAACACAAAACTGCCGTCCTTTCATTCGTATTCAGCCCGTAAGAACAAATCCTTGCAATTCCACTGTCTTCTTCAATAACCAGTGATTCTATTTTCCTGCCGGCTTCCTTCAACGCATCACAATATCCCCTGAACCTTTCTTCCTGGGCATGAAGATTCACTTTCCCGCGATTTGACAGGGGTGGGCTAAAGTAAATAATCCTTCCGTATTTTTTATTTATAATATGGTTAGCTGCTTCCTTCATAGCCATATAATCATCTATACCCACGAAAGACAGCCTGTCGAAAATCCTGTTGCCAATAGTTATAATTGGTATTTTCAATCCTTCCAGGTATTCATAGTACTCCTTACCACTGTGAACCGAGCAGATTATCAGCCCGTCGACCTGTCTGCCCGCAAGATGCTCTATACATGACTTTTCCACCTTTTTATCCCTGTCCGTAAGGGTAAGATATACAAAATATCCCTGCTCCCTTGCACTCATCTCAATAGCATTGGCAAGCTGTGCAAAGAACCGGTTGTAAAGACCAAATATAACCAGGCCTATTGTCATTGTAGTTCCTTTTGCAAGGCTTCTTGCAAGGAGATGGGGGCGGTATCCCAGCTTCTCAGCCGTTTCCAAAACCTTTTTCTTTGTTATCGGGCTTATGCCCGGGCGGTTGTTAAGCGCCCGGTCAACAGTCCCCTGGGATACGCCGCATATTTTTGCTATATCATTTCCTGTTACTGCTATTACAACTCATCCTTTCTTCATATGTATAGCTATATTTTATCATTTGCAGAAGGGATAGTCACTATTTTTTTAATTTGATTTCAATAGAGTTTTCTTCCTGGATTTCTGAAGCATCTTCTAATTCTACAATCCCGTCATGGTATTTATATCCCTTTTCCATACCGCATATGACAACCGATTCAATTTTTGATTCATCTATGAAGGGTACCTTGATTTTGTTTAAGGTGATTTTCCCGTATATTACCTTGATTTTTACAGAACCGGGTTCACTTTCAAAAACTCCCCATCCTGAATCCAGGGACCAGAAGCATTTAAATTTATCCGATTTTGCATCTGCAGGATTAAAGCCTAGTGTTCCATTTACCATGTCAAACTCAAAGCCGCTAAACGCATTAAGCAGTGCATAGCTCGCCATGGAACGGGCATAGTTGCTCCCGCATTCAAACTCATTCCAGGGGTTGCGCTTTTCACCGTCATATCTTTCTCTTAAAGCTTTAACCATTTCCATGCCCTCTTCCAAAAGCCCTTCCTGGATCATATGGATTGCAGCCTGGTACTCGAATCCATTCATGGTCTCCTCAGCATAAGTAACCGGTACAACAGGCTTATATTTTCCTTCCGGCCAGTCACAGATGACAGCACCGGCTTCACCGTTCAATGCGTACAGCCTGCAAGGATTGTAGAAGTTTCTCATACTCTTCTTGAAGTTGTATTTGTATATGGATTTAAGTGCTTTCTTAACCTGCTCCCTGTTAAAAATCTCCCCGAGACCGCACAGGTTTGCATGCCATTGTGCCAGCACCTGGTCAATTCCGCTGCCTTCACCTACCTGGTACTTCATCTCCTTTGCTTCGTCATTCCAATAAGCTTTTGAGGCATCGCCTTCATTGTTATCATATTTCTCAAGCAGCGCCTTATCCTTAAGGTCAACCATCTGATGATAATACTCACCGTTAAACAGGTTTTCATCCACCCACTCTTTGCCCTTTAAAAACAATTCCATATACTCATTAGCTTTGTCTGTTTCTCCAAGATATTCAGCCATTTCAGCTCCTGCTTTTAAGGCCCCAAGATAAAAACCGGTAAGCCACGAGTTGGCACCAAACAATTCCATATCAAGTGTATGATGCTGCCTTCCTTCCAATACTCCGTCCTTGTCTGAATCCCATCCGTCTTCATTGGTTTGCGCCCAGGCAAATTCTATGTTCTTTTTTATTCCTTCCCAGTTGGATTTTAACCATTGGGTATCACCTGATATTTTCCACTCCCGGTACATCTTTATTACACCGCCGAACTGACCGTCGGCACAAGGACGATTGGCCGACCGCTCCCTTCCCAGGGGCAATTGAATTCTAAAAGCCATACCCCCGTCCTCTCTCATGTTGTACCTGTAGTCCAGGTCTCTCATGGAGCGCTCAAGCCTGGGAAAAAGGAACGGAAGAGCATAGGCATAGTTCCATACGTGGGTACAGGAGCCTTCACAGCAGCCCGAATCGCATTGGCAACCCTCAAACCCGTAAAATGAACCGTCTTCAAGCCTCAAGCACGTTGGAGTTTTCAATATTGATATGTTGGCCGACACTGCGTCCATGGCTTCTGCGGGTATAGTAGACGAAAAGAGTGCATTTTTAAATTTAAGCGTATCATTATAAAGCCTATCCCAGTTCTCAAGACTGTATAACGCAGCGGCAGCAGAATTTTCAAATACGGTGGCATAATAGTTCTTCCAGGTTTTACTGCCTGAGGAATCGCACTCCCCATCCTTGCAGTCACATTTTTCGGGCCTCCAGTAGTTGGTGCAGTTAGGATAGCTCCAGGTGATTATAAACCTTACCTTTTTTTTCTCCCCGGCCCCCAGTGATACACTGGCGGCTATGGTGCCTGTATCCGTACCGCCCGGGTAATTGTTGTTTTTATTCTGCTCCCTCGTATAAGTCCTGTTTTTAAATTTGCCTGAAGATGTAAAATCCCTCCAATAAACACCAAGACTGTCAAACCACCTTCCCCTGTACCAGTATTCCTGGTAGCTTGTGTCCTGGGCATCCGTTGCAATACACAAGTCTCCATATTCCGTATCACTTTTATCAAACTTGCTTGAAGACAGGCTTATGGATTTAACAGTTTCGTATTTTGAAAAGCTGTTTATACATGTACCTTGGGCGCCGGGATTGCTGGCAGACAGGGCAACCGTATATGTAACGGCTTTATCGAGTATATTTTCTACCTCTATTTCAAAAAAAGCTCCCGGTATGCTTGAATCCTTGTCATTTAATGGAATCAAAGGATTAAATGCAGTCATTTCGACCCTGCCTGGAAAATCCTCATCAATGAATCTGAGTTTTGCAAAAGGGTATTTCCCTTCAAATTCAACATCTTTAAAATGCGGGATACCTGCCATAGTAGACCTTTTTGGGCCAAAGCCAAAACTTTGAAAATGCGGGCTTCCCATATCACCTGAATATGGAGGGTGCAGGTCCCCATTCATAACCCTGGCGTCGAGCACGTTTCCATTATGCTCTGCCTTAATTGAAAAATGGCTGAATCCGTTGTGTGAACCTTTGCTGGGCTTGTTGAAAATTTCCCAATCAATAAGCCTTCCATTACCCGAAAGTGCCAAGCAGCCGGTGCCTATACCTCCGAGAGGAAAAGAAATTTCCCTGGTTTTAGAACCTGAATAAACAAAATTATCCAATGTCAAACACCTCACAATAAATTTTAATACGCTGCGTGTGCGTACACGTATATTATATCACCATACCTTAGCCTTGTAAACCAATTAAAAAAATTTGAGTATTCCCCATTTTTAATATTGAGAAAATTTATGAGTATAATGAGACAGTTATCATTGGGAATGCATTTAAAAAAATAAGCACTTTGTGCCTTAACCAGTTTCAAGCAAGAAGCATACTAAATGTTGTATATCCTTATTATTCATACTACTAAACTTAGTATGCTCTCATACGGCAGCACAAAAATGCTTTAATGTTTTATTTGAAATTTTATATTGCCTTTTTCATTACCCAAGGCTGCCCCTGATATTTCCCATTTCTTTAAGCCAGTTTTGCAGCAGCTCTATTTCATGAGGGCGGGACATATCAACAGCTCTTTCCAAATGAAATAATACGCCTAATGTGGAATCCATCAGAACATGGTAAATATCTGACTGTATGCTGCTTTCATCCGGAAGATTCAAGTTGAACATCTCACAGCAATACTGGATGTCTTCCTCAATATCATCGACAACATCATCATCGAAAAATCTTCTTATATTATTAAAATTAATAAATTTACTATCAAATTCCAGGTCGGCTTTTATAGAGGGATATTCTTTCAAAAATTCATCTAACCCCTTTTGCCCCCACATTTTTTTGATTCTCTTAAGCCCTCTGCCGGTACCTAGAAAAACCGGAGGCAAACCGATAGAATAAAGTGAAGCGGTATATGATATTGCCCTGGGCAGAGCTACCTTCATATCAGTATTAAACCTATATAAATCTTCACGTATTTTGGCATCTTTTACAAATCTGGCTACCTCTTTGGGTTTCGCTATATCTCTTGCATATCCCACTCCGCTTTTGCGGGCCAATCTATCCCTTTGTCTTGGCATATAGTCAGATAGCCTGGCAATATTTGGTATTATTTTCAAAAAAACCTCCAGGTATGTGCTGGTGAAAACGCCAACAAAATTATATAATTGTTCAAGCTCGTCATCTGAATATAAATGGGGTTCGCTTTTAGGAATCTCTTCCTTAAGGATTTCCGTCAATTTTTGCACTTTTTCCCTGGATTGATCATACCTTATTCCCGATTGAATGGTAAATGTCTTCACACCCGGATAATTTTTAAGGATATTGTGTATATTTTCTAATGTTATATGGCCTCTAAAAGGCAAAGCACCGCCGCCAAAAATGGGGTATACATCCATATCCAGATTCCGCCCTGTCCTATAAGCTTTAGAAAGGGCTATACGGTTTGCCAAAACCGCTGAAACATTTCCATATGAAAGTGCCGGGTCAGACCTTCCAAGCATAAACCTAAGATATTCCATTCCGTAGTTATTATCCCTCAGCTCTGTTACGAATTCACTTATGATATTATCTATATTCAATAATTCCGGTACTTCTTCAATAAGTGGAATAATTTTTAATAAGTCAAATCTGTCTTTTAATTTAAACTCCTGGTGAGTTAGCCTAACTACCGAATCTATTCTTTTTTTTACTTCAATCAATTCTTGGGCAGAACTGACCATTGGTAAAATAACTTCTATTACTGCTTGAGTATCGGATAATTCTATTGCACTAACATTTGACTCCATTATTGACAAGAAAACCATAATTTGCCTGAAGGCCGTCTCTTTACTCGCATTAGCTGTCCTAGGAGTTATAAAAACATCTTTTCCCGGCGTTATTCCTTTTTGCAACAATCCTAAGACTACCTGTGAAGTTTGATGATAAGGGGTCAGCTTACCTTCAAAATCAATCATGATCTCTTCCAGGCCCAGTCCTTCCGGAGCAGGTGTGAGAGCACAAATTGCTTCCTCAGGTTCCTCTTGAATAGATATGTATTTTGTGGCTGAATCAGGATGCTGAGTCATCATCGTAGTCGGTATCATTCTTTTATCCATTTTTATCCTCCTTTTATAATTTTCTTTTAATGCAAATGTTTTACATTAATAATAAAATAAATATACATGGGGCCGGTACCATTATACCAATATTGAAATAACCTTTGGTGCCGACCCGTATTCGGCTGAAATATTCAGGTTTGCATTTGCCTGCCAATCTGCCCTATTATTACTTTCTATCTATAACTTTTAGAGTTTAAGCTAAATTTCTTTAACCGTAATGGTTTTTTTAGGACAGATTTCAGCGCACAGGCCACATCCCTTACAGCGGCTTTCGTTCACTACTATCTTTTTATTTTCATTAAGCGCAAGCACATTCGGGTCCGGACAGCAAAATATACATAATTTGCAGCCGGTACATTTTTCAACATCAACTTTTGCGGCGACATACATAAAAACCTCTCCTTAACTTAATTTATATTTCCTTACAGATTTAAAGGCAGCCTTTACGACTTCCATATTTTTTTCTATAAGCTGTGCCGTACGGTTATACTTCCCTTTTACCGCATCATCAAGTGCTGCAGTAGTTGCAGATGCTACGAACTTTCCCCCGCTGAATCTTTCAATCAGCGCCTTTTCAAAGTTTTGGTCATCTACCAGCCCGGTTATGCCCAGCAGGCCGCCAAGCATGGCCATATTGGTTGAAAGCTCAGTACCTCCAACCTTTGATGCTATTTCCGTAGCGGACACACAATATACTTCTGCTTCCAACTGCTGCAGCTGTTCTTTCTCACCTTGCTTGAACTCGATCATTTCATCCATGTTAATGAGAATAATGCCTTTTTCCTGCAGTCCGTCAAAAAACGGCATGGTATAACATTTTCCCATTGTAATGACATGAGGGTGAAAAATCATAATAATATTTGGCGAAAGGATTTCTCCACGCTCGTAAATACATTTATCAGAAATCCTTACATAACTTTCTGCAGGTGCCAGACGTTTTTCAGCCCCAAAAAAGGGATTTACCGTACTCTCAAAACCCTGGGTGGTTGCAGCAGACCCAAGTATATGTGCCGCTGTAACAACTCCCTGTCCGCCAAGGCCTGACATTCGAATATTAGTTACATTTCGCATGTTTTTCTTCCCCCTTAAACTGCTTAAAATAATCACGGGCTTTGTCCGATACATACTCAACCATCCGGTAAGTGCCTTCTTTTTCCCGCTCTTTGGCAACGGCATTAGTTTGGTTGGACTTAAATTTATAATTCGTCGGGCAGGGACTGTAAATTTGAATATAAGAAGGGCCAACTTCTCTTGCAGTCAGCACTGCCTGTCTTACAGCATTTTGAACGCGCTTTGGTTTACCGGGTGAAACGGTAGCTACGTAATCACAGCCTGCTTCACGTGCAACCTCCGGCAGGCAGATTTTCGGGAATTTTTTGCCCGTTGGGGCCATATTTAAAACCTTTTTCTCATAAGACATTCCACTTTCCTGTCCTCCGGTATTTGCATAGGCTTCGTTATCAAGCATGATCGTAGTGATATGCTCCCTTCTGAACCAGGATTGCATTACCATGCCAAGACCAATATCGGCAGTTGCACCATCTCCCGCAATCACTACCACATCCTTGGTTTTATCCGGAAATCTCAGCTTCATTGCTCTTTTTAAACCTGTGGCAACCGCATTTTGATTTCCAAAGATAGAATGTATATTTTGAATGGCTACCTGTGGAAACAACAGTGAGCTGCACCCTGTTGAACCTACAATAATAGTATCTTCTGGAACAGGGATGGAAGCAATTATAAGCCTTAGTGAAAGGGCGAGCCCACAACCTGCACATAAAGGATGCTCCTCAATTAATTCCTTGAAGCTGCCAAGGTCAGTTACCCCTTTTTCTCTTCCATAAGGGCCGTCTTCGACCAACTGCTTGTATTCTTCAGGCATGACATCTTCAAACTCAGGACACATTTTAAATATTCTTTTAACCATTTTGACACCTCCTAATCTCATCCAGTATTAGCTCGGCAGGCATTGTCATACCGCCAAATACCCTCGGAGCCCCTATAACTTCCATATCTTTTTGCAGTACAGACTTTATTTCCCGGTACAGCCAGCCTACTCTGTTAAATTCAGGTATTATAACTGTTTTTACATTTTCCAGCGCAGCCTTTATTTTTTCAACCGGAAACGGGCGCAGACATTTAATCTTTATCAGCCCCACATCCATACCTTCATTTTTGGCACGCTCAACTGCTTCACGGCTTTGGGACACAGCAGTTCCCGAAGCTACAACCATAACTTTTGCCTTCTCATTGTGAATATCCATAAGCCCTTCAAGATATTTGTCCAAATACTTTCTTGAACGCATGGCAGCCGCCATAATTTCCTGCTGCCAGGAAGCGTGGGCAGCATAACTTATAAAATTACTCTTCATAACAAAGGGATCACGCATCAGCCTTACAGGAACATTTTCCATATCTATGACAGGAACAGGAGCACTATATGGGTCGTATGGAGGAAGCTTGACACTTTCGGGGTCAATTCTCACCCTGTCTCTTGTATGGGTAACAAAAAATCCATCCGCAAATACTCCCACAGGTATGTGAACGTCAGGCTTTTCAGCAACAATAAATGCTTTTAAAAGCATATCATAAAGGTCCTGGGCATTTTCAGCGTGCAGTATAATCATCCCCGTATCCAGTATATGTGCCATTTCTATATTATCAGGCTGTATCGTAAGCGGTGAATTCAGCCCTCTCGTCATAAAAGCACAGACAATTGGAAGCCTGGCACCGGACCAGGTTGAAAACATTTCAAAAGCCCTCAGAGTACCCGGTCCCCCGGTAGCTGTAAATACCCTTACCCCGCCCATAGACGCTCCGGCTACTTCGGACATTACCGCCAGTTCATTCTCACCGCGTAAATAATCTTTTAGATACCCTTGTGCATAAAGGTCCCCAACAAGATGCATGCTTTCAGATTGGGGCGTAATAGGATAGGAAATCGCCATATCCACATTGGATCTTTTGATTGCCTCCTTAACAGCCTCACTTCCGGTAATGAACATATCCTGTTTTTCCGTATTGCAAAAAAGAGCATCCGGATTCAACACTTGCTGATTACTCATTCTTGTCCCTCCTTTTTTACCTTGATAGCAATTTCTTTAAGCGCTTTAATTTTTCCAAGGCCTACCTCTCTTAAAGAAATCATGGCATCTTCATGTCCCATCTCGGCACAAAGCGCTATTGTATAGCAGCTTGTACCCCCTCTTATTATTTTTAATGCAACATTTGCATAATGGCAGTGTACACCTATAAAAACACATACATCAATATTGTTGTGCCAAATTGTAAGATTAGGATGATTGGGATTAATTTCTATTTCAGGATTAATCATAGGATATTTAGGGCGATAATCCGGCATTGGAATAATTCTGGCTCCTAAAACCTCCGTAAGCTCTTTGACCTCTTTAGCCTTTTCCCTTATACCCTCTTTCCAATCCCAAAGCAGCAGCGGTCCCGGAAAAAATACAGGATTTTCGGCATTTAACAGCTTTTTGACCACTGTCAGCATAGCTTCTTCTTCAGGTACGGCATAACCTTCTACTAAAGCCTTCCCTTTTTCAGGGAGAACAACTCCTCGTGAAGCTGCGGCGGGAGGAAGATATCCTTCCGGTCCTGCAACTACTTTGTAATTTAACATGTTCAGTTTGACCTCCACCTTTCATACGCAATTTAAATTAAAACTATAACTTTGTTAATATCAAATGATGTTATGGTAATTTTGTTTTTTTCCCAGCAGATTACACTTCCAGGGAGGGAATATGTACTCTTTTCCAATTCACAGCTTTTAATATCCAATAAAAAAACCAACTTTTTCAAGTAAGGTACAATAACCCCATTTATAGTGGAATAAAATCCCTACATTCGAAAATAGCTGGTTTATCTTCAACTAACCCTTCCTGTCAAACAAAAATGGGCTTTTGCAGATCTCCCCGTATTATTTTATTAAGACATTAGTTTTCTCTCCAAATCACAAGTCAATTTAAAAATCATAATCCGTTCACCGGTTTTTGTACTGATATCCGTGTGAAATGTTATAACTTCTTCACCGGTTTGTTCCCTGATAATTTCATCTAACTTGTCAAGGCCTGCTTCTACTAAATCGGCACGAATCTTTTTGATTGACAATAGTCCTTCTGTTGTTTCACAAAGCTTGTATTCAGCAGGTGTTAAGACTCCCTTGAGAACAATAATCACCATGTCCCTGAGAATGTCGGTCTTCACCATAACAGAGCCCCGACCTAAAAAATCCTTCTCCCATTGTGTCAGTGCTTTGCTGATTTCTGCTTCTAATTGACCTTTTGTTATAGCTACCCCCTCCCAAATAAAAAACGGTATATCATTTAAAGTAAGCAATGTAATATACCGATTTGTTTTCAATCCATACAACCAGGATTTAAACTGTATTTTCATACGGACAATTAAACATTATACGGATGCTAATACGGATCATCCTTTGCAAGTATTGATAAACCTATCTATGTGATAGACACATTATAGTTTAAAGTTACGCCGTTGTCAAGCCATAAGCATTTTTGTTTCCCCAAAAAATTCAACAGAAATACCCGCGTCCTTGCGGGCGAAGTGCGGCAATTTCATACCTGGAAGGGCATAATATAGGGGACTTGACTGTTTGTTTTAGTATGAAGCAGCAAATAAAAACCGGAAAGACTTAAGTCGCTTTACTCCGCAGCGAAAGCAAAAATCATACCTTTGTAAAAAATTGGGGATCTCAGGCTTGGCATTTATTGATTTTTGCAATAATATGGGATATAATAACACAAAGCTATTATCTGGAGGTGCGTCATGCCTAATGCTTGTTTATTGTCCCCTTATATCCGCTTGGCCATGGATAATACCATTAATCCTCCCTGGATTTTACGGGAGAGGGTGATATTCGATTATGAGCTCTTATTTGTAAAAGAAGGCAAAGCATTAATCAGCATAGAAAAAAATGACTACATTGGCCGGGCCGGGGATATCTATCTTTTAAAACCCGGCCAGCGGCACAGTATAAAACTGATAGACAATTTCAAATTACATCAGCCCCATATTCATTTTGATTTGTTCCAGACTGAGGACAGCACCTCGGTAAAAGTCTCTTTTCGTCCTCTTGAAGAAATGTCAAAGGAGGAACAGCTTCAAATTCGAAAGGACATTACCTCAGGGACTGTTTTTGACCTGCCAAATAAGCTTTACGTTTCCAACATCAATTATTTTGAGAGTTTGCTCTTTGAGCTTATCCGTGAATACAACAACAGAAAGCCCTACTATGAGCTAAGATTAAAAAGCCTTTTTTTAGATTTATGGACTTACCTGCTTCGTGAAAATGCTTATAGAAACAATAACCATATGGTTTCCATTCAATACGAATTAATGGAACAAATCAAACAGTATTTGAAGAATCATACAAAGCGGGAAGTATCCCTGGACGAGCTTGCAAAAGTTTTCAATATAAACAAATACCATTTAAACCGGAGCTTCTCGAAAGTTTTCAATATTACACCAATACGTTTTCACCGAATGATGCGCATAGAAAAAACCAAGGAGATGATCCAGTACAGCCATCAAAGCCTTACTCACATTTCCGACATGTTTGGTTTTTCAAGTATTAATTCATTCAGCCGCACCTTTAAAAATATTGAAGGTGTCCCTCCGTCCTATTATAGATATTGACGCCTTATCTGTTTTTACAAGCAGGTAAAGCGTCAACATAATGATTGTATTCTCAATTATTTATTTAACTCATTAGCCTCATCGATGATCTCTTGACCCCCATTTTTGTAAAAATAATCAATCCATTTGTCAAATTCATCAATTGGCACATCACCGGTAACGATTCTCATTTTAATTTCGTCATAATATGTTTTTAATTCTCCCCATGTCTCACCCTCAATACTACCCGTATTTGTTTTGTCGGTATAGTGAACATAAGGTAACACTGCTTTTATTGCCTCAAAGTTTTTGGCTGTAGGGGACCTCTGAATAATATGAGAATATCCTCCAAGTAATCTGTAACTAAGTCTATATCTATTATATTTTCCCTCTGTACCCTGAGCATCCTCCACCAGATAATTTCCATCTTCATCCAATCTGCAATCCACACCTATTTCTCCGCAGTTTATCTTATCGCCATTAATGTTTTTGTACTCAAGACTGCTGTCCGTATCCAGCAGCCAATTTATAATTCTAAGGGGCGCCTCAGGATGTTTACATGTTATTGTAACAGCATACCTGCCCCAGATATTAGGTCCTGAAGGATACATCCTTTTTCCTGCCGGCCCTTTTAAAGGTTCTACAGGAACAAGTTCCATATCATTTTCTTTTAGTGCCGGATTCATTCTTACCGCAACTCCCCAGGAGTAAAATTCAGTAAACCCTATATTCCCTGAGGTAACCTTTTCCTCGACCTGTGTAGCAGCTTGTGCAAGTGAATCCTTATCATACACTCCCGAATCATAAAGTTTTTTGATGAAAGCAAGTGCATCCTTCATTTCCGGCCTTATTATATCAGGAAGTATTTCACCATCTGCTTCCGACCAAAAGTTTTCGTTCACATCATAAGCGCTGAAAACCCATCCCATCAGACCAAGATTTTTCGTACTTGTATATCCGAAAGTATCATCCTTTCCATTTCCGTCAGGGTCCTCAAAGGTAAATTTTTTCATAATGTCAAAGGCATCATCAAGTGTTTGTGGCACGCTGAGCCCCATTTTATCCAGCCAATCTTTTCTAACCTGCAATGCAGTGGGGTTTTCCAGTGCAAATTTCGGAGTTAACAACCTGTACTGTTTCCCCTTATAAAACGCGTATTTGAGTTCATTTTCCGTCAAATACTTATCCTGGTTAGGAAAATAGTCTTTAATAAGATCGTCTAATTCATGTATAAGCCCTTGTTCAACCCACTTTACCAGATCTGTATCATCACAGGGAAGCATATCCGGCATATCGCCCGTTGCCATCAGGATATTTTTCTTTTCCCTCAAGGCTGAAGCGGGTACAATGATCCACTCTATTTCAATATCAGGTAATGCTTCCTTGTAAATATTAGCCCATTTGTTATCATTTACGTCAACATCTCCGGGAATAGGCCAGCTGGTGGAGTTCAAAACAGAAATTTTCTTAATTTCATCACTTTTTTCAGCTCCCTCCGATTTGTTTGTTGTTTCCCTGGTATTTTTGGTTTGTCCGGCATTATTTTCTTTTTTGCAGCCTGTCATTGACAATACAAAGGTGAACAACACTAAACACCATAATAAAATACACCTTTTTCTTTTCATTACAAAAGCCTCCTTTTTTTATTGTATATGATATCCGAAAATATAACTATTTTGCGGTGTTCATATTAAGATTTAACAGCCCCCAATGTAACACCTTTTATAAAAAATTTCTGGAAAAATGGGTATACAACAATGATCGGGATACTTGACAGTGTCAGTACTGCCATCTTCAAAGTTTCAGTTCCGGAGTCCTCTTTATCAAGCATCATTAAGGTTTCCAAACTTCCGGAACCCGCAGCTGCTTCCGCAGCAAAAACCTTGAGTCTTACATAGGTCTGCATGACAAAATTCTTTGGTGATTGAGTATATATTACTGCTTGCATAAAAAGGTTATACAGGGCAACCGCATTAAAAATAATTAATGTTGCAATCAAAGGTTTTGAGATAGGAAGTATAATTTTTAAAAATATCTGTATAAAGCTTGCTCCATCTACAAATGCCGATTCTTCTATCTCATTCGGAAGCTGTCTAAAAAAACTCATAGCCAGAATCATATGGTAAACAGGCATGGAACCCATCAGTATCAAGGCCCAAAGCGTATCATACAGGCCCAGCTTATCAACTGTTATAAAGGTTGGTACTATTCCTCCATTAAAAAACATAGTCAAAATAAACAACAAAAACAAAATTTTTCTATGTTTGAGCTGATCCTTTGAAAATGCATAGCCTGACATTAAAGACAGCGCTAAGCGGATAAATGTACCTGATAACACAATATATAAAGAATTCTTTAAGGATGTAAAGAATAATGCATCATTAAAAAGTTCAAAATACCCGCTTAATGTAATTCCCTTTGGCCATAGGAATACATTCCCTCTCATGATTTCAGAGTTGCTGCTGAATGATTTAACTAAAGAGTTCCAAAACGGATAAAGCATTGATATGCATATTATAATCAAAACTCCGCCGTTAATTATATTAAATAAACCTGTTTTCTTATTCATTTTTACCATCCCTCACCATAAACTTCTTCCAAACCTTTTACTTGTTCTATTTGCAATCATCATAAGTACAAACCCAATAACCGATTGGAAAAGACCGATTGCAGAAGTATAGCTGTAGTTACCTTTTCCCAAACCCTCTCGAAATACATATGTGCTGATTACATCGCCAGTTGAATATACGTTAGAATTTAACAGCACATAAATTTGCTCAAAATTAGATCCCATGATACCGCCTATTCTAAGAATTAACAAAACAAAAATGGTGGGCATAATTGAAGGCAGGGTGACATACCACATCTGGTGCCACCGGTTTGCCCCGTCAATAATAGAAGCTTCATATATCTGTGGATTTATACCGCTTATTGCTGCAATGTATATAATAGAACCCCAGCCAACAGATTGCCATATTGATGAGAAAACCAGTATCCAGGGAAATGCATCAGGTTCAATTAATAAAAACAAATCTGATTTTTCACCGGTGAACAACCTTGATATAATTGTTATTAACCCCTGGCTGGGAGACAAAATATTAACAACAAATCCACCGACAATAACCCATGATAAAAAATGGGGTAAATAGGTAATAGTCTGAACCGTCCTCTTAAAAATGGTCTTTCTTATTTCATTTAAGGATAGTGCCAGGATTATTGGAGCCGGAAATCCACAAATTAACTGCATAAGATTGATAACCAGTGTATTTTTAAATACTCTCCAGAAAAACATGGAACTCCAAAGCCTTTGGAAGTATTTTAATCCCACCCATTCACTTCCCATGATACCAAATATGGGATTAAAATTTTTGAATGCAATAGTAACCCCATAAATAGGCAAATAATGAAAAAGTATTAAAATGACCAGTCCGGGAAGAATAAACAAATATAAAATATTCTGCTGCGAATAAAGATAATTGGAGGTTTTTTTCACCCTGTGCTTTTGGCCTATTATCAAATAAATCTCCTCTTTTCTTACTTAAAAATGATATGGTACTAAAATATTATAAAACAACAGCCAAAAGCCTGTTGATTGTTTTACAGCTAGGTTTTTCAAGGCTTTTTTCGATGTAGTATTAGTATGACAGGGTTTTTTATCAGAGTAAATATTCAGGTAATGACATTACCGTTCAAATTTTTACTTACAGGGTTTTCAAAATTTTACCCATACTTTCGTTATATTACTTTTTTACGATTTTTGATGATTTTCCCTATACTCTTTTGGAGAGCAGCCTTCTATTTTTTTGAACGTACGATTAAAGCTTAGAGGTGAACCAAAACCTACATTACTGCTGATATTATATATTTGCATGTCTGATTCAACCAATAATTCACAAGCTTTTTCCACTCTTATTTTCGCAAGATATTTCTGGAAGGGCATACCTGTTACCCTTTTAAATATCCTGCTTAAGTAGGAAGGATTCAATCCGACATGACCTGCAACAAATTCCAGTCCCATACTGCTTTCAGTATAGTACTGATGAATGTATTCCACAGTATTATTTACATTCTCATCAACAATACTGATATTATCCTTAGCCTGTATCCATTTTTGCACAACATCATTAAGAACATTATTTAAAACATTCCTTATTTCACTGTTGATCCGGCATTTAATCAAATTTTTGCAAAATTCGGCCAAAGTACATTGATAATCAATATTGAGCATATTCTCAATATAATCAATAATATTAACAACAATCTTTATATAATAGGCCTGAACCTGCAGAGCATTGTCAAATTCTTTTTGTACCTTGTCCATTATGTTTTCAATGAAGCGGTCCAGATTTTTTTCATTATAATCTTTCAGGATAACAATGAACTCATTTAAGATTTTCCTATATTCAATCCTTCTATTGTGCTGATCCGGTAAATCGGTATAATAATGTATCCTTGACTTTTTGTTCAGTATCCCTAACCGTAAAGCCTGTTGTGCCTGTTTATAGCCGTCCGGTATATTATTTAAGCCATCTAAGATTCTGCTTATACCGATATGTGCTTCTTTATCAATATTTGTACCGACATACTGTATTAAGCTCTCCACAAATGATTGTATAAACTCATCTGCTATTTTTTTGTTTTGTGATATAATAATAGCAGTTCCACCGTTTTCCAAACTGCATAAAGCACCCTTTATATTTTTCTGTTCAAATTGGGTGTCAACAGCATTTTGGATTAATTCCTTTATTTTTTGCCATTTATCCCAGTCTTCTGCAGATATAACATCTTGATGTTCGATATAGATTAAAAGCACAAGATATTCCCTGCCCTTTAAATCAATATCATATTCCATAATTTTATTTTCAATATTCTGACTTATATGACCTTTTAGCAAACTGTTTAAAAACCTTTCTCTAAAGATAAGCTTGTTTGCTTCAAGCTTTGCCATCATAAGGTTTTTAGTATTAATCAAGTTTTTGTATTCATTTAAAACAAGCTGAAATTCACTTATTTGCAAGTTTGTATAATCACCTGAGTTTTCATTGGACACTATTTTCAGCAACTGTTCCAACGGTTTGTATAAAAATTTAGTATATACCCAGGCAATAGAGATAACCAGTATGACAAATAGGATCACTATAATATAGTATGCTCTTAAAATGCTTCTTAAATCTGCCGTTAAAATCCTTTTGGGCACTACTGATATATATACAATATCCATATATGGATCATATATCCTGTTCACAATCATTTCTTCACCATTTTTATCAAATTGCCCCTTTAAATCTTTAGTACCGGCATGCTTGTTCAAATCATCAATATTTAAATAGAAGTTTTCTGTCAATTGTATAATATTATTATCTATCATCATATATATATTTTTCTTATGGTCATTCAGTACCTGGTTTGTGCTTCTGACAATTTCCTCAAATTGAATATTTATAACAAGTGCGGCAATAGCATTCTTCTCTTTTCCCTTAGCAGGAATAATATAACTTAAACAATCCCTGCCTTCTATATAATTATCCCTGTAAATCACCTTAAAATACTGCTTGTTTTCAAAAGCTCCCAGCCACCCATTGTCATATATTTGATTGGCCGTCATTTTTGATGAAAGATCCCTTGAAAAAGCGTCTCCATTTGAACTGATAGATGCTATATAATCGAATTTTTTTGAGTACAGGTATATAGAATCAATATAATTACTGTTGAACAAATGGGATAAAAGCTTATCTATTAATTTGTTGTACCTTGTAATATCATCATAAAAAATATGGCTGCTAAAAAAGGACATATCACTGTCTGTTACGTAGCTGACATGTGTTTTAAACTCCTGCATGATACTTGAATTATTGAGCATAACCTTATTTAAATTGTCTATGTTTTCTTCTTCATATTCCTTGATAATTTTACTTGAGTAGTAATAAGATGACAAAAGGGTTGCTACTGAAACAGGTATTATACAAAAAATCAGCATTCCAAGCAGCAAACCATAGAAAAATTTTCGCTTTACTTTTATACCCATATTTTGTATTCTGAATGAAGCCCTAAAATTCAACATATAGTATAACTCCTCTGCAATTATTTAAAATCAACTTTTTGATATTGATTTTTCAGCAGCACATGCTCATGATATTATATATCACAACAACGATATTTAAAAAACCTGACACTTGCACAGGTATCAATAGCCAGCCTAATTTTACCATCCGATAATGGGGCCTCAAATGTTTGAGAATTTAATAAATCCTTAATTTGAAGCTTTTCGTTGTTTAGAAAGCAAAGAGAGAGCTCTTTTGTTTTTTCTTTATTTTCACGTTCTCTAAATATCATGATATAACCCTCGTTTGAGCCAGGCCTTAACCACTGAAAGCCTGACCAGGATTTGTTGTCGGGCATATCACCTATTGGAAATACATAACTGCCGTACATGAATTCACGATGTTTCTTGTATATATTAAGTAAATGCTTTATTATGTCTCTTGCTTCTTTAGACAAATAATGGCTTTCTTGAAAAAATATCGGCGCCCCTGTAAGAGCAATTGCCGTACAGTACTGAAAATTATAAAGGTATGCATCACTAATATTTTTATCAACCATATCAATATTTTGAACAGAAACCTGGAATTTGTTTAGGTTTGTGTATTTTGCTATTTGCCAGGCATCCCGCAATACCAAATAAGGAATATACACAGCGTTTGAAGGATATTTCGGCTTTCTGTTTGAAAGGTAGATGTTTCCTAATTCTCTACCGTAGAAATATCCCATACGAGGCGCATTTTCCGTAACGTCCCAGTTGATTCTTACGGAATAATTACTCTCTTCAATGACTTTTTTTGCATTGCCGACTACCCTTTCTTTTTCCTCATAATTTTTAAGATTTGCAAAATCTATTTTAAAATATTTAAAATCTCCTTGTTTTCTATTATCAATTAATTCTTCAGATGAGATTGTATGAGCGGCCCATAATCCCAGGACCAACTCTTTTTCCTTTGCCAAGGCTTTTACTTTTCCAAATCCTTGTGGATATTGTTCATCATTGGGATACCAGCCCGGAGGAGCATTAAAATCCTTTATGTCTGCCGGAAGCTGCCAGCCGCTGTCAATTTGAAGTACATCAATACCGAGCTCATTACACACATGGATTTCTTTTATTACATTCTCTTCTCTTGCCGCGTATTGCGATTCAAAGCCTTCACCACCGCTCCCCCATGTGTTGGCCATAATATATATATCCTTTGATTTATCTATCGGATATCTATATCTGTCAAAGGTTTTAAGTGCAAGCTCCCGATTTAATTCATTGCCTGAGTACACAATACACCAGCTTGCCCATGTTTCCCTGAAATTGCTTCTCAGTATGTCATCGGAAGTAAGTCCCCAGCCCGTATTAAAAAGGCCTTCCCTGGAAAAATGGAACATACCTGTTTCATAAGCTGATTGATTTACACATTTATTGGATTCCTTAACGAGACAGATTCCCTGGCCGTCCTTTTCAACTGCAAAAATACTTGCCCAATTATTATTTGATCCTGTTGCATATTTTTCTTCCTGTAAAATATAAGTGCTTTGCATATTTCTATGCTGTGTATCATTGTAGTAACCCATTGCATAACCCAAGGAATCAACGGCTGTGGCAGGCACATAATCGATAATCCCCTTATTGCTTAAACCTTTTTTCTCCTGTTGGTCATGCCTTAGCTTTACTTTTAAATGTGTCCTTATCCCCGGACTTCCAGGATAAAGCCATATAAATAATTTTACTATTATTTTGGAGTCGGGATAGTATATTGCCGCAGATACTTCCAAATGCTCGGAAGTCCATTTATCATTTGTTTTTGACTGTGCAAAAACAGATTTTAAAATGCCCTTTGTTTTGTTACTGATAGTATTGTTAAGTTCCCAATCACAAATTCGTGTTGAATTCTCATCCTGCCATACATAATTTGCTGTATTATCGGTAACCTTTTTTGTAACAAATCCAAATCCCGTCCATTCATATTCACGTGTAATCACACCTGTGCTAACTATGAGGATATTGTTTTCAAAGCTGACATATGATTCTTTGAATTTTTCATTAAGAATAATTTTGCTTCTCATAAATAAAACCCCTTTTTATACTCTTTTATAAATGTACTGTTCATGTTTCCGGTAATTAAATCATACCATTTATGAAAAATTATTTCAATGTATCCATGTTGATTTTATTTGTCTTTATGTTGAAATAAGCTGGTTTTTCCAATTCAATATGAAAAGTATGGTAAAAGCAATAATATGGATTGACAGAATAAGAAAATAATATAAAATTGTATTATGGAAAAAAGAGTTCTTATGATGAATTCTGATATTAAGAAGGTGATAAGGCTGAAAAATATTTCTAAATGGTCGGGGCAAGATTATATTGGGTATTTATTTAATAATTACCATAGCACTGAGCTTAATTTATTAAACTGCGGTGAGCAAAAATGTCCTTTATCGTACTCGGTAGGACCGGTATTACTGCAAAAAAATCTTATCCATTATGTTATTTCAGGGAAGGGAACAGTATCTATTGAAGATAAAACTTATGAGGTATCAAGATGCCAGGGATTTGTTTTTTTTCCCGGCAAATCAGCTTATTACAGGGCCGATTGCAATGAACCCTGGCATTATGTTTGGGTAGCTTTCCAAGGAGCAAGGGCAGATGAACTTTTAAAAAGGAGCGGATTATCAATTATAAATCCTGTTTTTAATTATAAATTACCGGATAATACCATACCAGAATTGGTTAGGAAAATGATAGAAAATGTGTCTGCAATAGAAGGAAGAGATGAGTATTTGAATGGCCTTTTATATATGTTTTTTGGAAAATTAATAGAAAATTATAACTTGAATAAACAAAAAAACGTAAATGAAAGCGGGAAACAACATAGTAAAAAACTGTTTTATAAAGCCGTAGATTATATATATAAAAGTATACCGATGAAAATTAAAGTATCCGATGTTGCAGAATATATAGGTATTGATAGAAGTTATCTATTTTTACTGTTTAAACAAAATGCAGGAATTTCTCCCCAGGAATATATTATAAATGTGAGGATTGAATTATTCTGCAAGCTCATAAGTGAACAAACAATATCAATAAAGGAAGGAGCATTATCTGCAGGTTTTACAGATATGGCATACTTTTCAAAGCTGTTCAAAAAAAGAAAAAAGATTACCCCCAAACAATTTAAAAACAATCAAAACTGTAATTAAAAGCTCTTTTTAGACTATGCTTATTTTTAAGACACGCTTATAATTACAGTTTTTGTGCCCAAACTTCCCAAAACAAAGTTATATCCCCATTTCCTTCTTGGCTTCGATAAATGCGCTTGCAGTCAAATCAAGGTCGCCCTCTGTATGGGCAGCGGATATCTGTGTTCTTATTCTCGCCTTATTTTGAGGCACCACAGGATAGAAAAAGCCGATTACGTATATACCCTTTTCAAGCAGTCTTGAAGCCATTTCCTGTGCAGTTACGGCATCATAGAGCATAATTGGTATGATGGGGTGCTCACCTTCGGGTATATCAAATCCCGATATTTTCATTTTGTTCCTGAAATACTGTGTATTTCTTTCAAGCCTGTCTCTGTACTTGGTAGTATTTGAAATAATATCCAGGACCTTGCATGACGAAGCTGCTATTGACGGTGCCAGGGTGTTTGAAAAAAGGTAGGGTCTGGATCTTTGCCTGAGCAAGCTTATTAATTCCGAACTCCCACTGGTATACCCGCCGCTTGCTCCCCCAAGTGCCTTTCCAAGGGTTCCCGTAATAATATCCACTCTTCCCTTGACACCGCAAAATTCATGGGTCCCCTTTCCTCTGGGACCTATGAAACCTACGGCATGGCTGTCGTCAACCATTACCAATGCATCATATTTATCCGCCAGGCCGCATATTTTTCCCAGGTTGGCTATAACACCATCCATGGAGAATACGCCGTCGGTGGCAATTAATTTTATCCTGCAGCCTTCTGCACCCTTTAAATGCTTTTCCAAATCCTCCATATCATTGTTTTTATACCGGAATCGCTTTGCTTTGCATAATCTTACCCCATCAATAATACTTGCGTGGTTAAGCTGGTCACTTATTATTGCGTCTTCATCGGTCAAAAGGGTTTCAAAAAGGCCGGTATTGGCATCAAAGCATGAAGAGTATAAAATTGTGTCCTCAGTTTCAAGAAATTCACTTATCTTTTTTTCCAGCTCCTTGTGTACCGTCTGCGTACCGCATATGAACCTGACGGAAGAAAGTCCGTAACCGTATTTATCATAGCTTTCCTTTGCCGCCTGTATCACATCAGGATGATTTGCAAGTCCCAGATAATTATTGGCACACATGTTTATAATATTTTTTTGGACGGTTACGTCAATACGTGCGTTCTGAGGCCCGGTTAATATCCTTTCACTCTTCCACAGGCCGGCCTCTTTTATTTTTTTGTTTTCCAGTTGAAAATACTTGTAAGCACTTTTCATTTTTCATTCCTCCCAGTCAAGGATTACTTTACCTGATTTGCCGCTTCTCATAAATTCAAATCCCTTTTCATATTCGGTAAAATGGAATTTGTGTGTTATGACGGGCGTTATGTCAAGACCCGATTGTATCATGGCAGTCATTTTATACCATGTCTCATACATTTCCCTTCCATATATACCTTTGATTGTGATACCATTAAACACTACCTTGTTCCAATCAATACACGTATTGGGCTTATGTATGCCCAGCAAGGCTATTTTCCCGCCATGGCACATAACGTCAAGCATATCGTCAAATGCACTTTCGCTGCCCGACATTTCAAGCCCCACATCAAATCCTTCCTTCATCCCAAGCTCACCCATAACGTCATGTAAAGACTGTTTTTTTGCATTGACTGTTATTGTAGCCCCCATTTTCTCAGCCAGCTTAAGCCTGTACGGATTTATATCCGTTATGACAACATACCGTGCACCTGCATGCTTTGCTATTGCCGCAGCCATAATCCCTATTGGTCCCGCACCGGTAATCAATACATCTTCGCCCAGTACATCAAATGCCAGTGCCGTATGGACTGCGTTTCCCAGGGGATCAAAACAGCTTAAAACATCAAGGGGTATATCATCACAGCAATGCCATACATTTGTAACAGGAACAACAACATACTCGGCAAAAGCACCTGCCCTATTTACGCCGATGCCGCTGGTTTTAACACATAAATGCCTTCTTCCCGCCAGGCAATTCCTGCATCTTCCGCATACTACGTGTCCTTCTGCAGAAACAATATCACCGATATTAAAATCATGTACATTGTCCCCGACAGCTTCAATACAGCCGACAAATTCATGCCCTGTTATCATCGGCACCGGTATTGTACTGCTGGACCACTCATCCCAGTTATAAATGTGAACATCCGTACCACATATTGAAGTTTTTATTACCTTTATCAGTACATCATTAATGCCGATTTGGGGTATTGGTTGCTCTTCAAGCCATAATCCCGGTTTGCTGTACTTTTTAACCAAAGCCTTCATCATAGTCACAGTCTCATCCCCCTATTTTCAATTCTATATGAAACGACCTTCATTCCTTAAATTATGACGTTTCATATATTAAATAAATCCCCGTTAAAGAGCTGCAATTTCATATTGTTTTTTCAGAAGATTTATTTAACCTCTAGTCACATTTTATTTTTAAGTGCTTTTTAATATTATAACATCTCTTGCTTTTTTTTAATATCCTTTTATCATAGGCTCCTTTTATATGTATAAAACCTTAAAGGCATACCCAGTGCTGATATATCCAACCTGTTTCTGTTTATGTTCCAGATATTTCAGGTTGATTATGCGGCCTTTGCCCTTTATAATATGTTAATAGTTACAGAACAAATATGCCTAATCCTTTAAAGGAACGGGGGAACCATTTTTCGGGGTGAATCCATATACAATGGAAGGGGTAAAACTCTCTTCCCTAACCCGTCAGCTAACCTCGTAGGCTTAGAGAGGAGTTTTCTAATATGAAGAAAAAAATCGTAAAGATAGCCTCAGTATTGATGCTGTTCTTTATACTTTCGGGAAACTTTGCCTTTGCAGATTACTACAGCAGCCGCAGTACACTTTATTACGGTATGAGAAACAGTGAAGTAGTAAATTTGCAAAATGACTTGAAAGACCTGGGATATTTCACTTACTACAAGGCTACCGGGTATTTTGGAAGCATAACCAGAAATTCCGTCAAGGCTTATCAACGGGATAAGGGCCTGTCCGCAGACGGTATTGTAGGACCCCTTACCGCAAGGCAAATAAAAGCCGATAAAGTATTGAAAATGGCAAAGCATTTCTGGGGAATTCCCTATGCATGGGGTGGAACTTCGCATAAGGGCTTTGATTGCTCCGGTTATACACATTATGTATTATTGCTCAATGGGATAACCATACCAAGGACAAGCAGCGCTCAATACTACGAAGGTACATGGGTAAACAAAAGCGATTTGAAACCCGGTGACCTGGTATTTTTTACAACCTACAAGCCCGGCCCGTCCCATGTTGGATTCTATATTGGCGGAAACCGCTTCATACACGCAAGTTCAACCGCCGGTTATGTTAAGGTATCGGACTTGAACAGCAGCTATTACACCCGCCATTATATTGGAGCAAAAAGGGTTATTTAACTGGATTGTCCGGCTTTAGCAGCTAAAGCCGGACAATACTAATATTTAAATATTCAAGCAAAGAACAATTTGCATTGTTATGATTTTATTTCAACAAAACGATTATAAAAGCAATCGCTTAACTGTATTCCAGCAGCCTTTTCCTGAAATGCATATAGTTTTCAAAACTCACTTCCTCAGGTACACCGTGGTCACAGGTGGGAATATATCCTCCCCTTTTTTTCATAACGGGAAGGATTCTTTCCAGCTCTTTATCTATGGCATCCTTACCCTTAGCCAGTATCCTTTTATCAATTCCGCCAAGGATTCTAAGTCCCGGATATTCCATGCCCGTTCTCACCACATCACTTCCTGAAGCAACCTCAAAAGGACTCATATAGTCCGTTCCGATTTCCATGTAAACAGGGATGACAGGGTCTACAAAACCATCCGTATCAATCTGTATATATAAATGCCTGTTCTTATCAATCTGCCGGTTTTTCAAATTATCAATGAGCTGTTGGTAGTATGGGAACAAAAATTCCCTCATCATACCGGGAGAAATCAAGGGACCGTTGTTATAGCATATATCTTCCGCCAGAAAAAATTCGTCGATGGTCACATATTCCTGATGCCTGGCAATTACCGTGTTCGAAAGTGCAAGCCAGGTCCGCATACACTCGTGTACAAGCCCGGGATCGTCATAAAGCAGGTACATTAAATCCTCAGGTCCCATAAGGCTTCTCAGGTACATATAACCCCCGATAAGGTTCTGGCGTATCAGCATTCCTTTTCCGGCGGCCTTTACGGCTGCCTTCATCCGTCGGTCAATATCTCCGTATCTTTCGGGAGTATTGGGATCAAGCCTCCACTTGCAATTTTCTTCCCAGGTTTTTTTATCCTTTACCGGGTGGTCAAGGTATTCCGGCATAAAGCCGCTGCGCATTCCTTTAAAATAGAGGACATGCCTTCCTGCTTCATCCTGGACCACCTCATGCTTGCCTCTGTCTTCAATCTGTTTTATTTCAAAGGAAGGATTAAAGGCTGCAGTTGTCCAGCCCAGTTGTTTCAAGCTGTGTACACCGTCTTTGTCAAACCCGAACAGCTTATTTAAATCCGTATTATCATTAATATGGCCTTCTTCCTTCCATCTTTCCAGCGAAAAGTAACCAAACTCTCTCTGGATTATTGGCGCAAAAGGTTTTATTTCGTAAAAATCACGGTATTTCCTGGCTTCCTCACTCATTTTCTCTCTCGGAACCATGCTATGTATGCCGTCCGGCTGTTCTGAAAAATCCATGACAATGCCTCCTTATATATATATTACTGCAATAAAAAATAATTGTACATATATAATTATGAAAACAATATACACTTTTCAGAAAAATATGATATAATAATTATTATTATTTGTTTTTGAGGTGTTAATTATGAAGGTTAAATACTCCTCGGTTAATACTCCTGCTGCTGCACCTCCGGTTTCACTTAAAAATTTATGGATGCTGGAAGCAGATGAATCATATGATGTGAAAAAGAATATAAAAGAGAAATCTTCTATTATCGCTTTACGTACCATGGATGGATTGGGCAGGCTGCTAATAGAAAATCATGATCCTATTGACGCTCACGGGGGAACTCTGTTGTTTTTCAAGCATAATATGGTCAGGCGGTATTATTGCAGCGGCGGCCTCTGGGTATTCAACTGGTATGAATTCTGCCCTGGGACCGGATTTTCAGTTCCTTTGAATACGGTTTTCCAAGTGAAGGATTCAAAGGAGGAAAGAAGGCTGGGCAGTGAGTGTTTTAGACTGCTCCGGCTTGATAGTGAAGCGGGTAAATCCGGGGCATCGGCCGCATTTTGCCTTCTAGTCAGCAAGTGGCTTTTGCAGTTTGAGCACGGTGGTTCAAATCCCTATAAGAGTATTATAAATGAAATTGTCCTTAGGCTGCATTCGGACCTTTCTGAAAATCTATCGGTGGAAGATATGTCCAAGATTGCAGGATTAAGCAACAGGAGATTCCATGATGTTTTTATAAAGGTAATGGGCGTTACTCCAAAAAAATATGTAACAGCTTTAAAAATCAAAGGTGCCGAGGAGCTTTTAAAGAACACGCCATTTTCTATTGCTGAAATCTCCGACAGACTGGGGTATTCAAGCCAGTTTCATTTTTGCAATGCTTTTAAAAGGAGCAAAAAAATTACTCCGTCCCAATATAGAAAAAAAGCGTTTTAAAAGCCCGGCGTAAAAAAATAATCCCGATATATTTTATTTAATGCCTATATCCCTTCTAAAGTGCTTATCTTTAAATTCTATTTTTTCAACTCCTGCATATGCCTTCTTTATTGCACTGTCAAGCCCCTTATCTACAGCGGTTACTCCAAGCACACGGCCTCCTGCCGTAACTGTTTTACCCTCAACGGTCCTGGTACCTGCATGAAACACAATACATCCATCTTTTTCCGCTTTTTCAATACCATCTATTTTGTAGCCCTTCCGGTATTTTACAGGATAGCCTCCTGAAGCCATTACCACACATACCGCAGCTCCCCTGTCCCATTCAATATGGTGTTTTTCCAAATTGCCGTCAATAACTGCGTCCATAATGTCAACCAGGTCCGATTTGAGCCTCGGCAGGACAACCTGGGCTTCAGGATCGCCAAACCTTGCATTGTATTCCAAAACCTTCGGTCCTTCCTCTGTAACTATTAACCCAAAATAAAGTATTCCTTTAAACGTTCTTCCTTCCTTATTCATAGCGGCAACAGTGGGCTTATATATTTTCTCCATGCAGTAGCAGGCCATTTCATTTGTATATATCCTGCTTGGTGAAAAAGTACCCATTCCTCCCGTGTTTAAACCCTTATCATTATCAAGGGCCCTTTTATGATCCTGTGAGCTTACCATGGGCACAACCGTTTTTCCATCCGTAAAGGACAAAATTGATACTTCCTGCCCCAAAAGGAATTCTTCTATGACCACCTTTTGCCCTGCTTCTCCAAATACTTTTTGTTCCATTATCCGTTCAACAGCATCTTTTGCCTGTAACAGGGTTTGTGCAATTATGACCCCCTTACCCAGTGAAAGACCGTCGGCTTTAACAACGACAGGCATTCTGCAATTTTCAAGATACTGCTTTGCTTTTATACTGTTTTCAAAAACCTCATATCCGGCTGTTGGTATATCATATTTTTTCATCAAATTTTTTGAAAAAGCTTTGCTTGCTTCAATGACAGCTGCCTTTTTTTGAGGTCCAAATGCCCTTATTCCTTCCTTTTCCATTGCATCTACCATTCCTACTGCCAACGGGTCGTCCGGAGCTACTACTACCAGGTCAACAGCTTTGTTTTTTGCAAAATGCACCATATTGCCAATATCCATCACATCAATATCAACACATTGTGCCAGTGCGGCAATTCCCGCATTACCCGGTGCACAGTAAATCTCATCTACCCTCTTGCTTTTTGATATCTTCCATACCAGGGCGTGTTCGCGCCCTCCTCCTCCAACAACAAGTACCCTCATAATACCCTCCCTTAATGCCTGAAGTGTCTCATACCGGTAAACAGCATCGCAATCCCGTGTTTATTGCAAGCTTCAATGGAGTCCTTATCCCTTATTGAGCCGCCGGGCTGGATAACAGCTTTGATCCCCGCATTTGCAGCACTTTCCACCCAGTCGTCAAATGGGAAAAATGCGTCGGACGCCAAAACAGAACCCCGGGATTTATCTCCTGCATTCTGCAGTGCTATACGTACGGCCTGTACCCTGTTAGGCTGTCCCATACCTATTCCCGTTGACTGCTTGTTCCTTGCCAGTACTATCCCGTTTGACCTTGTGTGCTTGACAACCTTCCATGCGAAAAGCAGGTTATCCGTCATATCCCGGTCCGGTTTGCTTGCCGTTACACATGTAAGCTTTTCCCTGTCAATAAACCTGCTGTTATAATCCTGCACCAAAAGGCCTCCCCCAACCTTTTTAAAATCATATGCATTTTCCGGGTATTTATTAGTTATGCCGTCCAGTTTTAAAATCCTTATATTCTTTTTGCCTTTAAGTATCTCAATGGCCTTTTGCTCATATGAAGGCGCAACAACTATTTCAACGTAAATTTTACTAATCTCTCTTGCAGTTTTTTCATCTATTTCCATATTGGCGGCAACTATACCTCCAAAAATTGATACCGGATCTGCTTCATATGCTTTAATATAGGCATCATATATATTTTTACCGCTGCCCACACCACAGGGATTGGCATGCTTTACCGCAATTACCGTCGGCTCGTCAAATTCTTTTAAAAGCTCAAGTGCACCATTTGTATCATTAATGTTATTGAAAGAAAGCCCTTTACCGTGAAGCTGCCCGGCATCGGACAAAAATCCTTTATTATTGCCGACTTCCCTGTAAAATACGGCTCTCTGATGGGGATTTTCTCCATACCTCATATCCTGTACTTTTTCATAGGTTACCGTCAATGTTTCCGGAAATCCCTTTACTTTGGCTTCTTTTACAATATATGAAGCTATCAGGGAATCATAATGGCTTGTATGTTCAAATACTTTACCGGCAAGCCTTATTCTGGTTTCCAAACACACATCTTTGTCACTTTTAATCTCATCAATAACCGTTATATAGTCTGCGGGGTCAGTTACAACTACAACATCCTGGTAATTCTTTGCTGCGGACCTGAGCATGGCAGGCCCGCCTATATCAATATTTTCTATAGCATCCTCCCACTTTGCATTTTCCTTCAAAATTGTCTGTTTAAAAGGATATAAATTTATTACCGCCATATCAATAGGCTTTATACCAAGCTCGCCAAGCTGCTTCATATGCTCACTATTTCTGCGGACTGCCAGAAGCCCGCCATGTACCATGGGATGCAGTGTCTTTACTCTACCGTCAAGACATTCGGGAAACCCTGTTATATCAGATACGCCCGTTACCCTAAGTCCGGCATCCTTTAGGACTTTTGCAGTTCCACCCGTTGATATGAGCTCAATACCCTCCTTAACCAAAGCCTTTCCCAGTTCCACAATACCGGTCTTGTCAGAAACACTTACAAGTGCTCTTTTTATCAATTAAATCCCTCCAAAGTCAGTTATATATACTTTTCTTCCTTCTATTTTAACCCTGCCGTTTGCAATAAGGTTTACAGCTTCAGGCAGTATTTTCCATTCGGCTTCCCTCATAACCCTCTGCTGCAGCACTTCCGGTGTGTCATCCGGCTTTACTTCAACTGCCTTTTGCAGGATAATGGGGCCTGCGTCAGCTTGGAGCTCTGCAAAATGAACAGTTGCCCCCGAAACTTTTACTCCGTATTCAAGGGCTTTTTCGTGGGGTATTATTCCATAATATCCCTTTCCGCAAAATGACGGTATTAATGAAGGGTGCACATTAATGACTTTGTTTTTAAACCTTTCAGTAAACCTTTCGCCCATGATGCATATAAACCCTGCCAGTACGACCAATTCCACATCATACGCTTCAAGCCTTTCAACCAAAAGCCTGTCATATTCCTCTACGGTTTTATCTTTTTTGGGGATGTAAACTGATTCAATACCGTTATTCCTTGCCCTTTCAAGTGCATAAGCATTTTTTTTGTTGGATATTACAACAGCTATGCTGCAATTAGTTATATACCCTTTTTTAATGGAATCTATTATTACTTGAAGATTTGTGCCTCCCCCGGAGGCAAGTACGCCAATTTTCAACATATTTCCACTCCTGTATCTGATTTCGCTGTTTCACCGATAATGTATGACAACTCACCCTTTTGCTTAAGATATTCAACAACCTGCCCGGCAATATCACCATTAACTGCAGCTACCATTCCAATACCCATATTAAACGTATTAAAAAGTACCTCCTCGGTCAAATTGCCTGTTTCTTCCAATAGTTTGAAAACAGGGAGGACGGGCCATGTACCTTTATTAATCTTACACCCTATGCCTTTTGGAAGCATCCGTGGTATGTTTTCAATAAATCCGCCGCCTGTAATGTTTGCTATTCCCTTTATTTCAAATTTATCCACAAGGTCCGTTATCATTTTTACATATATTTTGGTAGGCCTTAAAAGCTCTTCACCCAAAGTAGTTCCCAAACAACCGGATATCTCACCAAGCTTGCCGGCATCCGGATTAATAAGCTTTCTTACCAGGGAAAATCCGTTACTGTGAAGGCCTGAGGATGCAAGCCCTATGAGCTTGTCTCCCTCTTTAATATTGCTGCCGTCGATCAACCTGCTTTTTTCTACAATACCAACGGCAAAACCCGCCATGTCATATTCATTTTCCCCATAAAATCCGGGCATTTCTGCTGTTTCACCGCCAATCAAGCTGCAGCCGGACATTATACAGCCTTCGGAAATGCCTTTTACAATCTGTTCAATTTTGCCGGGTATGTTTTTACCCACTGCGATATAGTCAAGGAAAAAAAGGGGTTCTGCCCCACAACATACTATATCGTTTACACACATGGCCACGCAGTCAATACCGATAGTATCATGCTTGTCCGTCATGAATGCAAGCTTCAGCTTGGTCCCGACTCCATCCGTTCCGGAAACAAGGATTGGGTTACTGTATTTACCCATGTCAAGGGCAAAAAGTCCTCCAAATCCCCCAATACCGGTTAAGATCTCCGGTCTGAATGTTTTCTTAACATGCTTTTCCATAAGCCTTACGGCCTCATAACCGGCTTTTACATCTACACCGGCATCTTTATAATTATAAGCAGGCATTCATATTACCTCCGTTCAAGACAACGAGAGCAGATTCTTAAAAAAAACAGATATTTAATCCATTCTCAATTGCCAGGTATTATATTCTTATTTAACAATTGCATAACTTAAAAAACTTAATAAAGTACCAGACTTGATTGCCCTTTACAGTAATCCCCCAGCTTCCGGCCTCTATATCTGTTATCTGGTACTGCATGCCATCTTATTTCCCTCCATGGGCACTACCATTGGATATCTTTCATTAAAGCATGCCGTGCAAAATCCGCTTTTGCAACCGCTGGGTGCCTTGAGGAGCCCGTCCAGGCTCAAATAACCCAGGCTGTCCGCTCCAATAATGTCACTGATCCTGTCTATGGAATAATTGGACGCCACCAGCTGTTTTGTTGAAGGAGTATCAATCCCAAAATGACAAGGGTATTTATAAGGAGGCGAACTTATTCTCATATGAACTTCCCTTGCCCCGGCTTCTTTGAACATCTGTACAATCTTGCGGGTTGTCGTGCCCCTGACAATGGAGTCGTCTATCATTACAACCCTCTTATCTGATATTTCACTCCTCATTGGGTTAAATTTAATCTTTACACCTGACTCCCTCTGGTCCTGGCTTGGCTGGATAAAGGTTCTTCCAACATACCTGTTCCTGAGCAGTCCGTGTCCGTACGGAATACCTGATTCCCGTGAATATCCCAGCGCAGCGTCCAGTCCGCCGTCGGGAACGCCTATTACCATATCGGCTTCAACGGGATGCTCCCTGTACAGCTGCCTGCCTGCTTCTACCCTTGCCTGGTGCACACTCGTCCCGTCAATATAACTGTCGGGACGCGCAAAGTAAACAAACTCAAAAATGCAGAGCCTGGAATCTCCCTGAACCTTTGCCTGTATGGAGTTAAGCCCATCCTTACCAATTAAAACAATCTCCCCGGGATTTACATCCCTTATAAACTTCGCACCTATTGTGTCAAGTGCACATGATTCGGAAGCAAGCAAATATGATTTCCCAATTTTGCCTATGCAAAGAGGCCTTATTCCAAAAGGGTCCCTCATGCCTATAAGCCTTCTTGGCGTGATCATCACTATAGCGTATGAGCCCTTTATCTTTCCCATCACTTTTTCCAGTGTCTTTTCAATATTTTTACTGGATATTCTGGTCCTGGATATTAGGTTTACAATTATTTCCGTATCATTTGTAGATTGGAATATTGCTCCGCTGCTTTCCATTTCATCCCTCAGAGCTTTTGAATTTACCAGGTTTCCATTATGGGCAAGGGCCATTTGCCCTACCCGGTAATTGACAACCATGGGCTGTGCATTATAGGAAAGACTGGCACCTGTTGTTGAATACCTCACGTGTCCTATGGCAATCTTACCCTTAAGATGATTAATAACAACATCGTTAAAAACCTCATTGACCAATCCCATATCCTTATGAAATACTATTGTCCCTTCATCATTTACAGCAATACCCGCACTTTCCTGTCCCCGGTGCTGAAGAGAATAGAGGCCGTAATAAGTTGTCCGTGCAACATCAATATCATCCTCGTTATTGTATACTCCGAATACTCCACATTCTTCCCTTTGTCTATCCAATACATAATCTGTCCCGGTATCAAGCTCCATAATCCATCACCTTTTTACCTTCCATTTTTCATCTTCTGCAAATTACTGTTTCAGTTTTTCCTGCAATGCCTCATTTTTTTTAACAACACTTTTTTTCATATCTTCTTTATACTTTTTTATGGCAATTCTCAATTCAGCATATCTGACAGACATAATCTGTACGGCCAAAAGTGCGGCATTGACAGCTCCATTTATTGCAACGGTTGCAACAGGCACTCCTCCCGGCATCTGTACAATTGACAAAAGTGAATCCAGTCCATCCATAGTAGAGGATTTTATAGGCAGGCCTATTACCGGAAGGGGAGTATATGCCGCCAGGACTCCCGGCAAATGAGCCGCTTTTCCTGCTGCAGCAATTATTACATCAAACCCGTTCCCCTCGGAATTTTTTGCAAAATCAGAAGCCTTTTCAGGTGTCCTGTGGGCAGAACATACGATTGTCTCAACTTCCACGCCAAAATCCTTTAGCATATCAATACACTTTTGGACAACGGGTAAATCTGAATCACTTCCCATTACTATTCCAACCTTAGGTTTTTTATTATCCATTTTTTTATATACCTCCAAGCTTCCTATGCTTTAAATGAAAACATTCAAGCAGCCTTGAGTGTTTTCATGTAAAACATAGGCTCCGGCAAGCCGATATGCCGGAGCCTTATGATTTAAATCGGATTTAATATTTTAAGTATAAATAATATAACCAGTACATAAATAATCGGATGTATCTTCTTATATTTACCCTGCAGAACCTTTAACACAAACCATGAACCTATACCAAACATTATTCCTTCCGCAATACTGTTTGTAAGAGGCATCATAATCAAGGCCAGAAAAGCAGGCAAAGCTTCCGTATAATCTTTACTGAAATCAATTTTAGTGATTGAGGATATCATGAAAAGCCCCACAATAATAAGCGCGGGTGCCGTTGCAAATGCGGGTATTATTGTGAGTACAGGAGAAAATAACAGTGCTACAAGGAACAATATACCCGTAACAAGGGAAGTTAATCCTGTTCTGCCACCCTCTGCCACACCGGATGCACTTTCTATATAGCTTGTTACTGTTGATGTGCCAAGGCAAGCACCTGCAGTTGTGCCAACCGCATCAGCCATCAGCGCCTGTTTTGTCTTGGGCAGCTTACCTTCTTTATTAAGCAGGTTTGCTTTATTGGCGACACCAATAAGTGTTCCCACAGTATCAAACATGTCGACAAACAGGAATGCAAAAAGTAACAACACAAAATCAAACCCAAGCTTCAATGCCCCTGAAAAATCAAATTTAAAGGCAATAGGTGCAAGGGACGGAGGAACTGAAACTACTTCACCGGGAATTAAATCATAACTGCCTGCGGCAATGTCAACAACATAAAGTCCTGTCAATTGGCATATGACGCCAAGCAAATATGTTCCCAATATGCCCCAAAGCAATGCCCCTCGAACCTTTTTATGGAGCATGAAAACAGTACCCAGAAGACCAATCAAAGACAAAATGACAGTCAGGCTGGTTATGTCACCTAAAACCAATAGATTCGAACCATCAGGAAGAGTGATATTATTAGTTATCCCACCCGAGTTAAACCCGATAAAAGCTATAAACAGGCCTATCCCAACGGTAATACCGTATTTCAAATTTTGTGGTATTGCATTGACTATGGCTTCTCTGAATTTAAACAAGGTAAGTAGTATAAAAATGATACCTTCAATAAGTATAATAGTTAAAACAATCTGCCATGTGACTGCCTTTGTAAGTACAACTGTCGCAAAAAAAGCATTTAAACCCATTCCTGAAGCCAATGCAATAGGATAATTTGCAAGAAATGCCATTACCAGTGTTCCTATAGCAGCGGCCAGTGCAGTTGCGGTAAACAGTGCTTCCTTATCCATACCTGTTGCAGCTAGAATATTGGGGTTTACAATGAGTATGTAAGCCATTGTCATAAATGTAGTAATACCCGCAATAACCTCAGTTTTTACATTAGTGCCATTTTCCCTAAGTTTAAAGAATCTTTCCATAACAACCTTCCCTTCTCTTCTAATTTTTGATGTTTTCGTACGAGCATGATGATGCAAAAGTACTTTAAGACCTTGCTTAAGCCACCTCCCCCATGGAATAGTTTATAAAAAATAAATAGACAAACAGATATAAAACCCATTTGCCTTTAATTCCATTAGTTTAACTAAAAACTGACTTAACACCATACCCATAGTCAACAATTTACGGTTGCTGGTAGAAACCTCCGTCCCTATTACGGAATTATATGAGCAAATATTCCCTATATAATTATATTTTACAAGCCGCAGTAGTTTTCGAGCAAAAGCGACTTTTTACACTAGTATCCTATCAAAAGGACAACCTTTTGTCAATTGATAAAAGTATACAAAATAAGTTATTCCCAACCTATAATCAATAGTTATTTTGTGTTAATTCCTAATGGTTTTTTTTATTATTTTATTCCTTAAAAACTCTATTGTCTTTTATTCACCAATTTTTTAGAGTAAAAATACAACCACGCTTTTTATGATTACTCCCACCCTTGAAATGATGATTTACTAAAGCTAAACAAAATAGCGACAGCCTTTCATTAGATTGGCTGTCGCTCCTCAGCGTTACCCTATTTATGCCGCAGTAAAATTATTAACAAAATTTTGGATGCTAACCACGAAATTTTGTTCACAACCACACCTGGTTCTGTTTCCGCCCAAATTCTTCAAAAAAAGCGTTAAATATCTAGATATTCGTCGTTTTTTTGAAGAATTTGAACAAAAAAATGAATCAAAATTATGTATACAGGAGTTTTGGACAAAACTACTGTATTATGGCTTTGCCACAATTAACATGAAATCTATGTGGTATAATCAATTAAAGAAAATATGTCGAAAAAAGAAAACGCAGGTGCTATAATAACAATTGCAGGTATATCTATTTAATTTTTGTTTTTATGTAATCAATATGTTTATATAAAAACAAAAATTATTGTATTATAGTGATGATGTGGGGACATGAAATGAAAACCAAAATAGTGCTTATTTTTTATATTGTTATAATTGTGCTGTTTTTTCAAGGCTGCAGCTTAACAAAAGTCAGCAGCTTAAAGATAAAAAAGGGTTTATTAAATCTTGAACAATGGGATTTTAAAGAGGACGGCAATATCAAATTAAATGGTGATTGGGAATTTTATTGGAATCAAAGCTTAACGCCTGATGAAATCGAAAAGTCAAATAGTAAGTTAACAGGATATTATCCGGTACCTTTATATTGGACAAAATATGCTGATTTAAATCTTCCTGCTAAAGGAAAAGCTACCTACCGGATGGTGATAAAAGCCGATAAAAGGTATAAGGCTTTAAGTATTAAAACACCTGAGATTTATACAGAATACTGCCTATGGGTCAATGGGGATATACTTGATTCAAGCATAGGCACAAAAAGTACAAAACCAATCTACCTGCATCCAAATGTATATACTTTTTCAAACGATACGGATCAAATAGAAATAATTCTGCAAATCAAAAATACGCTGCATAGCAATGCAGGCATTGGACAAGCCTTTATTTTAGGTACACCTGATAATGTGTATAGCAGTAGAATCAGATTGATTGCCATGGATTTAATCACATTGGCTATTTGTATATTTTTTGGTGTGTATCATTTAATACTATTCATTGTAAAGAAAAACGAATATGAGCTTTTATACTTTGTAATATTTTGTATATCAGTATCTGTAAGAGGAATCATGTCAAATGAGACATTAATTATGCAAATATTCCCCAATATGCCTTTTATAATTGGATCTAAAATAATAACTGCATCAATTCCCACTATAACAGGGACTATTTTACTATATTTTTACTATATGTTTAAAAAAGAATCCTCAAAGAGGATTATGTGGCTATTTGTTGGGATTAATATGTTATATTTGCTGATTGTTGCAATAACAGGCTCATATTTCTACTCATTTTTATTTAACTATTACTTAATTTCGGTAATACTTGTTTGCCTTCTGATACTTTTTGAAACCATTAAATTAACTTTAAACGGTAATAAAGACATACTAATCTTTTTGGCAGGTGCAATCTTTGTAATCATCAGTGCACTAAACGATATGCTTTTTTTTAATCAGTTGATCAATACAGGGTACTGCCTGGCATTAGGCTTGGTAATGTTTTCTATCGCTCAATCAATTTTATTAGCCATTCGTATTTTACGCCTGTCAAAGGAAAAGCAAGTACTGTATGAAAAGCTGAATGAAACAGGTCTTGCTTTTATGCAAGCACAGATAAAACCACACTTTATCTATAATGCTTTAAGTACCATTATAAACATGACAATCAAAGATCCAAAGAGAACAAAAGAGCTGCTGCTTGACTTTTCTGATTATCTTCGTGCCTGCTTTAATTTTGACAACATAAAAGGGATGACGACGGTAAAAAAAGAAATGGAAACGGTAAAGGCATATCTTTCAATAGAAAAAGCCAGGTTTGGAGACAGATTGAATGTTGTATATGATGTGACAGAAAATCCACGTGCATTAATTCCGGTGCTCTGTATCCAACCAATAGTTGAAAATGCGGTAAGACATGGTATTATGAGCAAAATAGATGGGGGAACTATAAAAATATCGGTCCGGAATGCGGATAACAGCACATACATTTGTATCGAAGATGACGGCGTTGGGATGGATGAGATGAAACTTACCGATATATATAATGATGAAAACCAAAATGGTGTAGGGATTAAAAATGTTAATAGCCGGTTAAAGATACGATATGGTAAAGGATTACATATAAAAAGCCGATTGAATGAAGGAACGGTTGTACAAATGGTTATTCCGCAGAATATTAAAAGAAAGGTAAGTAATACATATGAAAGTATTAGTAGTTGATGATGAACAGTCTAATCTAGATGAAGTAAAGACAATATTTGGAAACTGTGAAATTGATGTTGCAGGTTGTTTCTATAATAATCCAATATCTGCAATGGAAGCAGCATTAAATGAAGAATGGGATGCTGTTTTTTTAGACATTCAAATGCCTGAGATCAATGGTTTAGAAATAGCCCAGCGTATCATGAACCAAAATTCAGATATCGACATTGTGTTTGTTACGGCTTTCAATCACTATGCAGCTGAAGCATTTGAAGTAAATGCCATTGATTATTTGTTAAAGCCAATAAGACAGGAGCGTTTAGATAAAGCATTAAAAAAGATTTTAGATAAAAAAAATAAGACTGCGAATACATCCAAGCGTAATGATCTGGTAATCAAGGCTTTAGGAAATGCAAGCATTCATTTCGGCGAAAATGAAATGCGATGGAATAGGAATAAAACAAAGGAGCTATTTTATTATCTATTAATCAATAGAGAAAAAAAAGTTCATAAATCAACCATATGTGAAGTGCTTTGGCAGGATTATGAAATGAAAAAAGCAATTTCAAATCTCCAGGTCACCATGTGCAGACTCAGAAAAGATATTTCATTCCTTGATAAACGGCAGATATGCATTGAATATCAAGATAATTGTTATTGCTTGAAGCTGAATCCGGAAAGATACGATGTAGATGAATTCTTAAAGTATGCCTCCCAGAGTGATATTCAAAGCTTGGAAAAAGCTGAAGAACTATATGGCGGAGCACTTTTTGACAGCCTGGACTTTTTATGGATAGAATGTGAGAGGGAGCATCTTCGCCTGAAATATGTACAAGTAGTTTTAAAACTTTCGGAGCATTATCTTAAAGAAGAAAACTACAAAAAAGCAGAAAGCATGCTTTCTTATTGCATTGAGAAAAATATACCCGATGACAGCGTGATAGAGCTTTTTTTAAAGGCTGTTCGCCTCAGCAGCGGAAGTGCGGCTCTTAAAAGGGCTTATGAGCGAATTAAAAATTTATATATAAAATCACTGGATATGGATGTTCCTGGAAATATAAAAAAGCAGTACAAAAGGTTACTAAAAGATTGTATATAAAGCAATTTGCGTTGTATCAATTTAAAGCAAGGAGCATACTAAATGTTGCATGTGCTTATTATTTATACTACTAAATTTAGTATGCTCCTTTAAGAAAATCATAACAACGCAAATTGCTCATATAGCAAAAAGTAAATAAATTGTCGTTAAATATCCCATTTCATAAAAAAAATTTTCTGTAAAAAGGCTATAGCCATTTATATTTTGGTAAGAGTTTGGTAAGTGCCGATATGTATAATCATTCTGTATGTTTATTAATACTCGTATGTTATATGGAGTATTAAGATTATATGTATTTTAAGCAAATTATCAACAATAAGGAGTGTAACTTATATGAGAAAAAACTTTATAAGCTGTTTTCTAACAATTTTAGTATTTACTTTTTTATTAAATGCAGTAGGAATATCACAATTTGTACATGCTGCAGATGACGAAGAAATAATATTTTCAACAAGAGCTGACATCAGTGGTGACGATATGCTGACATTGCCCATAAACCTCGGGTTTGATTTTGTATATTTTGGACAATCCTTCACTCAGGCAAGAATAAGTACAAATGGTTTTCTCTATCTGGGAGTTGATGAAGGTCAATATGCTGTGTACTCCAATGAAGATTTTGAAAATCCACGTGAAGAATCCGCATATACTAAAAATATGATCGCTCCCTTCTGGGACGACCTAATAACCGGATATAATTCGGGTCAACCCAAAAAAAGCATATATTATCTCACTGCCGGAGAAGCCCCCAATAGAAAATTCATAGTGCAGTGGACAAATATGTATTTCTACTCAAATCCGTCATTATCTATGGGGACTTTTCAATTAATACTCAGTGAGGGGTCAAATGAAATACAATTCCAATACAGGGATATTACCGGAAAGGGAGAAGAACCTAAAGGTAATAGTGCTACAGTAGGTTTAATGGGAAGCAATTCACAATGCAGCCAGAAATCATATAACGAAGTGTCGGTGGCCGGAGGCAATGCTTTTAAGTTTACACCTCTTGGCAATAACTACTCGTTAGATACAAATGCAGCATATGACCCAATTTATCTTGCAGATGAATTGTCACCCAGAATTCCTCAGTTGACAGCACCAGTCAATGGTGAAGAATTGGTTGTAACAAGTCCTGTAATTCTTGAGTGGAGTGAAACAGAAAATGCTGCTTCTTATAGAGTAGTAGGTGCGGCCGACCCTGACTTCTCAACACTGGAATTTGACTATACTACTACTTCGACTTCGTATAATATTGGAGAATGCAATCTGGATACAACGTATTATTGGAAGGTATTTGCTGAAAATGATATTGCTCAAACAGCATCAAAATCCAGGAGCTTTAATATCATTGAGGATGATACTACGGCACCAATAGCATCCTTTACGCCTCAGCATGACAGCGTTGATATTCCCGGCAGTACCGATATTGTAATAAGCTTTACTGAAAAAATACGTAATATTGATGATTCTGAAATAACTGATGAGAATGCGGCATCGTTAATAACCCTGAAAAAAAATAATTCTTCCGGGGAGGATGTACCTTTCAGTGCGGTGATAGATGCCGGCAAGTCAGAGATTACCATAACTCCTTCATCAAGCCTGGATCAATATCAAAATTATTATGCGGCAATAAGTCCGGTTGAAGACAAGTGGGATAATGCAAGTACTGATGCTTCAGCAACATTTAGAACAATTGAAAAAGTTCCTCCGGTTGTTGGGAATAAAACAATCACAATAAGTGAAGCCGACGGTTCAAGTATGAAACTGAAATGGAATGCTGCAAGCGATAATTTATCGGCAACAAAAGATTTACAATATAAGATTGTCTATTCAACCACTGATAATATAACCACTTTAGAAGATGCGGAAAGAAACGGTGTAGCAGCAGGTGAGGGTTTTTATACTAATATGACGGAAAAAAGAGTATCCTCTCTTATGCCGAACACAAACTTTTATTTTAATGTCATTGTAACGGACGAAAAAGGAAACAAATCATTATACAATACAGCCAGTGAAAGAACACTTGATGCGGTGGATATTTACTCACCTATGGTTTTCTTTTATCCAAATGAGGGTGGTACGGCTCAAAAAAATGAAAATTTAAAAATTTTATTTAATGAAAGAATTCGCAAATTAGACAATTCTGAAGTCGAAAGCAGTGATCTTGAGTCAATGATTACGTTTAAAAAGAGCAGCAGTGGTTCAGATGTAGCCTTTACAGCAACAATTGATTCCGGTAAATCAATTATTACAATAGATCCGGTCAATAATCTGATAGGCGGACAGGATTATTATCTGTCAATTTCAGCCCAATTGGAAGATTTATCGGACAATGCAATATCGGAAGACAGTATAACATTCAGTGTAGACCCTATTCCGGGTTATAATTGGCGGGAGTCTTTTTTGACCATGTCATTTGATAGTATTCTATATAATGAGAGCAGATTTTTTAAGACAAAAGACGAAATGGTTGCAATGTCAGCAGATAGTAAAACATGGGAGTATAATGATAATGCCCTTGCTTATTCTCCAAGTAGTAATTTCGGAAAGCTTGAATACATGAATAAGCTGTATACACAAGTCACTTACAGGGATATAAATTATTCACCGGACGGAGTTTCATGGAAAACTGTCAATATTGATGAAGTCTACCCTTTTCATGATGTTGCCTATGGAAATGGCATATATATTGCAGTCGGGGGTGACAGATATACATATTCGAGTAATCCGGCAAATAACCACAACTATGGGTGTATATACAAATCTGCAGACGGAATAAATTGGGAGCAAAAACTATTTCTTAATGTTAATCCTGATGAAAGGGATCAAACATTCATATATGTTGCGTATGGAGAAAAAGATAATGAAAAGGTTTTTTTAGCGGCATCTCGAAATGGGATGATGTATAGATCCATAGATGGTGGTGAGAATTGGACACCAATAACTGTAAATGATGCCGATAAATATCTGTATAAAATTGTTTTTGGTGAGGGAGTATTTGTAACAACACAAAAAAACATATGCTATTCAACAGATATGGGGGCTACATGGACTCCAATTGATGACTCAACTCGTTATGTAAATGTTAATTATTTAAATGGTAAATTTTTTGCTTCAGAAGCTTTTATGTATGTTGAGTCCGATGATGGTATAAATTGGAGCAGCAATGACCGTGATATGTTTAATGACTATTGGGTTCAATTCAGTGATATGACATATACCGACGGTTACTATTATGCAACTGATTACTATTATGCAACCGATGTTAACGGTAATGATTATTTTTTGGAAGGAAGAACTGCAAGTCCAAATGCTGACCCGGCTACCTGGGACGCCAATCACTTTATTGATTGTTATAAAGCAGGCAGTATAACTGATATTGCTTATGGAGATGGCAAGTATGTAGCAGCAGGTTCCTCGGGATTAATACTAACATCCACAGATAAGGAAAACTGGAGCATATTGGATACCGATAATTATTTCACAAGCATTGCTTATGGAACCGGAAAATTTGTTGGTGCCGGCGGAACAAGCAAAATAGCCGTTTCAGAAGATGGAATTAGCTGGAGCTCATATGACCCGGATACAAATAAGGCAGTCGACTTTAACAGCATAACCTATGGAAATGGCAAATTTATTGCAGTTGATAATGAGGGCACTGTTTATTATTCCGGTAATGCTGCGTCATGGACACAAGGAACAACAAATCTTGGTGAAAAATGTGTTGAGTATGTAAATGGATTGTTCTTTAGTCTTGGATCTGGCGGAAAGGTTTATACATCAACGGATGGTATAGCCTGGGAAAGCAAAAGCAGCGGTGTAACAGATGATTTATATTCCGTAACATATGGTAATGGCAAATATATTATTGGAGGAAATAAAGTAATACTGACATCAAATGATACCGATACATGGAATTCAACAAGCGGTTCTTATAGTTATAAGGGAGCAGAATACTACGACGGGGAATACTACTTAGCATCAGATAAAGGCGGTATTCTGGTATCATATGACGCAGCAACCTGGAAAAATACATATTCATCCAAAAATCCTGATATATATTTTGCAAATATAAGAAAAATTAATAATGAATTAATATCAGTTGGAAACTATAATAGCATTTTTTACCTTGAAAAATTAGTACCTGCATATACACTAACAGCTGAGGCAGAGTCGTCTGCCAAAGTAGTAGGTGAAACTAATCAAATAACATTAACTGTAAAAGATTCAAACGGTAATATTGATACTACATATGACAGTTTGGCCGAAGTTGTCATTTCAGGATATTCTGCGGCACCTGACGGATCATACGGAAGCTTTAACGGGACGAATTTAACACAAGCACCAAATACAATAATTGTTGATTTTACAGATGGTGCTGCAACAGCTGATTTAGTGTTAAATTGTGCTTCTGCTGCTTCAGTTGATTTTAGAATTGATGAGGTTGAGATACCAAATTCAAATACACTTAATTTGACTTTAAATGGTGGAGCTCCCACAGCATTTTCTTTTACAAGGGATATTCAGGCACCGTCATATAACGGTGAAAGATTTGCACAGACACCTATATTGGTAATTAAAGATTCATTCCAAAATATTTGCCGCGGAAACAATACGTTTGAGGCAAATGTGTCGAAGAAAGACTCCGGAAACTGGGTACTAAAAGGGTTAACCACAGTTACGGCAGAAGATGGTGTTTTTGATTTTTCTACACTTGCAGCAGCTAATGATGAAAAAGTTGAAAATGCCCGGATAGCTTTTGATGCAAATGGATTTGACCAGGTTTTAAGTGCCCAAGTAACACTCCCTGCTCCAAGACCTGAATTACTTTATCTTGCAAGTGAATCTGACAGTGGTACGTCAAATTCAGACAGTATTACCAATGATTTTACACCTGCAATAAAAGGTATGGCTCCCAGGAATATGACAATTAAGCTTTATAGGGATGGAAATGTTGAAATTGGCTCGACAGCCTCGGATGCATTCGGATTTTTTACAATAACAAGCAGTGCCATTACAGATGGATCGTATAATATAACGGCTAAGTCTTTTGATGGAGATGAAGCAAGTCTTGCTTCTGAGAGTATCCGGATAACAATAGATACAACCGCACCAACTGATGGAAGCATAATTATAAACAGCGGCGAAGAAGCTACTGCATCTACTTCTGTTACATTAACAGCCAGTGCGGCAGGCGCTGCTTACATGATGGTAAGTGAAAGTCCTGCGTTTAGCGGAGCAAGCTATGAAGCTTATTCAACGAGCAAAGCAATTACCCTAAGTGAAGGTGACGGAGAAAAGACAATATATATTAAATTTAAAGACACAGCGGGGAATGAAACGAGCACAGAGATTAAAGACAGCATTTATTTCGACCAGTCAGCACCTGATGTAGCAATCACCAGTATTGAATCAGGTCATACAAATAAGTCTCCAATACCTGTAACAATATTGTTCAATGAAGCTGTGACAGGATTTACTGTTGATGATATAGCTGCGACTAATGGAACAAAGAGTAATTTTACTCAAAAAACTCAAGCTGAATATACGCTGGACGTAACACCAGTAACTGACGGTGCTGTTACTTTAAAGGTAAATGAAGGTGCGGCACAAAACCTGGTGGAACTAAATAATACCGAATCTAATCTCTTTAGCATAATCTCCGATACTACAGCACCTCTTTCACCAGGTATTTTTATAAATAATGGGGATCAATATACTCAAACTACATCAGTTACTTTGACCTTGTCGGCAATAGGTGCAACCGAAATGATGATAAGTGAAAGCAGCACATTTAGTGGAGTGAGCTATGAAGCTTATGCAACGAGTAAAGCAATTTCTTTAAGTGAAGGTGACGGAGAAAAGACTGTATACGTAAAATATAGAGATGCTGCAGAAAATGAAAGTATTGTTGTAAGTGATAATATTGTTTATGATTCAACATTGCCACAAGTGCCAAGTATAATAATTGATAACGGGGCAAATTATACTACGTCGTCATCAGTAGTGTTAACCTTATTAGCAGAAGGTGCTGCCAAAATGATGATAAGTGAAAATAGTGATTTTTCCGGAGCAAGCTATGAGAGCTATGAAACCGGCAAGGAATTTACTTTAAGCGATGGGGATGGAGAGAAAACAGTATATGTAAAATATAAGGATGCGGCAGGCAATGAAACAATTGGTGAAATAAGTGACAGCATCATAAAAGATACTGTTAAGCCTTCAGTTACCATTTCCAGTTTGGAAGCAAATCCTACAAGCAATTCTGCAATTAATACTGTTATTGTGTTTAGTGAAAATGTAACAGGTTTTGAACTTGGTGATATATATGTTGATAATGGACAGTTAACAGGTTTGTCAGGCAGTTCAGATACATATCAAGTCACTTTAACACCTGAATCGGACGGTACCGTAGCAATGGCTGTATACGGTGATAGTGTTAGTGACAGTGCTGGAAATTATAATATATCATCAAACACATTCAATATAATTTCAGATAGGACAAAACCAACAAAACCAATAATTCAAAGAACCCCGGATAAAGATTATCATAATGATGATTATAAAATAACACTTACAGCTGGGACGGATGCATTATCAGGGGTAGCTGAAAGTGTTTACAGAATTAAAAATGGAGAAAATGTATCCGGCTGGATTAATTTTGTGACATCTGCAGAGTTTACTATAGACACTAATGGAATTACAACAATAGAAGCCAAGACAATTGATAATGCGAAAAATGAAAGTGATGTATCATCAGAAGATATATATATTAGTAAAACCATTGATGTAATACCCAAGATAACTATTGATCCGGATTCTGATTTTAATAATGATTCTTATAAAGTAGAGCTTTCTATTGTTGATTTTGATAATAATAGTGTTGGGGATACTGTGTTTTATAGTGTGTATTATAAGTGTGACGGGACAGTTATTACAGATTGGAAAATCTATGATGATGTAATAACAATTGAAAATGAAGGTGAAACAAATATAAAAGCAAAAGCAGTTGATAAAACAGGAAATGAAAGCAGCGTTACCCAAAAAACTGTAATGATTGACAAAACCAATCCAACAGCGCCCGTTATTACAAGAAGCCCTGATGCTGATACAAGCTATAAACAATATACCGTTAGCATAGCAGATGGTGAAGATAATGGGTCCGGTGTAAAAGAAACACAGTATAAATTATCAGGAGCAATAACTGAGGAATGGTCTGTCTATACCGGTAATATAATAATATCCAATATTGGAACAACAACAATTGAAGCTGTTACCATTGATAATGCCAACAATCAGAGTGCAACAGCAGCAATAAATGTTACTATACAGGAAGAACCGGAAGATGATGATCCACCGCCAATATCGACGCCGACACCGGGTGTTACACCGGATATCAAAGTAACCGGGGATGATTTGCCAGGCCAGGGTGAGCAGACAGGCGATATCAAAGTCGGCATACTTGCAGATGGAAACAAAAAGGATGATACAGCCAGGGCAAAAGTTGAAGTGGTAGAGAATAAGGTTGTTGTAACAGTTGAGGTTGATACTCAAGCTGCTATAGCAAAAATTGATGAAAACACTAAAAAAGTAACCATACCGGTACAGGGTAATGTTGATACCTTTGTGGGTGAATTTGAAGGAGATCTGATAGAAGCCGTTGCTTCAACTGCCGACTCATCTATTGAGATCAAAACGGATAATGCTTCTTATGATATACCTACCTCTGAGATTAGTATAGAGGAAATTAAAAAGCAATTTAAGCAAGAATTCAATGGGCAATTAAGTGGCGGCGGAACATTGGGGGATGATATCATATCTGAGGATATGTCTTATGAGGATATAAAAGTTAATATAACCATTGAAAATCCTGACGAGGAAGTTGTAGAAATCATTGAAGATACCGCTGGTGAAAGCGGGTTTGCTATCATTGCACCTCCGGTAGAATTTAAGGTAACGGTCAGCATCAAACAAAAGCTATCTGATAACAGCGGGCAATCATCCGGTGCGAACAACGATAAGTCAACTGATGACAGCGATATTGAGGAAAAAACAATTGAGCTTAAGAAGTTCAAGGCATATGTTGAAAGAACAATAGCAATACCGGATGGTGTTGACCCAGGCAAAATTACAACAGCAATTATTGTGGACAAAGACGGAACAGCAAGACATGTACCGACAAAAGTAATTGTTGATGAAAATGGCAGATATTTTGCAGTCATAAACAGCTTGACAAACAGCATCTACTCAGTTATTTACAATGAGAAAGTGTTTGCAGATGTTGTAAATCACTGGTCTGAAGAATATGTCAATGATATGGGAGCAAGACTTGTTATAGCAGGTGTTGGCGAGGAGCACTTTGCACCGGACAGAGATATTACACGTGGTGAATTCGCAGCCATTGTTGTAAGAGCTTTAGGGCTTGACCTAAAGGGTAAAAACAGTAAGTTTGCTGATATACCGACTGATTGCTGGGAATATGGTGCGATATGTGCAGCATATGAATATAATTTAATCTCTGGTTATGAGGATAATACATTTAGAAAAGATACTGCCATTACAAGAGAAGAATCAATGGCCATTATAGCCAATGCAATGAAGGTAGCCGGTATGGATACAAGCTATACCGAGGAAGGAAAATCAGCTGCGCTGAGCAAATTCTCAGACAGTGAGAAAGTGAGCAGCTGGGCAATAGACGCGGTGATTGCCTGTATTAAAAGTGAGATCATCAACGGTTATCACGGCAAGATAAGCCCAAAAGAAAATATTACAAGGGCAGAAACCGCAACAATTATACGACGGTTACTTAAAAAAGCTGATTTAATATAGTTCTGAACAAAATTTTGTGCATGGAATAAGAGAATGTAAAAAAAGTTGTGTATAGAAGTTAGGAAATACACCTTTCTGGCAAGAATTAGTAATAAAAAAGTCAGAAAGGAGTTTTCAATATGGCATTA
>JANQLN010000081.1 GCA_028280575.1 Clostridia bacterium
CCGAAGCCGATGATGTCATAACAAAGCTTAAGCTGGTTGCCGAAAAGTTTTTGAAGCTTAACCTGGTGCCTATGGGTTATATTGTAATGGATGAAACGGTTGTTAAAGCTGTAAAGGCTCAAAAACCATTTATAATATATTATCCGAACAGCCAGGCATCCAAGTATATAAGGGAGATAGCAAAAAGGATTGCTGAAAATGAAACAATGACGGGGGTAGAAAATTTGGGAATCAAAAGGTTTATGACAAAATTTTTAAAAACCTTCAATTTAAAAAATAGACAAAACGCATAAAACACCGGAGAGAAAGGGGAGGCCAAAATTGACCTTGAATGAAAATTTAATTGGCATTAAAATTGAAATTGATTTGCTGGATGACAAAAAAATATTGACAAGTCAATTTGAATTGATTGAAGATGAAGAAAATATTGTTATTTCAGCACCGCTGACGGAAGGAAATGTTTTTCCATTACAAAAAAACAGCTTGTTCATCGGGTATTTTTTAATGAAATCCAATACATACACGATGGATCTTTTTTCGTTCAGGGGCAGAGTAACCGGCAGGTTTAGAAGTAAAAACCTTGTTTCATTGAGAGTTAAAATTCTGGGTAAAATTGAAAAAGTTCAAAGACGGTTGTTTTTCAGAATTGAAACTACACTGGAGGTAAGATATAATATCAATATTGGAGAAAAGGAAGACAATCAAAAAGATTGGAAAGAAACATTGACCAGAAATATAAGCGGCGGCGGAATATGTATGCTTGTTGAGGAAAGATTGGATTTGGGTGCACCGGTTGAATGCATTATCAGGCTAAAAGACGGGAGCATCCCTTTTAAAGGAATAATCACAAGAATGGATAAATATGACATCAAGAGCAGGTTTACTTATGAAGCAGGAGTAAAAATTACCGATATCGGTGAGTCTGAAAGAGAGAATATAGTACAGTATGTTTTTACGGAACAGAGGAGAATGAGGCAAAAGGGAATAATTTAAGAAAGCGGTTTGCTTTACATAATGCCTTGAAATAGCAGTTATAAGTTGATATTATATTTTATTGGAGACTGTGGGATGTGATGAAAAAAATAGGTGTTTTAATTGTAGATGATTCAGCTTTTATGAGGAAATTTTTAACCGATATAATGGGGCAGGACAAGGATATTGAGGTTATTGGTGCGGCAAACAACGGTTTAGAGGCAGTTGAAATGGCCAAAAGGTTAAAGCCTGATATTATTATACTTGATATAGAGATGCCGCAAATGGATGGGCTGACCTGTCTTAAAGAGATTATGAAGCATGGGGCCTGTAAGGTTGTAATGTTAAGCAGTTATACTAAAAAAGGACAAAAGTATACAATTGAGGCATTGGAAAACGGTGCGGTAGATTTTATTGCAAAACCCGACAATTTTTTTGATATAATGAAAAGTGAAAAAAAGACTGAAATACTTGATAAGATAAAAATAGTATTTAATACTAAAAAGGTTAAAACAAAGCGTATAAAAAAAATTACATATGGTAAAAACCTGGACACAGGCGATACCGTAAAAAGGATTGTTGTAATCGGGACTTCTACGGGCGGTCCGCGTGCTCTGCAGGAGGTAATTCCCAGGATACCTGGATCTATTCCTGCGGCTTTCCTTGTTGTACAGCATATGCCCAGGGGATTTACGGCTTCGCTTGCGGAAAGATTGAATAATATGAGTGAATTGACGGTTAAAGAGGCTGAAGATGGTGAAACGGTAAGAAGAGGATATGTATATATGGCTCCGGGTGGTTTTCATCTGAGGATAACCGGGCGTTACAACGATGAACTGGCAACAAGGATTACGGATGATCCGCCTGTGGGAAACCACAGGCCCTCTGTTGATGCTTTACTCCAATCAATATTTGAGGCCGGGGTAGATAATTTGATTACCGTAATAATGACGGGTATGGGTTCGGACGGCAGCAAAGGTCTTGTTGCAGTGAAGAAGCTAAAAAACGGACTGGTTTTTGCGCAGGATGAAAAAACAAGTACGATTTACGGGATGCCTAAATCAGCTGTCGGTACAGGTGTAGTGGACAAAATTGTTCCACTTGATAAAATAGCTTTAGAAATAACCAATGCATTGGGGGTACGGTAACATGGATATGAACCAGTATCTAGAAATTTTTATTGATGAAACAAGAGAGCATCTTCAGGAATTGAATGAAGCTCTACTTGCACTTGAGAAGGATATTGAAAATGATTCAGGCTTGAATGAGATTTTCAGGGCAGCCCACACTATTAAGGGTATGTCTGGGACAATGGGGTTTAATAAAATGTCAAAGCTCACCCATGGGATGGAAGATGTCCTGGATTCAATGCGCAACAATGACATCAAGGTAAGTACGCCGTTAATTGATCTTTTGTTCAAATGCTTTGATGCTTTGGAAGAATATCTGGATAATATAGTTAGTACGGGTAATGAAGGCAGCAGAGACGACAAAGAGCTTATTGATACTCTAAAAAGCACAATTAACAGCGGCGGGATGGAAACGGCGGCTAAAAATGCCGGTCCCGCCCGCAATAATGAGGAAGAAAAGGCAGTAAACAATATTCTTAAATTGAATGAATATGATAAGGGCGTTATCGGCAAAGCAGCTGGTATGGGGATGAATGCTTTTCAAATACATATTGAGCTTAATGAAGGGTGCGTACTAAAGTCTGCCAGGGCATTTGTTATTTTTCAGGTACTTGAAAAATCCTGTGATATTATAAAATCCGAACCGCCTGTGGAAGATATTGAAGATGAAAAGTTTGCTTTAAGCTTTACCGTTGTGGTGGTCACAAGGGAAAGTGATGAAAAGCTGGATAAAAAGCTTAATTCAATAGCCGAAGTAGATGAAGTTGTTATTACAGACATAAGTAATGCTGCCGATTTCACAACACAGATTATTCATGACAGTAGTGAACCGGAAGAGGAAAAACCGGCCCGGGACCAGTCAAATGAAGAGCCGGAAACAAAGAAACCAAAAACAGGCAAAACAGTAAGGGTGGATATAGACAGATTGGATGTTTTATTGAATCTTGTCAGCGAGCTGATCATACAAAAAACCAGATTGGCAGATATCGGAGGTATGGAAAAATCCCAGACCTTCAATGAAACCATTGAATACCTTGAAAGAATCACAACCAGTCTTCACGATGCTGTTATGAAGGTTCGTATGGTAGCTGTAGAAAGAGTTTTTAACCGCTTCCCCAGAATGGTGAGAGATGTATCAAAAGAGTTGGGAAAAGAAATAAACCTTGTAATGTCCGGAGAGGAAACCGAACTGGATAGAACGGTAATTGATGAAATTGGAGACCCTTTGATCCATCTGCTGAGAAATTCGATAGACCATGGAATTGAGGATATTGAAACCAGGAGGAAACTGGGAAAAGCTGATGTGGGAAATGTTGAATTAAAAGCTTACCAGGAGGGTAATAACGTTGTCATTGAAGTGTCTGACGACGGTAAGGGTATAATGTTGGACAAAGTATTGAAATCGGCTGTTGACAGGGGAATGGTTACAAATGAAAGAGCCCAGAATATGACGGAAGAAGATATTATCCAGTTTCTTTTTGCTCCCAGCTTCAGTACGGTTGACGTGGTTACCGGTCTTTCGGGAAGAGGAGTAGGCCTTGATGTGGTAAAGAGCAAAATCGAAGCCCTGGGGGGCAGTGTAGAAGTTGAAACACAAAAGGATAGGGGCAGTAGATTTTTAATAAGGCTTCCGTTGACGCTTGCAATAATTCAAGCACTTCTTATAATGGTAGGAAAAGAAAAGTATGCTATTCCATTAGGCAGCGTTAACAGAATAATAAATATAAAGCCGGAAGATGTTAAAATGGCTCATGAACAGGAAGTTATCATGCTTCAAGGTGAGGTTGTACCTTTACTCGGGCTGGACGAGCTTCTTATGGTACCGGAAAGAGATCCGGAAAAGAAAAAACTCACAACCGTAATTGTCCAAAAAGGAGAGAGGTTGTCGGGAATTGTTGTTGACAGTTTAATAGGACAACAGGAAATAGTCATTAAATCACTTGGGAAATATCTTTCGGGGATTCCTATGATTGCCGGTGCAACAATACTTGGAGATGGAAATGTGGCGCTTATATTGGATATAAACACTATTGTATAATTATGCAAGCGAATTTTTTTGGGGGAGGTTGTTTATGAGTAACAGTGAAAGACAATTTTTGGTTTTTAAGCTGGCCGGGAAAAATTATGGCATTAACATTGAGTACATTAATTCGATCATAGAAAAGGAAATGGTAATAACAAGGGTGCCTAATTCCCTTGATTTTGTTGAAGGTGTTATTAACCTCAGGGGTGAAGTTGTACCGATAATGGACTTAAGAAAAAGGTTAAAGCTTGAAACTGCGGAAGATACAATTGATACAAGGATTATAGTGATTGAAAAAGGCGAGGTTACAATAGGGCTTATAGTAGATTTGGTAATGGAAGTGGCTGCCTTTGACGATGCGGGTATTGACAATATATCCGCTGTGAGCGATTTAGACGACGAATTGTTTCAAGGTACGGGTAAAATGGAAGATGCAGTGGTTTCATTGATAAATGTGGAAAAGCTTATTAGTGAGTAAAAACAGGAGTTGATATTATGGGAATGGATTTTAAAAAAATAGATAATTTCCATATTGATGTATTAAGGGAGATCGGAAATATTGGTTCTGGAAATGCCGCAACTGCCCTGGCAAAGATGTTAAACAGGAAAGTTGACATGAAGGTACCGGAGGTTAAAATCCTTGAATTCAAGGACGTAAGTGAAATACTTGGAGGTGCCGAAAATCAGGTAGTTGGGCTTTTGCTGGGAATAAACGGCGATATAAACGGGGATATAATGTTTTTGCTTGGAGTCAAAGATGCAAAAATACTTGTAAATATGTTATTTGGAAGATCAAAAGACGACAGGTCTAACCTGGCTTTTGATGAAATGGAAGTGTCCGCCTTAAAAGAAGTTGGAAACATACTTGCAGGTTCTTATATTTCAGCTCTTTCCACACTCACTAGCTTAAAATTGAAGCCAACTGTTCCAGAGCTTGCCATAGACATGGCCGGAGCCATATTAAGCGTACCGGCTATTGAATTTGGCAAAGTCGGAGATACCGTACTATTTATAGAAACAGAGTTTATTGAAGGAGAAGATAGAGTTTCCGGGAACTTCTTTTTAATTCCCGATATTGAATCCTACGATATCTTAATGAATGCTTTAGGAGTAAACAGTTAATGAATAATTTAATAAAAGTTGGAATGGCTGACTTGCAGGTTATGAGCCACCCCGGTGTGCTGACAACTTTGGGGCTTGGTTCATGTGTCGGGGTAGCCCTTTATGATCCGTACACTAAAATAATAGGCCTGGCACATATTATGCTGCCTTCCAGTGAAAATTCGCGAAACAATAAAAATAAGGCAAAATTTGCCGATACAGGTATTAGTGAAGTTATAAAAAAAATGATGGAAATTGGAGCATCAAAAAATGCAATGGAGGCTAAACTTGCAGGAGGAGCTCAAATGTTCAGCTTTTCTTCCATGTCTGAAATAATGAGAATTGGAGAAAGAAATATTATTGCTGCCAGAGGCAAGCTTTCAGAAATGGGAATCAGAATAGTTTCCGAAGATGTAGGAGGCAATTTTGGCAGAACAATTGAACTTCATTCCGACAGCGGGAAGCTGCTGGTTAAAACAATAGGCCATGGTAAAAAAGAAATTTGATCAGGTGGGTTTGGATATGTATATAAAAAGAATTCCAACTATACTTTCTTTGACAATGGGAATATTAGCTTCAATTATATGTTATTCAAAAGGTATGGAAACTAAGGATATATATTTATATATATCTTTATTTATTATTGTTTTCTATTTAACCGGTTCTTTTATAAGCAAACAGTTAACCGGATTAATGGAGGACGTTAAAAAAAAGGCATTGCAGGAAAAATCGAAAGAGAAGCAAAATGGACAAAAGCAGGATGAAATGAAAGGACAAAGCATTGATTATAAGGTAGAAGATGAATAAAAAAAAGAGTTTTATGGAGGAAGATGGCATTTAATGTAGAATAATATTATATAAAGGGTTAATGGTAAAACAGTTTTTTTAATATATAGATGGAGGATGGAAATGTCTTCTGACAGAACAAATGAAAAAAGAGATGAGCTCTGGGAAAAATATAGCAAAACAAAAGACTTGGGAATCAGGGAGCAATTGATAATTGAATATTCATACCTTATTAAGTACATTGCAGGAAGACTGAATATGTATCTTGGTTCCAACGTTGATTACAATGATTTGATGAGCTATGGTGTTTTTGGATTGATTGACGCCGTAGATAAGTTTGATATAAATAAGGGAGTCAAGTTTGAAACATATGCGTCATTAAGGATACGCGGCTCTATAATTGACAGTATGCGTGAGCTTGACTGGGTACCCAGATCACTCAGACAGAAGAGCAAACAGCTTGAAAAAGTATATGGTGAAATAGAAAATGAACTCGGCAGATCTGTTACAGATAAAGAAATTGCAGGTAGAATGGGCATTTCTGTTCACGAATTCGGAAAGCTTTTGAATGAGGTCAACGTATCTGTCCTGGTTTCATTGGAAGAATACATGGAACAAAATTATGAGTTTGGCGGGGACATAGTATCACAAGACCGTGAGGCTGCTCCGGAGAAACAATTAGAGCTTGCAGGTCTGAGGGACGTTTTAGGTGAGGGAATTGACTGCTTGCCTGAAAAAGAGAGGACGGTAATCACCCTGTACTATTATGAAGAGCTTACACTTAAGGAAATCAGCAGCATTATGGGGGTCAGCGAATCAAGGATTTCCCAGCTGCATACCAAGGCTCTCATGAGAATGAGGGGCAAATTATCCAGGCATAGAAATTCGCTTTTAAAGGATGCGTAATAGGGATTTCAGCCTGTTGTTTTCTGACCAAACCCTTTAAAAAAAGCGTTATCCGGCACTTACTTGTATTTACACAATAAAATTGAAGATAAACCATACACAAAACAAATAGTATAGTGTAAAACTTTACATAAGTAAGTGCCGGATGCCGTTTTTTTGAAGAATTTGGACAAAAAAATGAATTAAAATATGTATACAGGAGTTCTGCCCAAGGCTCCTGGGAGGAGGATTTGCTAATGGAAGCAGTTAGTAAAAATAAAAAAAACGGTTTTTATAACATAACATATGGTGAAGAAGGTGTATTTCTAAAGGTTTTTCCTGCCGAGGGCGGTAAGGAAGTGGAATTATCTGATGTTATGAATAGAATTGAGAAGAAAAAAATTAAAGACGTAGATACAGAAGCTGTAAATATGGCGGTAAATAATGCCGCTTCACAGCCTGTTAAAATTGCCGGACCACAGGAAGAATCCCTAATTGATGCATCTGCCTCTGTTCTGGTTTCGCCTGACGCTATGAAAGGGCATATAATTATTGTTCCGCCGGAAGGCGGAAAAGACTTTGACAGGGCTCAAATATATGAACTGATTGATAAGGCAGGTATTAAATACGGCGTTAAAAAGGAAGCAGTTGAAAAATTAGCCGAAAATCCCCAATATAATGATATGATTTGTATTGCTGAAGGAACAGTACCCCAAAATGGTGAAGATGCAAAAATAGAGTTCTTTTTTGAATTGAAAAAAGAAATAAAGCCAAGTATTTCAAAAGATGGTACTGTGGATTACAGGGAGCTTGATTTAATCAGTAATGTGAAAGCCGGTGACAGGCTTTGCACAAAAATACCTCCCAAGCCTGGAATATCAGGAATAAATGTAAAGGGCGAGGTAATTACTGCTATTTCCGGCAAGGATATAAATTTGCCAAAGGGAAAGAATTCAAATATAAGTGAGGACGGGCTTTCTCTTATATCTGCCGTCGACGGGCAGGTAGAGATGGTTGACGGAAAAGTTGTTGTGTTTTCAACATACGAAGTTGCCGATGATGTTGATAATTCTACTGGGAATATCAAGTTTGTAGGAAATGTTGTTATCAGGGGCAATGTTCTTTCCGGTTTTGAAGTTGAATCCGGCGGAAATGTGGAGGTATGGGGAGTTGTTGAGGGTGCAAGGATCAAAGCAGGCGGAGACATTATACTGCGCAGGGGAATGCAGGGTATGGACAAAGGTGTATTGATAAGTGAAGGGGATATCGTCGCAAAATTTATTGAGCACAGCAATGTACAGGCCGCCGGTGATATTAAATCGGAGGCTGTGATGCACAGCAGGCTAAAATGCGGGAAAAGGCTGGAATTGTCAGGGAGGAAAGGTCTTCTTGTCGGTGGAAGCTATAAGGTTGGGAAGGAAATTGAAGCAAAGGTTATAGGGTCTCCTATGGCTACATTTACCGATATAGAAGTTGGAGTGGACCCGGCAATCAGGGAAAGATATAAGAAGGTACGGGATGAGATAGCAAGCTCTAAATCGGACATGCTGAAAGCCGCCCAGATTATCAAGCTGTTATCAAAGCTGAACAGCCAGGGGCTTCTCCCGCCTGATAAAAAGGAGCTTTATAATAAAAGTGTGAGGACAAAGTCATTTTATCTCGAAAAAATAAACAGTCTGAACGAAGAAAAAAAAGAACTTGAAAATAGAATGTCGGAGGATGTGGAAGGCAAGGTCAGGGCTTCAAATTGTATATACCAGGGCACAAAGGTTACTATAGGTTCATGTGTAATGTATGTCAAGGAAAAACTCCAATATTGCCTTTTGTACAGGGATGGCGCAGATGTGAGGATATTAGCGTACGATCAGAGGTAAACAAAGGAATTTAGAAAATAACCAAAAAAGGCATATACCTATTTTTATAGGTATATTGTACTATTGAATTATGTAGTCAGGAATGATATTATAGGGAATATGCAACACTAAAGTCAGGGCGGGGTGTAGCTTATGTCATTGAAACCTTTGGATTTCCAGGTTATGGTGCCTAAAGCAAATGAAATATCCAGGATAGAGGCTGTAAACAACCAGAAGGATCATGCTGTAAGGCAGCAGCAGGCTTTGTCTGTTAAAAGTGAAGCTGAAAACAAACCCAAACAGGTTACAAAAAGAAGTAAAGCTGAAGATGCCAGGATAAATGATTATAGGCAAAGAAAAAATAACGAAAAAAACAGCGGAAAGAAAAAAAAGAAAAATAAGAATATGAATGAATCAGGTAATCGTTCCAATAAGAACGGTTCGGTGCATATAGATATAAGACTGTAAAAATACACTGGGAGGCTAACCTATGAGTCTGGTATTGACATTGGTATCTTTAACATCGGCAATGATAGCATTACTTTTTTCAGTGTGGGCGGCTTTGGAGAGGAAAAGATTGAAAAATCATATTCTAAAGCTTGAATCCCGGGAGGAAAGCCTTTCGCTAATTCTGGAAGATGCAGGTCAAATGGTTGATGAGATGAACCGCTTTTCGGATTATATAGTTACACAATTGGATTTAAAAAATAAGGAACTATGGGACAGCATAAAAAAATTCGAAGAAAAAATGCAGAAATACAGCTTAAATATAAAAGACCTGAATAGTGAGCTTGACAGGATCAATAATAAAATAGAATGCAGCAGCTTGCTTGCAAATAAAGTCTATAATAACAGCAAATCCAGAAAAGTAATACCTATGAACAGACGCTATAGTGAAGCCCTTGAGCTTGCCAAAAACGGTATGGATGTCACGGAAATAGCCAAAAAGCTTAATATGGGTAAGGGTGAAATCCAGCTTGTTCTAGGATTGAACCAAATAATTTGAATAAACATGTTGATTTAATAATAAATTTATGTTACTATATGTTTCGAATGGAACGCTTTAATTCATGCTTTTTGAATAAGGGCTTATATATCCCTCCGGCTTTTTTAAAGGCAAATTATGGCGGGGAAAATTTAAATGTATTTGCCGGTGTGTTGGAATTGGCAGACGAGACGGATTCAAAATCCGTTGTCCGCGAGGGCGTGTGGGTTCGAGTCCCACCACCGGCACCAAACCCTTGAGTTGGGGACAAATTTTTTAGCAGAATGCCATTATTAAATGGTGCTTTTTTTTGTCAAAAAGAATCCTAAACAAATTAAAACTTAAGCTTTTGGATTTTATCTAAATCTGATTCAACCTTTTATGTCCATACAGTTGGACATAGTTTTAAATAAAAAGCGCCGGCACATTAACTAGAGGGTCCAGCCCTCTGCCGCTTGGCGAATGCTCAGGAACTTTTTGTAAATTCCCTCCTGGCCCACCAGCTTTTTGTGGGTACCCTTCTGCGCGATTTGCCCGTCGTCAAGCACAAGTATTTGGTCCGCATTTTCAATTGTCGCAAGCCTGTGGGCAATGATGATAATAGTTTTTCCATGGGTCAGGGCGCTTAATGCGGCTTGAATATGATATTCGTTTTCAGGATCAATGCTTGCTGTGGCCTCATCAAGAATGACAATGGGAGCATTCTTTAAAATAGCCCTGGCAATAGAAATCCGTTGCTTTTCTCCGCCTGAGAGGGTTGAGCCGCCTTCCCCGATGATCGTATTGTACCCATTTGGCAAGGAAGTGATAAAATCATGGCAGCGAGCCTGCTTGGCCGCCTTTATGATCTCATCCGTTGTTGCACCGGGCCTGCCGAAGCGAATATTATTCTCTATCGTGTCGTGAAACAGATAAACATTTTGGAAAACCATGCTGATATTGGAAAGCAGGCTGTCACAGGTAAATTCTCGTACATCATAACCGCCTACGGTGATTTTACCGGCATTTACATCG
>JANQLN010000086.1 GCA_028280575.1 Clostridia bacterium
TTTGCAGACTGCGAGGAAAAAGAGGACAGGCTTTATGAAAAGCTTAGAAAGGCGCTGCCCCAGGATATGGTGCGTGATTTAAACAGGTACGGCGATGTCTACCTTTTGCAAAGGACACTTACCAGGGTATTCTTCTACAAGCACGGCTTCAAGGACGCAATGGCCTTTTCCAGGGTCGTGGGGGAAAAGAGTGAAAATGTGAGGCTGGACATAAAAATACTATAAAATACACTTTAAGCATGGGGGCTTGTACAACTGTCTTCAGCCTCCCATGCTTAAATCATCAATCCTACAAAATTTTACGTGCTTTTTTCAAGGTTTTTTCTAATAGCCTTAAGAAAATCCTGGGTATTTACAATTTTATCATTTTCACCTTCTGAAAGAAGAGCAAGGTCTTTTGTCATGATGCCCTCTTCAATGGTTTTTATTGAAGCCGCTTCCAGCTTTCCTGCAAATTCTTCAAGGGCCCTTATTTTATCCAGTTCTCCTCTTTTTCTTAATGCACCCGACCAGGCAAATATGGTGGCCATTGAATTTGTGGAAGTTTCTTCACCCTTTAGATGCCTGTAATAGTGCCTTTGTACCGTACCGTGGGCAGCTTCGTATTCATAACAGCCGTCAGGAGACACCAGTACGGATGTCATCATGGCAAGGCTTCCAAAGGCAGTGGCTACCATGTCCGACATAACGTCACCGTCATAGTTTTTACATGCCCAGATGAATCCGCCCTCTGACCTTACAACCCTGGCTACGGCATCATCAATAAGTGTATAAAAATATTCCAAGCCTGCCTTTTCAAACGCGCCTTTATATTCATCCTCATATATCTCCTGGAATATATCCTTGAATGTATGGTCGTAGGTTTTGGAAATGGTATCCTTTGTCGCAAACCACAGGTCCTCTTTTTGGTCAATGGCATAGTTAAAGCAAGCCCTTGCAAAGCTTTTAATTGATTTGTCCGTATTATGCATACCGAGCATGACACCGCTGCCTTTAAATTCATGCAATGTCTGGCTTGAGGCACCGCCATCCTGATGGGTAAAAACCAGCTCGGCCTTGCCCGGACCCTCCACACGATACTCAACATCCTTATATACATCGCCATATGCGTGCCTGGCAATTGTAATTGGCTTATTCCAGGTCCTCACAAAAGGCTTTATATTTTTTACTATGATAGGAGCTCTGAATACCGTCCCGTCAAGTATTGCCCTTATAGTTCCATTGGGGCTTTTCCACATTTCCTTCAAATAGTATTCTTCTACTCTCTGGGCATTGGGGGTAATGGTAGCACATTTGACACCTACACCGTATTTTTTGATTGCAAGAGCCGAATCAACTGTTATCCGGTCATTGGTTTCATCCCTTTTCTCAAGTCCCAGGTCATAATACTCGGTTTTAAGCTCTATAAAAGGTTCAAGAAGCTCTTCCTTTATCATTTTCCATATAACCCTTGTCATCTCGTCTCCGTCAAGCTCCACAAGAGGTATATCCATCTTTATTTTTTCCATTATGTATCATCTCCCTTATCATCAACTAAGCCTTAAGATTATATCATTAGCCGGCGCTTACCGCAAGAAATGATTACATTTGAGTTTTCCTTGGTCAATTCCAGGCATGCTAAAAAATCATGGCTGCACAATTTGCTCCAGTATTTTTATCAGGAATTCAAAAGTCCTTTTTGCAGACGAAACACTTACGGACTCCCTTGTTGTGTGGGCATCAAATATATCCGGGCCTATTGAAACCATGTCCAGCCCGTCCAGTCTCGCACCAAGCATCCCACATTCAAGACCTGCGTGAATTGCTGTAATTTCAGGTTTTTTTTCATAAAGGCTCTCGTAAGCTTCTACACATTTGTCCCTTAGCAATGATTCCTTCTGGTATTCCCATTCAGGATAGTCGTTAAAGCTCTCAACCTCTGATGATGTTAAATAAGCCAATTTTTCAAGGCGGTCTACCATATCTCGTTTCAGACTCGCCGACGAACTCCTTATACAATTTACAATGCTGACCTGTGTATCATCAATACTCAATATACCCACATTATTAGAGGATTGGACAAGGCCTTCAATATCCCTGTGCATTGTCTGGACTCCGTCGGGTATTAGTGTAATTAAGGCTGTAAGCCTGTTTGCGGTTTTAGCAGTCATCACCTTTTTTACTTTGCCTTTTTCAAGAGGTGCAGCATCAATTTTAATATTCGGGTCCGCAGACAGGTATTCTTTTTGGACGATCTGATAAAAACCACCAATCTCCCGTTCCAGTAAATCCGGTGATTCTACCATGACTGTGGCTTGTGCTTCTACAGGTATGGCATTTCGTTTGCTTCCACCTTCCACTTTAACTATCCTCATTTTCATATTGTGTCTAACACTGCTGAGTATGCGTCCCATAAGCTTAATGGCATTAGCCCTCCCCTTATGGATCTCTATACCGGAATGCCCTCCCATAAGCCCTGATATGCTTATTAAACATGGTACGTATTTATTTTTGGCAGGCTTCCATTTTATCGGCAGCTTTATTGTACTGGTAATACCGCCGGCACAGCTTGTAAGTATTTTACCTTCCTCTTCCGAATCAATATTTATAAGCATTTTACCTTTGAAATCCTCCGGCTCAATGACAGCAGCACCATCCATCCCGACTTCCTCTCCGGTGGTAAAAAGAACTTCCAAAGGCGGGTGCTTCAGCTCATCGCTTTCCAGTATGGTCATTGCATATGCAAGTGCAATGCCGTTATCTGCTCCAAGGCTTGTTCCCCTGGCAGTTAAACGGTCTTTGTCAAAATATATGTCAATAGGGTTCTTTGAAAAGTCAATATCAACATCATTGTCCTTGACGCAAACCATATCCATATGCCCCTGTATTATAACAGGCTGGCTGCTTTCATATCCTTCTGTCCCATTCTTCTTTATTATTACATTCAACTCTTTATCCTGCACCACTTCCAGGTCATTTTTTTTTGCAAAACCAACAAGATAATCACTGATGCCTTTTTCATTGCCTGTCTCTCTGGGTATCTCTGAAACAACCTTAAAATTATACAAAACCCTTTCCCACATCTGCTCGTTCATTACATATCAACTCCTTAATATATACTTCATCCATATCCATATGGAAATACATCATATAGTTAGGATTTTATCACATTTTCATACTTTTTATTAGTACTTACTTCTTTTTCCTGTTAAAAAACTTATTCAACGCCAGTAAAAGATACAAGGGCGCATTGACGGCTATGGCAGCAGGATTTGCCAGAATCGGTGAAATGCCCAATTGTTCGGCACGGTCATCCACAGTATATGTCCAGGTGGAGGAAGGAGCTTTCAATCCTTCTTTTTCCATATCAATGCCTTCCCCGGTGAATTGTGCATTCCCCAATGTCTCAACAATATTTTCATCAATGGTATTTATCAGATCCGTAAATGCCTTGATAACAGTCCTGTGAAACTCGTCCATTGGATTTTTTCCGCCAATATGGCATAAATGAATGCTCTCCCTTATATATGAAACATATGAAAGATATTCACTCCAGCATTTGTTTATATGATAAAGGCTCACCTGTCTTTCAACTTTGTCAATCAAAGCTTTTCCATATTCGCCTGTTAACCCAGTATATCTATTTTTAAGCCTTTTGCCAAACAGCCCGGGAGTAAATTCATTTTCAAGTATGTTCTGGCGGCGCTTATGAATGAGTTTTCTCTGATGCTCCATAATATATGAATATTTATGCAGTGTTTTTCTTATATCAAAATTCTGCCCGTCCACAATTCTCTGCGCCCTGGCTATTTCCCTAGAAATAACACGGTTTTCGAGAGGTTCATCCTGTTTTTTGGGGAAATATTTTTCAGGTATCAGCCCATCAATGCCATACCTTTTAAGCAAAGGGTCTTCCAGGGAAACAAAAAAACGGCTGGAACCTGGATCTCCCTGCCTTCCGGCCCTTCCCCTCAATTGGTTGTCAATACGGATGCTTTCATGCCTGTTTGTCCCTATAACATAAAGTCCGCCCAGCTCAATTATCCTCTGCCTGCCCTCGCCGCTTTCTCCGCCTAACCTGATATCGGTTCCACGTCCTGCCATATTGGTTGAAACCGTAACTGCATAAAGTTTTCCGGCTTCTTTTATTATTCCCGCTTCCAGCTCATCATTTTTTGCATTTAAGACATTTAAGTGAACTCCCCTTTTCATAAGCTCACCGGCTAATCTTTCAGATTCATTTACACTGCAAGTTCCTATAAGGATTGGCCGTCCTGTTGAATGGATTTTTATGATTTCCCTGACCAGCGCATTGAATTTTGCTTCAATATGTGTATAAACCTCATCTCCATAATCCAATCTGATACATGGCCTGTTTGTTGGAATGCTTATCACATTCAAGCCGTAAAACTCCAGGAATTGTTCAGTTGCTGAAAGGGCTGTTCCAGTCATGCCGCTTAATTTTGAATACTGCCTGACAAAATTCTGCATGGTTATTGAATACAATACCCGGCCCTGCTGATTATTATCCAGCCCTTCCTTTGCTTCAATTGCTGCCTGAAGCCCGTCAGGCCATTTCCTTTTATCTGCCACCCTCCCTGTAAACTCGTCTACCAGCTCTATTTTCCCATCCCGGACAATATAGTCTACATCCTTTTTGAAAAGTATTTCTGCATGCAGTGCATTATTAACACCCAGAAGCAGATGATAGCTTTCTTCCTCATAGAGGTTTTTACACTTCAGTTCACTCTCAACAAATTCAAGGCCTTTGTCTGTCAGGAATACATTTCTTTGATATTCATCTGTTTCATAATGAAGCCCAGGCTTCAATTTTTTTACCGTATCCGTAATTTTTGCCGTTTCCTGCTCATGCAGCGGTACATCTCCGGCCAGGACAAGGGGAATTCTAGCCTCGTCAATAAGAATTGAATCAGCTTCATCAATTATTGCACAGTTAAAACCGCGCAGAACCAGCTCACTTTTCTTCATGCACATAAAGCTCCGGAGAAAATCAAATCCGATTTCCCTTGCAGTAGCATATGTAATATCACACTCATATGCCTTCCTTCTCTCCTCCGGCGGCATACCTTCCTGTACATATCCAACTCTAAGCCCTAAAAACCTGTATAAAGGCCCCTTCCACTGCGCATCTCTTTTTGCCAGGTAATCATTGAACGTCAGTACATGCACACCTTTACCTTTCAATGCGTTCAAATATGCAGGAAATACAGCGGCAAGGGTTTTACCTTCCCCTGTTTTCATATCAATGACAGCTCCCTGGTAAAGGGCAATGCCTGCAGCAATCTGCACATCAAACGGAGACATATGCAGCACTCTTATACTGGCTTCCTTTACAAGCGCGTAAGCAATTACCAAAAGCCTGCCTGTATCAATACCTCCCCTGGCCTTATCCATTAAATCCCTTGAAATTGCCTGAAGCTGAATGTCGCTAAATCCTTTTAAGTCAATTGCATTAATCTTGACGATTATATCCTTATACATGGAAGAAGCATCATTTTTAATATTTTTTTTACTGCCTTTATTCATAAAATTGTTATATATTTTTTTCAGCATAAATTTGCCTCCCTGTTTTTTATATGTGACGTCATAATACTTAAATTAAAGTCGTTTCATATAATTTACATGGTATTTTACTTTTTCAATTAAATGCTTTACGTAATATGGTTTAAGCAAAATGCCTGCTGGCGGAAGGCTTGATATTATTATGATCAACACTTGAATATGTATAGATAATCATTGATAACAATATAATGATTTCCAAAGCCATTATCATATGGTTTGAACTGTGTTTAAAAGAATAGACAAATAATTGCCCCATATTTATTATTAATGCTATGAACACTGCAAATCCAAATAAAGCCGGAGCTTCTTCAAGCAGCGGTTTTAATGCATAAGGTATCCTGACGACTGACGGCACTGATGTAATCAGTTTGTACAGGATTACTCCTGCAATAAAAAAAATGATACCAATCAACATACCCTAAAACTCCTCTCACAGCATTACATCAAGTATACAATAAAAGACAATCAAATTCAATTGTTTTTAAGTGACAGTATTTTTTGAATTTTTGATATCCTGCTCTTATTCAAATCATACCTTGAATAAGACATGATTGCAGCCAGAAAACCCAATGTACTGCCTATTGCAATTGTCAATCCAAGGATTACAAGCGTTGACTCTGGCTGGACATGCGCATCAGCATCAAACTTTATTATATCAATTAAAATTCCAACAAAAAATATGGTCAATGATTGAGAAAGCTTATAAAAAAAGGTGAAACAGCCGTAATATACCCCCTCGGGACGGGTACCTGAATTCAGCTCCTCAACATCAATTGTATCTGCTATCATGGACAGGGGAAGAGAAAACAGCCCTCCTGTTCCAAACCCCACAAGTGCTGCAAAAGGCAGCATATATATAAAATTGCCGGCTACATTGTCCTTTAGAAGAACCAGAACAACAAAAAAGGCGCTTCCTATAATACACATTACCAAGCCTGATATAACCGAAGGCTTTTTATCTATTTTTTTGGAAATTCTAACCCATACGGGCTGTGATAAAATACTGATTGCGAACTGGGTGCCAAAAACTATGGCAATATCCCTGTTATCAAAATCAAAAGTATAGGTAAAAACATGCAGTCCCAGTGAACTGATTAACGCAGATGCTATATTTGTAAACAGATAGGCCAGGACCACATATTTATAGTTTTTGTTACTTAAAGCCTTAATAAAGCTTTTAAGCAAATTACCCAGGCCTGTAAACTTCATATTGCTCTCCTGTGCAGTTGGCAGGTATGGGATGAATTTTTTCGTTGTAAAAAAACAAAACATGCCAAAAAAAAGTGCCAGCAGAGATGATGTAACAGCCATATTCAAATAAGCCTCCGGATTTAACTGCCCCTGGGGATATTGCTCGGACGGCTTGAAAAACAAAAACATGCCCATCACTGTGGCAAACATCAATCCAAGCAGGAAAAAAATGGTCCTAATCCCCTGTATGGATGTACGTTCATTATAGTCATTTGACAATTCGGCTCCCAAAGCCGTATATGGAGTTATATAAACTGTCATAAATGTTTTAACCAGGATCAGGTATAAAAGGATAAAAAGAAATTTTACGGAAGTTGTCCATTGGGGACTGATAGCCCAGAGCAAGTAATTAAAAACTGCTATGGCAATACATCCTGCAAGTATGTACAAATGCCTTCTTCCATATTTTTTAAATTTGGTTATATCAGATATATATCCCATAAGCGGATCAGAAACTGCATCCCACATTACACTTAAACTGACTGTCGTTCCTATCAGGCTGCCCGGTATGCCAAGGACTGCCGTAGCATAGAAAACCATATATGTACCGATTAACTGAAATATTATGCCATAGCTAAAATTGCCTGTGCCATAACCAATTTTATCAAACAAAGATATTTTTTTATTCATTCCTGCCCCAAAATCTCCCATCGTGCAAACAAAACTCAGACTGACGGCACTCTGCAATTTTGTATTCTTTTAACAAGGGCGTTTTTGTTATTAATCATAAAAACGCAAGTTGTTATACATATAGTATACGTATGCATCGTAATAAAAGTTTTAAAAAATCAACTTTATCTGCAATAAAAAAACAGAAAAGCTAATTTGTAAGTATTCAGATGACAAAGCACCGATAATTAACTTTTATAATAAAGCCCCATAAAAAGCTTGAGAAGCTGCCTTTTGTCCAAGGTCAGCCTCTCAAACCAGGTTCTTTATATGTATTTTAACTCACAACATCTGAAGGTACTACCCGCATTTTGAGTACCCGCAGTGCCTGCATACCACGCAGCCGCCCTCGTGTTCTACTGCCTTTCCGCATTCGGGGCAGCTGGCTATGCTTAAAATAGCCCTTCCGTCGTTTTTGCAATACTCCTCCATGGTACACTGGGAGCAATTGGACTCACAGTTGCCATTTGGCCCCGGTATCCTGTCAGTACTTAGTGTTGCCGTTTGATTTGACATTTCAACGTTTTCACCATTCTGGATTTTCGCCACCTTTTCAATAAGCCTGCCTATTGCGTCAGGACATGAAAGCACCTTCAAACCCTTTTGCCTTATTGTTGAGGAGCATCTTATACCTTTAAGCTGGCCTACAAGATGCTTTACGTCAATTCCCGAACGAAGTGATATTGATACAAGGCGGCTTGTGGCTTCGGATTGTGACGGGCACCCTCCGGCACGTCCTGTATTGCTGAAAACTTCGCAAATACCGTTCTCATCGTAATTAACCGTTATATAGAGGTTACCGCAGCCTATTTTAACCTTTTCGGTAAAACCGGTTGTAATATCAGGCCTGGGCCTGGGCACTATCTGCTTTGACTGCGGGTCTACAATTTCAGTTTCCACTTTTTCTTCTTTGCCTTTAACTTTGCCGATATTAAGAACCTGCATGTCCCTGCTGCCGTCCCTATATATTGTTACACCCTTGCAGCCTGTCTCATAAGCCAGCTCATATACCTGCCTTACATCGTCCCTTGTTGCGTCACGGCACAAATTCACAGTCTTGGAAACCGCATTGTCGGTATATTTCTGGAATGCGGCCTGCATTTTTACATGCCATATGGGAGAGACATCATGCGCAGTGACAAATATTTTTCTAACATATTCAGGAATTTCTGGGAAACCATCTATAGTTCCCTTCTGGGCTATCCTTTTCATCAGTTCCTCGGAATAGAATCCCTCTCTTACGGCAATTTTTTTGAAGTTGGGATTAACCTCAACCATTTCGGTATTATCCATAACATTACGGATATATGATATGGCAAATAAAGGTTCTATGCCGCTGGAAACACCGGCTATAATAGACAATGTGCCCGTAGGTGCAATTGTTGTTGTTGTAGCATTTCTTATTTTGACATCCCCATTTTTGAATATGCTTTTATCATAATATGGAAAGGCACCTTTTGATTCTGCCAGTTCAACAGATTTTTCACCGGCTTTCTCACGGATAAATCCCATAACCTTTTCGGCAAGTTCAATGGCTTCATTCGAGTTGTATGGTATAGCCAGGCTGCAAAGAAGATCCGCCCATCCCATCACGCCAAGGCCTATTTTTCTTGTCCCTTTTGTTTTTTCGTCTATTTGCTTAAGGGGATATTTATTGACATCAATGACATTATCTAAAAAATGAACAGCTTTTTTTGCAGTTTCTCCAAGCTTATCATAATCTATTTCATATTTCCCTTTAACCTTTTTAAGCATTATACTCAGGTTTATTGAACCTAAGTTGCACGACTCGAACGGAAGCAGCGGCTGCTCACCACAAGGATTAGTGCTTTCAATTTCATCTATCTCAGGAACTACATTGTCCCTATTTAACCTGTCGAGAAATATTATACCGGGCTCTCCGTTATTCCATGCATTTTCAATAATCATATCAAATATTTCACATGCATTTTCCCCTCTAACAATTTTTTTAGATTTAGGGTCAATAATATCATATTCTTCTCCATTTTTAACTGCCTTCATAAACTTTTCAGTCACTCCGACACTAATATTGAAATTGGTAATATCCTTGTTATCCTGCTTACAGGTAATAAATTCTCTTATATCCGGATGGTCCACCCTTAATATACCCATGTTGGCACCCCTGCGGGTCCCCCCCTGTTTAACTGCTTCGGTAGCAGCATTGAAAACCTTCATAAAGCTTATAGGGCCGCTTGCAACACCACCGGTGGATTTAACCGTAGAACCTGCCCCTCTGAGTCTTGAAAAACTAAAACCTGTTCCACCGCCGCTTTTATGTATAAGTGCGGCATTTTTTATGGATTCAAATATTGCTTCCATTGTATCTTCTACAGGCAGCACAAAACAGGCGCTGAGCTGGCCTAACGGTCTGCCCGCATTCATCAAAGTTGGAGAATTAGGTAAAAACTCCAGCTTTGATATCATATCGTAAAATTCATTTTCAAGCTGTTTTAATTCCTTTGCGGTAAGGTTTTTTTTAGCTTCTGCCGCCGCTATTGCCTTTGCTACGCGTTTAAACATGGCCTTCGGGTCTTCAATAAGATTTCCCTTTTCATCCCTTGCAAGATACCTGCGTTCCAGGACCTTTATTGCATTGTCTGTCAGAGACATCAAGAATCCTCCTTTGTGAATTACAATATTTAGTGTTTGTCATTCGTAAGCATACAATATATTGTATCACGTTTTAAAATATAGTCAATAGATTTACGTTTTGAGTTTTCCCATTTTTTACGAAGGTATGAATTTTGCTTGCCATTGCAAAGAAGCAAAGCGGCTGCGGCAAACCAAGGGCGTAAAGGAAACAGCCTTTTGTAGTATGCCCTTGACAAAGTAATAATTCTGTGCAATATGGCTTTAGAATTCCTTGTGTATTTCAAAAGCCATATTGCATGAATCAAAGTCGTTCGATGGAAAATATTTTTATTCTGTCTCTTCAAGTAAAAATGCTTCTTCAGGATATATATTATTTGGATTCCATAATATCCATTGTTTGTAACCTGCATCATATGTTGCCTGTATCTGCTCTCTGATTTGCTTTGCTCCATATTTCTGGTAGTAACCCTTAGGAAGATACGTAGCCGTAAAAGCCTGTAAATATGGCCTTATTTCAGCTTTATAATTTTCAATCTCAGCCAGTTTCTCGTTTGCCTCGAGCAAGGAATTATATACAACCCCATATGGCTCCAGATCAGGCTTTCTGAAATGCTCCTTATGTAAGGTTTGTCCATATCCGTTGCCTGAATAATGATTGGGATGATCGTTTGCGTAATGGGACGGATATATCATGGGGCTTATAAAATCAATGTCCCTGCCGACTTCGGTAAAATTCTGCCCTATACTATTTCCGTCAACTACGCTTTCAATAACTATACCAAAAATATCTGCGGATATCTTTACTCCCAGTGGTTTTAACTGCCTGGAAGCTTCTTTAAGAAAGCCGTTTATCGCTTCGCTTTTCTCAGGCACATTATCACCGTAATAAACCTGGCCCCTGGTTCCTGTTGGAAAGCGCACATAGTCGAATTGTATTTCATCAAAGCCTTTTTGTGCCGCTTCTATTGCTATGTCAATAATATGCTGCCATACTTCTTGGTGGTACGGGTTTGTCCATGCAACTTTATTATTTTCTTTCCATATTTTTCCATCTTTAGTTTTAATAGCTAAATCAGGCCTTCTTTGAGCAAACAAATTGTCTTTGAAGCAAACAATCCTTGCAATGGCGTAAATATTATTTTTATGTAGTTTTTCAATTACCTCTTCCGGATTATAGTATTTTGTAAAAAGTTTATTTTCCCTTACTTTTTCCAAATTGCTTTCATAGTTTACTACAACTTCCTTCACATCTATTACCAGAGCATTCAGCTCCGTCCTGTTTACCAATTCAATCATAGAATCTAACTTTGCACTGCTGCCCGCCGAATTGCCTGTTAAATAAATAGCTTTTACCTCAATGTTTTCAAAAGGATCCGGCGTGGGTGTGGGAGTAGGGGTGGGCGTAGGCGTTGCCGTAGGTGTGGGCACAGGTGTATTGGTAGGAATAGCTGTTGGAGTTGCAGAAGGTTTTGGAGAATTTTCAACCTTATGTTTTCCATTTTCGCTTCTTGCATCAAAAAATCCTGTTGCATATAGTACAGAAGCAATTATAGCCACAAGGACAATACCGGCAGATACAGCAACAAATATTTTCTTTTTCTTTTCCATAATCAATCACTCTTTTTCTTTTGTTTTATTTGTCCCTTTAATATCTTAGTATAAGCTTTAAGTAAAAAAAGAACTCAATTAATATGATTATACCAAACTAAATTTTTAAAATCCATATAAAAATTATAAAAAATAGAAAAGACAGGGGAAAAGAAAAGGGGACGATTCCGGTGTCTGAGATTCTTTGATTCAGACACCGGAATCGTCCCCTTTTCTTTTGGCTCCTCAAGTTGGACTCGAACCAACGACCCTGCGGTTAACAGCCGCATGCTCTACCAGCTGAGCTATTGAGGAATATAAAACTGGCAGCGACCTACTTTCCCGGGACGTCCCCGTCCAAGTATCATCAGCACTGAGAAGCTTAACTGCCGTGTTCGGGATGGGAACGGGTGTTTCCTTCTCGTTATT
>JANQLN010000108.1 GCA_028280575.1 Clostridia bacterium
GTAGTTTTGACAAACTGTAGGTTGCCGATACTTCGCTTAATAGGATTGTCCAATGATCATGCGGCTTCTATTGGCTTTGAGGGATTGAAATACATTTCAGAAAAATTTTATAATGTACAATAAAAATTAAAAATAAGTGAACCTGATAATGCCTAATTTGTTTTTGATATAATTTAACGGCAAAGGCAGACAGCAAAATCTGCTGTCTGCCTTACCTAAAATACCACGGTTCAGATTGTGTCTCTATGGACACGCGGGTAATACCCGCCTTTTTTAAAATACTCTGAACAGACCGATTACTTTTCCGATTACAGAAACATTATTTTGAACTATTATTGGTTCCATACTGCTGTTTTCAGGCTGAAGGCGGATATGGTCCTTTTCTTTATAAAACGTTTTCACAGTAGCCTCATCCTCAATTAGCGCAACTACAATGTCGCCGTTGTTAGCAGTGGATTGTTTTCTGACAATTACAAGATCCCCATCAAGTATTCCGGCCTCAATCATACTTTCTCCATCAATTTTCAGCATGAAAACCGTATCATTATTTATATACTCAACAGGCAGGGGAAATGTATCGGTTACATTTTCAACAGCCAAAACCGGCTGGCCTGCGGTTACTCGACCTAATATGGGAACATCGACCAGTTCCTTATTTGTATTGTAATATGTTTTATCTTCATTAGTCATAAACTCATTTGTACCGTCAACGATTTTCAGTGCTCTTGGTTTAGTCGGGTCCTTTTGAATATAGCCGAATCTTTCAAGCTTTTCAAGGTGACTATGAACAGAAGAGGTAGATTTAAAGCCTACGGCTTTGCATATTTCCCTTACCGATGGAGGATAGCCCCTGTATTTTACTTCCTTTTCAAGAAAATTTAATATCTTCCTTTGTTTTTCATTTAATTCTTTTTTCATTACAAAACACCCCCGTTACTTATGGATAAATGAATCACATTTAATATATTATGCACTCGCCGATTATTGTCCATTCATCTATTATATAATATACCATTTATCAAAATCTGTCAAACAAACGTTCGAATTTTTAGGAATTATTTTAAGACAGGCAGCAAGTTACATTTCTTTTTATTCTTTCATTTATTACCATTCGGCAATCACAGGTCTTTTTTTATACCACCATAGTTCATTATCGTCAATATATCTTGTCATTACCTCGGCGTAATCCTTTGGAGGCTTATATTCAATGTGATTTAAAATTGAACTGACAAAATCATCTTTTGATTCGTCCCTTAATGAAGTTAAAAATCTATTAGCTTTATTTACAATATCATCAGGCTTGCTTTCCATATTTGTAACAGTATGCATCAATGCCTTATGGCAAGGAAACAATACTTCGTTTTCCTGTAAAAGGAGCCTGAATCCAAATAAAACAATATCGGCGGCAGTCCTCATTCTAAGATAAATGTCGTTTGATGAAGCTTTCCAAAAATAATTGCTGTTTAAGCTCAAAGCACTGAAAAAGGATAGTAATTTGTCCTTTTTTTCCTGAATTTGAAATACAGGGATGTTTTTTATCAATTCATTAATATTACAATTATTACTAAATATGCATTTTGATGAAACAAAAGCATTCCTGGAAGGTTCACTTCCATGCTCCATAAGTGATTTTAAATATTTTAAGGTGCAATACTTAATATCAAAATAACCCTTTTTATATGTGCAATGCCCCCATATACATTCCGACAATTTATTATTATTTGCAAGCAGGTTGTATTTTTCCTCTGTGACAACAACAATTGCATCTATGTCCGAATCCGGCCTGGCACATTCTTTTGCGATAGACCCGCCCAGAACAATTGCCATTACCCCATCGTCATCCTTGAAATAGTTAATTAAATTGTTAATTGACTGCTTATGATGCTCATACATTTTATAACCTCCGATCAAGTTTTTTTATCATTCTTTAGCCTTATAATATTAAACAAGGCATATAAAACTTATGAAGTCAATGTTATAGTTTGGTAATGAATATGTCAAGCATAAAACAGGCAATTTTTGCTATTAATATCATAATAGTTAATGTATAATAAAGTAAAAAGATAAAAGGAACCGCATTTCCATGTTATTTTGTCTAATGGAAAAAAAGCGTCAGTCGCAATTTCAGATGGAAGAATATTGGAAGGAGAATTGACCAGGAGAGACAAAGATATCATAGCCTGCTTCTTTATACTTATTGATATATTCATCCCAGCCCTGGTCTGTATCAAGTTCTCCTGCTATAAATTTTGCCTGGAAAATTGCTGCTTCCATCAACATCGTCAGGTCCTGTTTTTAACCTGGATATAAATCAGCCCGGAGAAAATCACGATGTGCACGGAAGCTGGAAATATAAGGGGACAGAAGGCCATTACATCACCAATCTGGATTGATTTTGTTCCTGAAAGTGATTGATACCTCTCACATGTTTTTTCTTTATAATCAGGACAACAATTGTACAGTGAAAATTCCGGTCGGTAAAGACCTTTCACAATTTAATACATTTTTTTTGAAAAAACTATTGACACCAGAACATATGTTCATATATAATGACCTTATTAAAGAACGTTTGTTCTGGAGGTTGTATATTATGAAAAAAAGGCTTGTGTTAAAAGACAAGAAAAGGTTTGCCGTTTTTATTGCCATAGTAATTATAACTACCTTAGCTGCTGTTATATCTCCTTCTGTCTATGGAGAAAAAGCTTCACCGGGAACTGTTTTAATTACGGTTAAAAGTGGAGATACCCTGTGGTCTATTGCAAAAAAGTACAGGGGAAGTACAGAAATCAGGAAATACATATATAAAATTAAAAAAATTAACAATATGGATGATTGCAAAATATATAAAGGTATGGAAATAGCGATACCGGATGTCTGAATTTCAAATCAGAATATATGATATTAAAACATCCTTTTTGCCTATAAAAAATTTATAATGTTTTAGTTAAAAAATCAAATAGGTTATGTTAAAATAAGAAACGCAGGATAATAATATATAATAAACTATAACATGAGTACTAATGGAGCCGAACATGCGGGAGAAAAAAATATATTTTGATAACAGTGCTACAACCAGGCCATATGATAAAGTTATTGAGGATATGGTTAATGTATATGCCAGCAATTATGGCAATCCTTCGTCACTTCATACTATGGGAATAAATTCTGAAAAACTGATTAAGGAAGCAAGGAGGTCCATTGGTAATGAATTGGGCGTTAAGGCTTCTGAAGTTTACTTTACATCAGGCGGTACCGAATCCAACTCGCTGGCTGTTGAAGGATATATTAATGCCAATCTGAGAAAAGGCAATCATTTGGTTACCTCAAAAACAGAACATCCTTCCGTGCTTGAAATATTCAAATACTATGAAAACAATGGTTTTACCGTTGATTATATAAATGTAGACCATAAAGGTATGGTTGACTTAGAAGAACTGGATAAAAAAATATCCGATAAGACCTTGATGGCAAGTATTATGATGGTTAACAATGAGACAGGCACGATACAGCCAATAGAAAAAATATCCCGGATAGTAAAAAAAAACAACAGGGATACGGTGCTGCATGTTGATGCAGTACAGGCTTTCGGGAAAATAAGGACGAATCCTGGTATCTCGGGAATAGATATGATGTCTTTAAGCTCCCACAAAATACACGGTCCAAAAGGTACGGGTGCATTGTTTGTAAAAAAAGGATTCAGGTTAAATCCAATTTTAATAGGCGGAGGACAGGAAGCCTCTATGAGATCGGGAACTGAAAACGTGCCTGGGATAAGTGGGTTTGGAATTGCGGCTGGAATATGTTTTCAGAATATTGAGGATACCTGGGAAAAAGTATCAATACTAAAGGGTAAACTAAAAAATGGTCTATTGGAAAATCTGGATTGTATTGAAATTTCACCGGAGCACGGTTCGCCCTATATTCTTAATATGGCATTTGAAGGGGTGAAGGCCGAAGTCCTTTTACATCATTTGGCAGGGGAAAATATTTTTGTTTCAACCGGCTCTGCCTGTTCTTCTAGAAAAAATATAAGAAGCCATGTTTTAAGTTCAATGGGAACAAAAAACTCATATATAGATAGTGCAATTAGATTCAGCTTTTCAATTTTCAATGAATTGGAAGAGGTTAATATAACACTTGGCGCAATAAAAAATATTGTACCCAAAATAAAAACAAAAAGGTAAATAACAGGAGGTTGAATTTTGGAGAGAATTATTCTTGCAAGATGCGGTGAGCTTATGCTTAAAGGTTTAAACAGGTCTTTCTTTGAAAAAAAGCTTGTTAAAAACATTAATAATGCAATTAGGCATCTTGGTGATGCAACGGTCACGAAAAAACAGGGAAGGGTTTATATTGAACCATTAAATGATAATTTTAAATTTGATCAGGCATTAAAAGCAGTTTCCAAGGTGTTTGGAATAGTTTCAATAAGTCCGGTTGCAAAAGTAAATTGTGATTTTGATACCATAAGTGAAAAAGCTGTCGAAATGGTAAAGGATATAGTAAACAGGCATGGTTATAAAACATTTAAGGTTGAAACAAGGAGGGCCGACAAAAGCTTTCCAATGAAATCTCCTGAAGTATCCGGAAAGCTGGGGGCTGTCATACTAGAAAACATTCCTTCACTTTCTGTTGATGTAAACAGCCCTTCTTTCACATTCTTTGTTGAAATACGTGAATGGGCATATATTTTTACCCAAATAGTGCCTGCAAACGGAGGGCTTCCCGTTGGAACTAACGGAAAGGCTACACTGCTTTTATCAGGTGGTATTGACAGCCCTGTGGCAGGCTGGATGATGGCTAAAAGAGGAGTGGAATTGGAAGCCGTCCATTTTTACAGTTTTCCATATACCAGTGAAAGGTCAAAGGAAAAGGTTATAGACCTTGCCCGTATATTGTCTGAGTACAGCGGCCCGATAAAGCTACACATTGTTCCCTTTACAGATATCCAGACGGAAATAAATGAAAAGTGTCCGCAAAATGAGCTCACTATAATCATGAGAAGAATTATGATGGAGATTGCTGAAAGAATTTCACAAAACAATAATTCATTGGCATTGATAACAGGAGAAAGTATGGGTCAGGTTGCCAGCCAGACCATACAGGCATTAAGTGTAACCAATGCCGCCGTTTCCATGCCTGTATTCAGACCTCTTATTGGTATGGATAAAGATGATGTCGTAAAAATAGCACGAAAAATTGAAACATTTGAAACTTCCATATTGCCCTATGAAGACTGCTGTACCGTATTTGTGGCAAAACATCCTAAAACAAGGCCTGAATTAATGCATATTGAACGGTCTGAAAAAAAACTGGATGTGGAAACCATGATAATTAATTCCATTAATGATACTGAGGTAATAACTTTGAAGTAATTTTCGTAAAATAAGTATGACAATGTTTTTGTCAATATGTTAACGGGAGAATTGCTTATGGCTTTGTTATCCAGGTATAGGTTGGGATTAGTACTTTTTGTTACGGTAATATCAATAGTGCTGCTTGTTGCGGTAGCTACTTCAATTATTGAGCTTAACAGCAAGAATTATTATAAAGGTATAATGATAGAAAATCTTGATATTTCAAGGCTTGACAGGGAAGAAGCAAAAAAAAGGGCTGTTGAGTATATAAATGATGAGTTTGTAAATCAAACAATAACTCTAAAATATAATGATCTGCAGTGGATATTTTCATTAAGTGATATAGACTATTCATTTAATATAGAGGAAACATTGAATGAAGCATACGGACTGGGAAGAAACGGCAGTATATTTCAGCGGTTATCAAATATTATAAATATACGGAGGGAGAAACGGCAGCTTTTAATAAAGACAAACTATAACAGCAATAAAATTAGAAAATTCCTGGAAGGTGTAAAAAAGAGTATTGATTGTGAACCTAAAAATGCAATAATCAATTATAAAGACGGCAATATAAGTTTTGAAATGGAAAAAAAGGGGCAAAAGCTTGATATCGAAGATAATTTATTAAAGCTTGAAAAAAAATTTGATAAAAAAGAATTTGAGCCTTTTGAACTCAATGTGGAATCCATTGAACCTGTAATATCCTATAATGATATTAAAGAAATAAATGGAGAGTTATCCGTTTTTTCTACCAGGTTTGACAGCAGTAAAGAAAACAGGAGTTATAACATAGCTCTTGCATGCAGCAAAATAAATAATACTTTATTGATGCCGGGGAATGAATTTTCCATGGATAAAACCCTTGAATCAAGGACCCTTGCAAATGGATATAAGAAAGCACCTGTTATCATAAACGGTGAGTTTGTGGACGGTATAGGAGGAGGGATTTGCCAGGTAACAACAACCCTGTACAATGCTGTTTTACTATCCAGATTAAAGGTGGTTGACAGGACCCATCATTCATGGCCTTTAGGATACGTTTCGGCGGGAAGAGATGCTACCATATCGGAAGGCTCGATAGATTTTAAATTTAAAAATGACCGGAATTATCCTATAGTACTATTTGCAAGTGTTTCAGGCAATAATATAACAATAAATATTCTGGGAAGAAAACAAGACAGCCAAAAAGTAGTTTTGCATACTGAAATCCTGGACGTATATGAGCCTCAAGGTTCTGATATTATAATTGATAACAGTGTGCCTGTCGGCGAAATAATAGTTGATAAAAAAGGCAGAAATGGAATAAAGGTATTAGTCTACAGGGATATTTTAGACGAGAATGGAACCTTACTAAAAAGGGAAAAAATCTCTCTTGATAAATACAATCCCATTAAACCGGTAATACGTGTAAATGAAAAACATGACAAAACTCCGGAAACTTCATTGACAATTGATAACCAATAGTAGATAATTCATTATAAATGGTATTTATTTAACCTGGAGGTTATCATGAGAATAGGCAAGCTGCCAAATGATGTTTTGGAGAAAATGATTCTAAATAAACTAAAAAAGTTAAGAAGTGAGGTAGTAATGCGGCCCGGGGTTGGCGAGGACTGTGGTGCAATTGATTTGGAAGATGAATTATGTGTCGTATCCACAGACCCGATTACAGGTACAGACAGCCAGATTGGGAAGCTTGCAGTTCATGTATCATGTAACGACCTGGCTTCGTGTGGAGCCGAGCCGCTGGGACTTATGGTGACAATACTTGCACCTCCCGGTACAGAAAAACATATGCTTAAAGCAGTTATGGAACAGCTTACGGCTGCCTCATACTCTCTTAATGCGGAAATCATTGGCGGACATACTGAGATTACAGATGCTGTAAACAGAATGGTAATAAATTGTACAAGCATAGGAAAGGTGAAAAAGGGGAATTTTGTATCCTCAAGCGGCGCATATGCAGATGATGACATTGTGCTTACAAAATGGGCAGGCCTTGAAGGTACATCTATAATTGCCCATGTAAAAGAACAGGAACTGGAAAAAAAAATTGGCAGTAAGGCCGTAGGAGAAGCAAAATCCTTAATAGATAATATCAGTGTAGTAAAAGAAGGGCTTTCCTGTGCGGAATTTGGTGTTAATGCAATGCATGATGTAACGGAAGGCGGAGTGTTGGGAGCCTTATGGGAAATCTGCCGGGCGTCAGACAAAGGTGCCCTTGTATTTAAGGATAAAATTCCAATCAAAAAAGAAACAATTGATATATGCAACTATTATAAAATCAATCCATACAGGCTGATTTCAAGCGGATGCATGATGGTTGCCGTCAAGAATGGGGAAGAGCTGGTATCGCATCTTAAATCCCAAGGAATATGTTCTTTTATAATTGGAAAATTTACTGGTGAAAAGGAATTATTTTTCATTGAAAATAATGAAAAGCAATTAATAGAACCACCACAATCAGATGAATTATACAAGGTTTTGTAATATATAAAAACTACTGATGTTTTTTAGAGAGGTATGGCGGGATGGAATCCGGAATTAAGAAAGAACCACTGGCTTACAGGATGAGCCCAAGAAGCTTGGAAGAATTCGCAGGACAGGAACATATTGTTGGTGAAGGAAAACAGCTTTACAGGATGGTTAAAGCAGATAGGATAACTTCTGTGATTTTTTACGGTCCGCCTGGGACAGGCAAAACATCCCTTGCCAGAATTATTGCTGCAAACACCAAAACACATTTTGAAAAACTCAATGCTGTAACCAGCGGAGTAAAAGACATAAAGAGAATAGTGGAGGACACGAAAAATATTCTTCTCAATAAAAACGGTAAAACAGTGCTTTTCATAGATGAAATCCACAGGTTCAACAAAGCCCAGCAGGACGCCTTGCTTCCGTATGTGGAAGACGGTACGATAGTACTCATAGGAGCTACCACTGAAAATCCTTTCTTTGAAGTTAATAATGCATTGGTATCCAGGTCAAGTATTTTTATGCTTAAATCATTAAGCAGTGATGCCATATTGAAAATAATTCACCAGGCGCTTGACGATAGGGAGCGGGGCCTGGGCCTTTATAATCTTGATATTGAAGAGGATGCCCTATACTTTTTAGCCGACATTTGCAACGGAGATGCAAGGATAGCTTTAAATGCCCTGGAATTGGCAGTGCTAACCTCAGATATAAATGAGGCCAATAAAATAAAAATAGACATTCCCGTGATAGAACAATGTGTGCAAAAAAGAGCTCTAAATTTTGATAAATCAGCAGATAACCACTATGATAATATAAGTGCCTTTATAAAGTCAATGAGGGGAAGTGACCCCGACGCAGCCGTATTTTATCTGGCCAGGGCTATTTATTCAGGTGAGGACCCCTTGTTTTTGGCCAGGAGGATAATCATTTGTGCTTCCGAAGATGTGGGCATGGCAAATCCCAATGCCCTCCAAACAGCAGTTGCGGCTGCTAATGCAGTTCATATTGTAGGTATGCCTGAAGCAAGGATTATTCTATCCCATGCCGCTATTATGGTAGCAGTCAGTCCAAAATCAAATTCGGCGTATGCTGCAATAAAAATGGCAATAAAAGACGTTGCAAGCAAGAGGACGGGTGAAGTACCTATGCATTTGCGAAATGCCGTAACAGGCGGTATGGCGAAGATGGGCTATGGAAAAGGCTATAGATATGCCCATGATTTCCCAGGAAACATCGTAGTTCAGGATTATTTGCCGGAAGAAATAAAAGGAACCGAATATTACAAACCATCCAATAACGGATATGAAGCAAGAATAAAAGAATGGCTTGAAAAAAGGAGGAATAAAAATGGTTAAACGTATAGGAGCCTGGATTTTAATCCTTGGATTTATATTTCTTATTTTTAATATTATGGTTTTAGGCTGGTATAGAGAAGTGTCAGGGTATGTGTATTTTTTTATTCTTGTATTATACTTTCTTGTTTTTGCAAATAGTAAAAATAAGATAAATAGTGATGAAAACCATGAAAAAAACGGGGAGGATTAGCTTGTCATATGGTATTGAGTGTAATGCCGGCCATGTCTTTTATATAATTGATAAGTTCATGTTCAAGCTTTGAAGGATACTTGCATATTCCATTTACAACTTCATAGGGATAACTTAGGATTTCACTGTCAAGCCTTGATTTTCTGGATCTTTTAAAGTAATCCGACGGCATCCTGAAGGCTCCCAGTGTAACATCATGTAATTTATCTTTATCTATGTATTCAAAAACAGCCTGTAGAAAATTTTTATATATTTGTTTCCATTCATCCGTATAAATTACAGGGTCAATGCAAAGTCTTACCTGCCAGCCATCCGCTATAGCCATTTTTACAGATTTTAACCTTGCTTCAAGTGAAGAAGTACCATTTTCATACTTTTGTATTATAGTGTCGGGTAATATAGTCCATGATAAAAGAAAACTGTCTGCAGGAAGCAGGGAGGAAATAGCTTCATAATTTTTATTTTTTGTTCTTATTTCAATTAATAAATTATCCTTACCCCTCGAAAAATCAATCCAATGCTTGCTAAGCCCATGCAAATTTTCAAGGGCAAACAAATCGGAATCATATGAAATAGCCAGGTGAACAGGCCCCTTTGCCAATTCATCATTTACGGCATTTAAAAAATCATGGGTATTAACAAATATAACTATGTTTGATGAAGGATAAGTACCCTGCAAATAACAGTATTCACAGTCATATATACAATTTAAAACCTGGGAGGCATAAAGTGGCCTGTAGCCGTCAATGCCGTGGCAAAGCCCGGAGCCTTCATAAAAGAAAGAATCTTTTTTTACGGCAAGTATTAGCTTTTGGGAGTTTTTCTGGACATGAAAATTCTGTCCGGTCCTGTTAAAGACATCCTTGTAATGATCTATTCCGATAAGTTTTGCCCCCCTCATTTTTTCTATTATTTGATTTGCCAGGGTGTAATTAAAAGCCTCATTTTCGCAGTATATGTGGGAAAAAATTCTATTGTAATCCAATTTCCATACCCTCCAAAAGTCTTTTTATTTTTTGGAACAACTGTTTTGACTGTAATTTGTTTTTACACCGGCAGTCAATAACAGAATTTAAAATATCAAGATTATTATGTTTTATTTTGTAATAACGTGCAAGGTTTAATAATTGGAAGTACATGCTCTTAGTGAAATGATTGGATGAAGATATCTTTTTTATAAGGTTATAATCACATGACGTAATGACATCATTATTTATCCGGGAAAGCATATTTGCCTTTTCAAGATAAGAGCATATTTTATTTAAATTCTCATTGATAAGAGAAAAGACATATTCTTTTTCAAGCTTTTGTCCTTCCAGATTATCAGATACTACTTTAAGGCAATGTATATTTTGAAGCGGTAAAAACATTTGTGCACATTCTATAAAACCTGCAGCTTCCATATCGACAAAATCAGCCTTTATACCTTCAGGATTATCTACAGGCCTGGAAAATGATTCTAGACTCCCTTCACTAAAGTCATGTTTTAAAAGCATTTCAGGGTAAAAGACCTTGCCGCTGTCATGATTTTTAATTTTACTGCATACGGCTATTTCATACATGCTTTTTTTATTTACGGAGCCGCATATGCCAAGATTAATCAATGAATCATTTTTTGAATATCCTTTTTTACTCAAAGCATATGCAGTTGCACAGGAAGACCTGATCATTCCGGTACCTGAAATTATAAGGCAGATTTTTTCATTACTAAATAAAGGCATATTTGTTTTACCCTTTGTCCTCTTCATATCAAAATGCCTGATTAAAGGCTCAGCTTCACAATAAAGTGCCATTACTAAAAAGATCATGAAATACATCTCCCGATATTCTAATGTTTAAAGAAATTATATCATAACTTGTATTATTATCATTAAAAAATCAAAAACATAAGCAAATTGCTTTTCAAATGCACTTTATTGACAATGTTGTCGTGTAGTGCTAATCTATATAAGTCGCAATAGTAAAAGCTTACTTTGACGGTATATATAATAATTTGTTAGGATTTTGAGAAATATTATCATCTTATGATTATAATATCAGTTTTTAAGGTATATATAATATGGGTATTAATAAATATTGAAAAAAGTATTCAAATATAAAGGAGTTATGTTTTATGGACAGCAGATTTATATATTTGGACCACTCAGCTACGACAAATGTTAAACCTGAGGTGCTGGAGGAAATGATACCATATTTTAAGTCTAATTTTGGAAATCCTTCGTCTATTTACTCTCTTGGCAGGAAAAGCAAACAAGCAATAGAGGAAGCAAGGGAGAGAGTAGCTAAAGCACTGAATTCTAAGAAGGAAGAGATATATTTCACCGGATCGGGAACAGAAGCCGATAATTGGGCAGTTAAAGGAGCTGCTTATGCAAATTCAAATAAAGGCAAGCATATAATCACTACCGCCATTGAACATCATGCAGTTTTGCACGCATGCCAATACCTTGAAAGCGAAGGCTATGAATTGACTTATCTACCGGTTGGTCCGGACGGTGTTGTAGCTGCACAACAGGTTTCAAAAGCAATACGGCCCGATACAATATTGGTTTCGATTATGTATGCGAATAACGAAATTGGAACGATACAGCCTATTAAGGAAATTGGCGGTATAACAAGGGAAAAAGGAGTGCTTTTTCATACTGATGCCGTACAAGCAGTTGGTAATACAAGCATTGATGTAGAAGATTTGAATGTGGACATGCTTTCATTGTCCGCACATAAATTTTATGGGCCTAAAGGAGTAGGAGCCCTTTATATTAGAAAGGGAACAAAAATTACCAATTTCATCCATGGGGGAGCACAGGAACGAAAAAGAAGAGCAAGCACTGAAAATGTACCTGGAATAGTCGGTCTGGGTAAGGCTATTGAGCTTGCCACTCATAATATAGATGGGTATAGTGAAAAGCTGAGGAACCTAAGAGATAACCTAATAGATCAGGTTATGGAAAAAATTCCAAATGTAAGGCTTAATGGGCACAGGAAAAAAAGACTGCCCGGTAATGCAAATTTTTCATTTGAATTCATTGAAGGAGAGTCTCTTTTGCTGATGCTTGACATGAAAGGTATAGCAGCATCAAGTGGGTCTGCCTGTACATCAGGCTCCCTTGATCCATCCCATGTACTTCTTGCAATTGGATTACCTCACGAAATAGCACATGGCTCTCTTAGAGTAACATTTGGTGAAGAAAATACGGGAGAAGATGTCAAATATTTGATGGAAGCCCTATCTCCAATAGTTGAAAGGCTTAGAGAGATGTCACCGTTATATGTAAAAGATTAATAAATGGAAGGTGAGTTTTAATGTATAGTGATAAAGTAATGGACCATTTCATGAATCCAAGAAATGTTGGTGAAATAAAAGATGCCGATGGGGAAGGCCAGGTGGGCAATCCCAAATGCGGCGATATAATGAAGGTCTTTCTCAAGGTGGAAGACGGTATAATAGTTGATGCTAAATTCAAAACCTTCGGTTGCGCAGCAGCAGTTGCAACCAGCAGTATGTCGACGGAATTGATTATTGGTAAGAATATCGACGAAGCTTTAAAAATTACAAATAAGACGGTAGCCGAAGCTTTAGATGGTTTGCCAAAACCTAAGATGCACTGTTCAAACCTGGCGGAGGAAGCCATAAAAGAGGCAATAGACGATTATAAAAAAAAGCATGGTATGGAGCCTGAAAAAGAACAGGGCGAAAGATGCAGCAGAAGGTGTGATGATATTTTAAATGATGAATGATCATTAGGATAGAAAGAAAAGCAAAAAGGCGGTTAAGGCCGTTTTTTGCTTTTCAAGTCCATTTAAATTTTTGTAAATACGGCTTTCCTGTTAATAAAATGAGTCAAATACTTAAATCCTGCATTAACTAAAATTTCTTTAAAGAAATCAAATTTTTCTCCGATTCTGGCTTCATTATGTGCATCGGAGCCAAGGCAGATAATACTGCCTCCTAATTCCAAGTATCTTTTAATTAACAAGGCATCAAAGCTTATATCAACATATGAACGGGTATTGATTTCAATACCTTTACCATTTTCAATCAAAAGCTTGAATATTTGGTCGAAAATATCTGGATAATCCAGATATTTCATGTTATTTTTGTTGTAAACAGCATACCTGGTAATATAATCAAAGTGGCCGAGCACATCAAAATCCTGAAATTTATTCAAAATCAGCAAAATTTCTTCAAGATATTGTAAGTAAGCTTGTTTCCTGGTCTTATTTTTGTAATATTCTCCAGTATACGGGTCCTGTCCTTTTATAATATGGATAGAGCCGATTACATAATCAAAGCCATAACTATCAATTACTTTTTGTGTTTTTTCAATTACATGAGGTTGAATGCCAACTTCGATTCCCTTGATCAAAGTAAAACTGCGGCCAAGCTTTAGGCATTTATTACCCAGGCACTCCATATATTTTTCAAAATCTATATTAAACTTATCGTCATATCCAGGGTAATCATAGTCAAGATGATCTGTTACTGCAATTCCTTTAAGCCCTAGTGATTGAGCTTTATTTATTGCTGCACCGACCGGCATGTCACTGTCAAGCGAAAAATTGGTATGAACGTGGCAATCAAACATAAAATGGCCTCCTGTAATTAAAATCTCGGTAAATTTATTTTAACATCAGATAATTATGTTTACAATGGTGCATAAATAGATTTAGCAGCATGAGTAATTAAGTTAAGGTATTGCAAACATACAAAATTTTGTTATAATTTAATTAATGTAAAAAGTATAGAGGAGGAATTTATAAAATGGAGGATAAAAGCAAAGGGCAAAAGCTATATGATAAACTGAGGTTTGAGGCCCAAAATGTATGGGAAAAAAAAGACTCAACTTATATTGAAAAGGCATTTTCTTTTTGTGATGAATATAAAAAATTTCTTGATAAAAGCAAGACGGAATATGAGTTTGTAAAGGAAGCCGCCAAATTTTTAAAAAGCAAAGGCTTTATACCAATCAACTCACTAATTGACAATAAAACAAAGCTTACTGCAGGTACTAAAATATATCATATAAACCGTGAAAAATCTTTAATAGCTGCGGTTATTGGTAAAAATGCTCTCAAAAACGGCATAAATATGATAGGTGCGCATATTGATGCTCCCAGAATTGATTTCAAACAGAAGCCCTTATATGAAGATGAAGGCTTTGCAATGGTGAAGACACATTATTACGGCGGAATTAAAAAATACCAATGGGTTACAACTCCATTATCAATTCACGGTGTGGTCTATAAAACCGACGGGAAAAAAGTCAATGTGGTAATAGGAGAATCAGATGATGATCCTGTATTTACAATAACTGATTTACTGCCTCATCTGGCTGCAAAGCAGATGCAAAAGAAGATGACCGAGGGGATAACAGGTGAAAGCCTTAACGCTGTTATAGGCTCAATACCTTTTAATGATGAAAAAGTCAATGAAAAGGTAAAGCTTAATATACTGAAGCTTTTAAATGAAAAGTACGACATATGTGAAGAGGATTTTACTTCTGCAGAGCTTCAGCTTGTTCCCGCATTTAAGGCTTCCGATGTGGGTTTGGACAGAAGCATGGTTGGCGCATACGGACAAGACGACAGGGTGTGTTCATATATAGGCCTTATGTCCTTTTCCCAAATTGCTGATCCGGCTAAAACAGCACTTTTAGTATTAACCGACAAGGAAGAAGTAGGCAGTGAAGGAAATACGGGTGCTGAGTCAACAATGCTGGAAAACTTTGTTTCTAAAATATGTTATCTTGAGGCAAGCTCAAATACTGATTTAACTGCCAGATTGTGTCTTGAAAATTCGTATATGCTGTCTGCTGATGTCAACCCTGCGGTTGATCCCAATTACAATGATGTGCAGGACAAGAGAAATGCAAGCTATATGGGTAAAGGCTTATTAATACAGAAATATACAGGTGTTAAAGGAAAAGTGGGAGGGAGTGAAGCGGCAGCCGAGTTTATTTCACGTTTAAGGACACTCTTTAAAAATAATGACATACCCTGGCAAACAGCAGAATTGGGAAAAGTGGACCTGGGTGGGGGAGGGACAATTGCAAAATGTGTTGCAAACCTGGGTACGGAAGTAATTGACTGCGGTGTATCCATACTCTCTATGCATTCTCCATTTGAGGTTACAAGTAAAATTGATATATATGTTGTTTATCTGGCATTTAAAGCCTTTTTTGAACAATACATATAAAGAGAGAGATTATATTTATTCAGCTTTAAAATATCCGGATATTAATTCTTTGGTTTTTTCTTCATTGCAGATATAATACCAATAATTTTTGCCGGCCCCAATTTTACCTGGCAGAGTATAGGCTTCTATTTTGTTATCCGTAAATTTGCCAATGTATGAAGTAAAACCTAATACATCGCTTAAGGAAATATCGGTTTCAATATTATCGTAAACAGCTTCAACAACTGCTTTCAGTTTAGGAATATTTTGTATTTTAAGCTTTTGTTTGACCAATTCCTTAATAAAGTCCTGTTGTATCTTTACTCTGCTTATATCACCATCCTTATAATTTTTCCTGTACCTTACAAGATATTCTGCTTTTTTGCCATCCAATATCTGGAGGCCCTTTTTTAAATGTATATTAAGATTTTGTGAGGGATCATCATAGTTCATATTTTGTGGTACATAATATTCCAAACCTCCCAGCAAGTCTACAATTTGTCTGAAAGCTTTCATATTAATAAAAACATAGTAATCAATTCTTAAATCAGTTAACTTTTCAATAGTTTTGATTGCAAGGGCTGCTCCGCCTTTGGGATAGGCATAATTGATTTTTCTGTATTTACCGCTGATTAATACTTTCGTATCTCTGGGTATGGAAAGCATTTTAACGGATTTATCATTTGGATTAAGGTTAACCACAATAATCGTATCTGTATTTTTATTTACTTTATCTCCACCCAGGACCAATATATTGATTGGTTTTTCTACCGATATTTCATCTGAAAAAAAACTTCTCATGAATTTAAACGGATTTTCTCCGGAATCATGTGTAAAGTCATCAATATTTAGATTGTTACTGTTTAAAAAAAATGCTCCCAGTGAAAACATTAGTGTAAATATAAATAATGCTGCAGCAACAAAAAACTTAAAATGCTTCATAAAAAAACTCCAATTAAAGTATTTGGTATATCCCTATATAACTTTTGTAATTGAAGATTTTTTATGATGTATAATTATTCCTCTTTCCTTGCAAAATTGTTTTGAATCATTTTTGAGATTTCAATATGATCAGAAATAAAAAAGTCATATTCATCTATTGCTTGTATTTTACCGGGCAGGGAAAAGGTTTCAATATTTTCCGGACTGAAATTTACACCATATTTTATCATATTTAAAGCGTCGTCAAGAGTAATGTTTGTTTCCAGGTTCTCATATATTGTATTAACTATTTGAGTTAGCTTGGTAAGGTAAAAAAGATTTGCTTTTTGTTTTACCAGCTCTTTAATAAACTTTTTTTGGGCTTCAATTCTACTTATATCAGATCCGTCATAATACTTAAGCATTTCATCTGTATATTCTGAATTGTTTGGTTTTCTGAACCTTAAGTACAGTTCAGCCTTTTTTCCATCAAGATGCTGAAGTCCTTTTCTAAAATGAATATGAAGGTCCTGTGCCGGATCGTCATAATTCATATCTACAGGTATGTCAATGTCCACACCTCCCAAAAGGTCAATTATTTCCCTAAAGGTAGACATCTGAAAATATATATAATAATGTATGTTTATATTGAGTTTTTCGGTAAGTACATTCATCAGTAATGAAGAACCATTTTTCATGCTGTATAAAGCATTGACTTTAGGTATCTTCATACCGCTAACATCAACTTTTGTGTCTCTGGGAATCGCCAAAAGGTTTAGCTTCCTTGTATCTGGGTTATAGCTTGCAACAACAATAGTGTCCGTATTACATTCCCATTTGTCACCTACAAGCAGTACCACATTTATATTTTCTTTTCTTTTATTTTTTTTACCTTCCTTTGTATAATCAGGTATATTAGTTTCGTTGTCATTCTCATAAAAGGCAAAAGCCGATTTGGTAATATCATAGGATTTCAATAAAAATAAACCTGAAGTAAATAAAAACAAAGATATAAAAATTGTCATCACAAAATAAAATCTTCTTGCATTCATATATTAAACACCTATCTTCATTAAACAATACTATTATTCTACATTATATTTCAAAAAGCGACCTATGTAAACCGAAAATATTAAGGGATTTGCTTATCTTATTCATTGTCTTCCATATTTACTTGGGCAAGAGGATTGCTGTCTACAGCTTTTTTCAGCTGTGAATTATCTACATGCGTATATATTTCAGTAGTTGAGATACTTTCATGTCCAAGTATATGCTGGAGTGCATTTATATCTACATTGCCATGCTTGTACATAAGAGTTGCGGCAGTATGCCTTAACTTATGGGTTGAATATCTTTCAGTATCAAGTCCTGCGGCTTTTATATATTTTTTTACCAAATACTGTACGGTTTTAGGACTTATTCTTTGTTTCCGTTCACTTAAAAAAAGTGCATTTTTATCTTTAACCCTATTATTGGGTCTTACCTTTAAATATCTTTCAATGGCTTCCACACACGCCTTATTTAAATAAATAGTCCTTTCCTTATCTCCCTTACCTATTACTCGCAATGTATCACTTCTGATGTTATTGAGGTTTATACCAACGAGCTCTGATAAACGCAGTCCACAGTTTAAAAACAGGGTAAGTATGGCATAATCCCTTTCTCTATTATTTCCTTCAACAGCTTTTAAAAGCTCCTTGCTTTCATCAAGATTCAAATATTTTGGCAGCCTTTTTAAAACCTTTGGCGATTCCAATTCACTTGCAGGATTGTAGTTTATAGACTTTTCCTTTTTTGCCAGGTAATTAAAAAAAGACTTTAGACTAGCAACCTTACGGGCCCTGGAAGCTGCAATGTTGTCCCTTTCTCTGCTTGCATAGGATATATAGCTGTATAAATCTCTTAAGGTAATTTCCTTGATAAACTCAATATCTATATCACGGATGTCAATTTTCTCAAAATCCTTCTCGTCCGTAAATCCTTTGTGCACTTTTAAAAATCTGAAAAATAGACGGAGATCATAGTAATATTCCTGAACCGTCAACTTTGATTTACCTTTGATAGTCTCCATATAGCTTAGAAAATCCATTATTTTTAACGGTACATCCTCCAATTTTATCCCTCCATATAAACTATTATCTATTATTATAACAATACAGCCATAAAGAATAAAGCAATCAACTGGCAATTTTATAGAAATAATAGTATAATATATTCAAATTTATAAGGGGGGATTTTTTGGGGTTTTCAAATATATTCTGGGGATTTTTATTTTTAATTGATTTCAGGATAAATGGATTTGACCTATTACCTGATATAGTTGGTTATTTGCTTATTTTTTATGGTTTAGGGAAAATGCTATCTGAAAGTAATCATTTTCAAAGTGCACGAAATATTGCCTTACCATTAGCTTTGGTGTCAATTTTGGATATTATTCAAATAAATACTCCTATTTCAAGTGAAACCAGTTTTTTTGCAGTACTTCTTAGTATTGTGCTTGGAATAATGAACCTGATGATGGTTTACCATATATGTCATGGAATTATTGACATGGCAATGAAATATAACAATACTTATATACAAAGAATAGCCGGGCAAAGATGGAGAATATATGCATTTGTAACACTATCAATTATATTTTTTACATTTTTAATATTTATATCAAATGATCTGGCAGCAATATTAGTCATACCTGTATTGCTTGCATCGTTAATTTCTTATGTGTTGATAATGGATTTAATAAAAAAGGCAGAAAATGCATTTCAAAGAAGGGGGTAGGGGAGAGTAATGAAAGATATTGTCAAAATTGTTCTTAAAATAATATCCATATATATATTTGTCAGATATGTTGTTAATTATGCTGTTAGTGCTATAGGAATCCAAATTTTTCAAAGTGGGCATAAATTAGATACCTTTTTATACTTGTTGGTAAGTGCGGTAATGTTTATTGCTGCAAGTTTGCTGCTCTGGATTTTCAGTGATAAAATTTCCAGTTTTATATGCAGAGGAACAAATAATACCATAAAGCTGGATTTTGATTTCGACGATATTTATCCGCATCTTATTTCAATAATAGGTCTTATTCTAATAGTTAATACTTTACCGGGTATATTAAAAGATACTGCCAACTATTTCAGTATAAGAAATTTATTAAAGGAAGTATCAAACCCAACAGACCTTGGAATTCCGCTCAGTACACAATTGACTATAAAATCTGATATAATATCTGGAATTATCAAGATTGTTTTAGCCTTAGTACTTATTACCGGTCCTAAAGGTATTGCAGCGTTATTAAAAAAAGCACAGAACTTCGGTATATATAAAGGAAAATAAACTTATGAAATGTTTTAGGAGAGGTTATTGATTTTTTTCATAAAAACAAACCCATACTTGGAGTGTGGGTTTGTTTTTTGCTCTTTGTGTGCAGATGGTTAAATGCTTCCCTCTGATTATACAAAATCTTTATTTTGTATAATGTGATAAAATGGGAAATCTCTGTAATCCCCTATTATGAAGTGTTTGAAAGTATGCCATAAAATAATTCTTGACAGAACTATAGTTCATGTATTAAAATAATTTGGGTAAGGGAAAATGTGGCGTTTACATTGAACAAAATAAAGATACTGGGAGTGTTATGTATGGTAAATAACTATATACAGTTATTGAGAGAATCAAAAAAATATTCTCAAGAAGAAGTTGCTAGAATGCTTGACATCTCTTTGAGACATTATCAAAAAATAGAATATCGTATATCTAAACCAAATGTGTATCTTGGATTAAAATTATGCAAAATACTAGATACTAATCCTTATGACGTATTTCCAGTTAATTAATATAATAAATACTATTATTTATTGCAAATTTGTTCATAACAACTTTTGCATATATTTTTACTTTTATACATTTTAATATTTTTTGCTTCACCACAAAAAATACATGCAGGTTCATACTTTCTTAGTATCAAAAATTTATCTTCTATAAAAAATTCTAATGAATCACCTTCAGATAGGTTCATTGTTTTTCTTAGTTCTTTTGGTAAGGCAAATTTACCATGTTGTCCTATTTTTCTAACCATTCCAATACATTTCAATTTATTTTTCCCCTTATCAACTAATTACTTTATTATACATAAGCATCCATAATAAGTCAATTTTCAAACTAGTACTTTATATCATTTATCTTGCATATTAAATCGTGAAAGTGGATTACTGTCAATTGCTTTTTTCAGTTGCGAGTTTTCTACATGTGTATAAATTTCTGTAGTTGAAATACTTTCGTGTCCCAAGATATGCTGAAGTGTATTTATATCTACATTTCCATGTTTGTACATAAGAGTTGCTGCTGTATGTCTTAACTTATGAGTTGAATATCTTTCAGTATCCAGTCCGGCAGCTTTTATGTATTTCTTTACAAGGTATTGTACCGTTTTAGCACTCATTCTTTGCTTTCTTTCACTTATGAAAAGAGCATTTTTATCAATTGATTTTTTACTTATATACCTTACTTTTAAATATCTATTTAAAGCAGCTAAACAGGCATTATTAAGGTATATTATTCTTTCCTTATCCCCCTTCCCTATAACTCTTAATGTATAATTCTTAATATCATTGATATTAATTCCAACCAATTCGGATAAACGCAAACCACAATTCAGGAATAAAACAATTATTGCATAATCCCTTTCCCTATTCTTTCCTTCTACTGCGTTTAATAGTTTTTTACTTTCATCCAAATTCAAATATTTTGGTAGCCTTTTATTTATTTTTGGTGATTCAAGTTCACTTGCAGGATTATAGTCCAATACCCTTGCTTTCCTGTATAGGTAATTAAAAAATGATTTGAGGCTTGCAACCTTGCGCGCTCTGGAAGCTGCAATGTTGTCTCTTTCCCTGCTTGAATACGAAATATAACTGTATAAGTCGCTCAAAGTAACTGATTTTACAAGGTCAATGTCAATATCCTTTATAGATATGTTTTCAATATCTTCATTTTCAGATAATCCCTTATGAATATTTAAATACTTTAAAAACAGCCTAAGGTCATAATAATATTCTCTTACAGTCAGCTTTGATATACCTCGTATTGTTTCCATATAATTGAGAAAATCCTTTAAAAAGACTGGTATCCTATCCAAAATAATCCCCCTTACAGAAAATATGACATAATTATACATATTAATATGTTCTTTGTCAAATATAAAATAGGAAAACATATGTAAGAGATATGTAAAAAAACATTTTCATAACTAATTAATGCCATGATTCAAGTAAAAGGGGGCAAGCCCCCTCACCCCCAAAAAACCTTATGTTATAACAACTATTTTTCTCAGTAACAAAAATATATGTAATACATATTCAAGTCCCTGGAAGATCTTCCGGAAACACTCCTGTATTACATTTACAATCTTTTTCAACGTAATAATTCTCTATGCTCTTATTACTCATTACGATACATAACAACTTGCTACGCGTTGTTATTACATACGCTTCGCCGAAACAACTATTTTTTTATCTTTCCATTATAGAGAATTGATTCCGCTGACTCCCAGGGATTTGTCAAGGCGGAAAATATTTTTTCTTTTATTATATTAAAACACCTGGTTGAAAAAATTTTTTCCTTCTTCCTTGACAAACCCTTCTTATCTCTATTCTGAATTTTTTTGTATACATTACTTTACCTTTTCATTTATTTGAAAAATGATAAAAAATATCTATTTGGAAGGGTTGGTTTATGTATGGATAACAAATTTATAAAGGTTAGACTTAGTTTGTCAACTACTTTAGTTACTTCCGCTGTATACTTAGAGAATGATATCAGGAAATGCAAAGAAAACATTAAAAAACATCAAGATTCTGATAGTGAGGACAAACAGGAATGTATTGACTTCTGGGCAAATCAGCTACAAAAATCTATTGACAAACTTAATGAAATCAATTTCTGCAAGGAACATTTTACTGACATTCTTAATGCTTTAAAAAGGGGGAATTTATAAATGATTCAGACTACTATTCTTTTGCAAAGGAGGGATTGCTTTAATGACAGAAACTTACATACTAAAGCTATCTGTAGAAGAATTTGAAGCTATCATTGAAGCTCTTAAAAATGAGCAGAAAATCAATGACAGCATCTATGTTAAAAATCTTCTATACGACTTAACTGATTTACCATTTTAACTTTA
>JANQLN010000109.1 GCA_028280575.1 Clostridia bacterium
GCAAGCGAGTAAGTGCCGGATTCCTCAATCCTCCGCCTCGTCTTGCAAAAATCATCCTCGCCGCAAATCCAATATTTTAAATGACGCAAGGTACTAGTTCTTGTATAATAATTAGCAAATACCAACATTTTTAATCCCATACTTATTAAAGTCAATGAGTGTTAACATATCGTTTTTTCTTTATTTTACCATTATAAAATTAATTTGTATAGACCCGATTATACCTTTGGTATTAATACTCCTATTGGCCCGCAGACAATATATTGCTTCTTTTAAATATTCTTATCTGCTCTCTCAGGAAGCAATATGCCTTTATTTTATCTCCCCGGATGTCAAGGACACGGATATTTCTTTTGGAGAACCGTTTACCTTTTTGATATATAATTGTAATTATCAGATTCTGTTCTAAGGAATCCTTCAGTAATTTATCAATCATATCAGGCACCCCGGAAATTTATTATCAATCACCTTTTATTTTAACACAGGATAAGAATAATATCAAACATATGTTCCTGAAGCAATTTGTATTTCAAGTAAGAAAATACTAATTAAAAAAACATAGGCAAAAGCTCCTTTAGCTATGCATTTTCCAGTTCTTTTATGCTGATATCCCTCGTATGTACCGTATGTGCCCAGGTCTTGTTGTCTTTGCTAATGACACCCTGGATTGTTATGGGAAGCCATGTAAGGCAATATAAAGGGTATAAAACAAAACCTACTAAAAGCTGGAGGTTGAATTTCTTTTCCGTGAACAGAACCAGGGGACCGTAAATAATCTGGCACAGCGCAAGTATGTACCAGGCTGTTGCGGGGAATATGTATTGAATGCTGAAAAATGGTGAATCGGGATAAAATGTTTGTACCCACATCATTAATGTGGTCAAGCCAAGAAATATAAACCTGACCGGCTGGAAAAGATACATTCCGCAGTCAAATGCGACAAAATTGCTTTCCTTGAAGGCTTTGGAGAAAAGCGGCAAAAAGTATTTCCCGGCACAATCAGAGTGTCCCTGCATCCACCTGACACGCTGCTTCCATGATTGCTTAAGGGTCAAAGGCTTTTCGTCATATACAATTGCATCATGGGACCAATAAACCTTTTGGCCGTTCAGCGCCAGTTTCATGGTAAACTCCAGGTCTTCGGTGAGACTGGTAGTGCCCCAGCCTATTTTTTCCAAAAGCTTTAAATCAATGCAAAAGCCTGTACCGCATATCCCACAGCTTAAGCCAAGGTAATACCTGGGAAGCTGGAACAGCCTGTTTGCAAGCCAGAAGGCAATTGAATAGGAGCAGCTTATCCACGAATCGTAAGGATTTTTGCTGTCTATGTAGCCCTGTATTACCTTATGTCCACTGCAAAGATGGGTATTCATTTCAATAAGAAAATTGGAGCTGACCAGATTATCTGCATCGAATATACATACTGCGTCGTACTTTTTTTCCATGGCAAATATTTTTTTAAACATCCAATCAAGTGCAAAGCCTTTGCCCCTTTTTTCCTCATCAAACCTTTCATATACAATTGCATTGTGCTCCAAAGCTATTTTTGCAGTATTATCGCTGCAATTATCCGCTATTACAAAAATATCAAAAAGCTCTTTCGGGTAAGATATCATATTAAGGCTTTCTACAATATGCTTTATCACTTTTTCTTCATTATGTGCCGCAATGACTAATGCAAAGCTTTTTATTGGAGGGATATTACAGGTATCTCTTTTTTTCTTCTTCCTCCATGCAAAGACGGATATGCAAAAAAAATAGCATCCTATTGTAAATATGAATACCTGTAAAACCTGTGTAACAAAAAACAAGATACTGTCAAATTGTGATATCATCCTTATTCCTCCGAATGTTTCTAAGTTCTTCTCTATATTTTGCGCGAATAATGGGAAAATATTTATAAAGTAAATATTTGTGATATAATTTTTATTGAAAATTTTATATTAAGTGTAAGGGAAGGATTATTGCTGATGGGAAAAAGTTATTTCAATAATGCGGTAGTGGGAAATTCAAAAATGCTTGGATGTTTGACGGACAGGGGTGAACTTATCAGGCTATACTGGCCTCATATAGATTTCGAGCAGCATGTGGACAGGCTAAAATGCGGTATATTTATAGAAGGTATCAATTCAGGCACACTCTGGCTTGACGAGGGGACATGGAAATCTTCTCAAGTATATGTGGATAATACCAATATTGCATTGACAACGTATTCAATTGATAATCTGGAAGTTTCAGTGGACCAGTACGATTATGTATTGCCTGAAAGGGAAGTGCTGGTCAGGAAATATGTTGTGCATAACAGGAGCAATTTTGAAAGAAGGCTTTGCATGGTGGCTCATGGGATGTTCATAAGTACACAGCCGGACCCCCGGGGGACACTGTTTGATTTCGATACGGATTCCATGATATTTTATAAAAATGCCGCTTATTTTGCCATGACTGCAAACAGGGAAATAGAATATTTCCAGATAGGAAATAACTCTTTTGAGGCTGCATCCCATATGAACCTGAAGGGTACGGATAATATAGGTATGATGAACGACGGTGCGTTTTCAACAGCTTTAGAAACAGTAAGGGCAGGCACTGATGCGGTTATAACAATATACATTTGTGCTTCCCCTGCCCTTAATAAATCAAAAGAAACAGCACGGGAAATAAAAAATACCGATGCTGATCAAATATATGGTGAAGTGAAAGCCTATTGGCTGGATTTTTTGAAGGGTTCGACAAAAGCCGGTACAGGTAATAAAAAGATAGATGATTTATACAATAGAACGGTTCTTTATTTCAAGCTTATGTCAGACAGGGAAACGGGAGGGCTTTTAGCTTCACCTGAGGTGGACGAAGGGAATACCAGGTGCGGAAGGTATGCATACTGCTGGGGAAGGGATGCTGCATTCATAACGGGAGCTATGGATAAATGCGGCCTTACCGGGGCTGTGGACAAATTCTACCAATGGGCGGTAAATGCCCAGGATAATAATGGTGTCTGGCACCAGAGATATCATCTTGACGGAAATCTTGCACCTTCATGGGGTATCCAGATTGATGAAACAGGTACAATTGTATGGGGAATGCTGCAGCATTTTAAAATAACTAAAAATATACATTTTTTGGAATATGTATGGGGCAGTGTGAAGCTTGCGGCGTGCTATATGCTTGATAACCTTGATGAAAATGGACTTCCCATGCCAAGCTTTGATTTATGGGAGGAAAGGTACGGGGAGCATACATACTCCGCTTCCGCGGTTTATGGAGGAATAATGGCGGCTGTGGAGATTTCATCCATTTTAAATAAACGTGAACATATTGTCAATAAGTGGCAGGAAAAAGCCGAAGGAATCAAGGATGCAATTCTCAGGGAATTATGGAATGATGAAAAGGGCTGCTTTTTAAGAAGCATAAAGACAAAGCTCAATCCCTGGGGAGATGAGTACTCCTCCCATAAAACGGTAATCAAATATAACTCCAAGGGCTATTATAAGGATGTTACGCTGGAGGATGCAACGGTTGATGTGAGCCTTCTAGGTGTTTCAATACCCTTTGGGGTCCTGGATATTGAAGACCCAAATGTTGAATCTACTGCCCGCTCAATAGAAAAGTTTTTGAAAACAGGGAAGACAGGACTTGTTATGAGGTATGAGCACGATAATTATATGGGTGGCAATCCATGGCTTTTGGCATCCCTTTGGGTTTCCCTTTACCATATTAAAAAAGGTAATTATGATGAGGCAATGGATTATTTCAACAAAGTGGCCAGCTGCACGACAGGTATGGGGCTTCTTCCCGAACAGGCCGACAAGGATACCGGAAATCCTGTATGGATATACGGGCTGACCTGGTCCCATGCAATGTTTATACTTGTATTGTTTGAACTTATTGAAGCAGGGAAGTATAAACAATAACTTTTGATTGCTGCCCGGGGAAATTGTACATTAATCAATTTATTTTTTGGAGGTTTGTTATGGCCAGGCTGAAGACAAAGTTTACGTGCCAGGAATGTGGATATGAATCTGCAAAGTGGCTTGGGAAATGCCCTTCTTGTGGGCAGTGGAATACATTTGTTGAAGAAGCGGAAGATAAAAAAGGCGGAAACACTATTTCCGGATTATCTGCAAAAGCCGTGAATATTGCTGATATTGCTGCAGATATTGAAGAAAGGTTTTCCACAGGTATCAATGAGCTTGACAGGGTACTCGGCGGAGGCCTGGTTAAAGGTTCAATGGTGCTTGTGGGGGGAGAGCCCGGTATAGGCAAATCCACATTGATATTACAGCTTTGCCAGAGTATCGGCGGAAGCTTTAACATATTGTATATTACAGGAGAAGAGTCGGTAAACCAGGTTAAGATGAGAGGTAACAGGCTGGGAGTGGATTCGGGCAGGCTTATGATGGCTGCCGAAACTGCTTTTTCTGCCGTTGAAAAGCTCATAAATGAAACACAGCCGGGACTTCTTATCGTGGATTCAATCCAGACGGTTTATGACGAATTGTTAACATCCGCACCGGGAACAGTCAGCCAGGTCAGGGAAGTTACTCTAAGGCTGATGAGATTGGCCAAAACAAAAGGAGTTGTAGTATTGCTGATCGGGCATGTAACAAAAGAGGGCTCAATAGCGGGACCCAGGGTGCTGGAGCATATGGTAGACACGGTTTTATATTTTGAGGGTGAAAGGCATATGAGTTACAGGATATTAAGGGCAGTAAAAAACAGGTTCGGTTCAACAAACGAGATAGGTATTTTTGAAATGGTTGATTCAGGCCTTGAGCAAGTGTCCAATCCGTCCGAAATTATGCTTTCGGAAAAGCCTGAAAATACTTCGGGCTCTGTTGTAGCTGCAAGTATGGAGGGTACAAGGCCAATGCTCATAGAAATCCAGGCCCTTGTATGTGAAACGGGATTCGGAATGCCCAGGAGAATGGCAACAGGTATAGATTATAACAGGATTGTACTTCTCATTGCGGTTTTGGAGAAAAAAGCAGGACTTGGAATGCATGATAATGACGCATATGTAAATGTTGTCGGAGGGATGAAAGTAACCGAACCGGCATGCGACCTTGCAGCAGCGGCGGCAATTGTATCAAGCTTTCGGAACAGGCCTGTTGAAAGCGGTACGGTATGTATAGGTGAAATCGGACTGACGGGGGAAGTAAGAGCGGTGGGAAGAATAGAAAAAAGGATTATGGAAGCAAAAAGAATAGGTTTTAAAAGATGTATTATTCCGGCAGGCAATATGAAAGCAGTTGCCAGGATGAAGGATATGGGGGATATGGTAATACAGCCTGTGGATACAATAGGTGAAGCCATATCGTTAATATAAAAGCAGTACCATGATATATGGAGGAGTTTTTATGTCCATTTGCAAAAGGGATGAAATAATGGATACGGTAAAAATGATAGCACCGGGTACGCCCATAAGAGAAGGGCTTGAGCATATCTTAAGGGCGAGGACCGGAGCACTTATTCTAATAGGTAATTCTAATGCTGTTATGGACCTGGTTGACGGTGGATTTAACATAGATACGGAGCTTGGGCCTTCCCACCTGTATGAGCTTGCCAAAATGGACGGGGCCATAATAATAAGCAAGGACCTTAATAGAATATTATATGCTAATGCACTGCTGGTGCCGGATACGTCCATAAAAACAGATGAGACCGGAACCAGGCACAAAAGTGCTGAAAGAGTGGCAAAGCAAACCGGTGAAGTTGTTGTTTGCATCTCGAGCAGGAGAAATATTATAACTTTGTTCAAAGGGCATTTGAAGTATATTCTAAGGGATACCTCTACGGTAACATCCAAAGCAAATCAGGCGATCCAAACCTTGAAAAGATACAGGTCTGTACTGGATGATTCATACAGCAACCTTAATTACCTGGAATTTGAAAATATTGCGGCAATAAATGATGTGGTTTCCGTTGTGCAGAAAACAGAAATGGCAATGCTGGTGGTAGAGGAAATTGAAGCTTTTATTTGTGAACTTGGACAAGAGGGAAGGCTTATAGATATGCAGCTTGAAGAACTTGTTGCAAATATTGAAGATAATGAGATGCTTATCATACAGGATTATGGCAAACTGGAGGTAGAACCGGGTGAATATATTGATAAATTAAGGAAGCTGTCCTATGAAGAGATTATGGAGGAAAGCAACATAATAAGAATTATGGGTTATCAGGACAACAGGAGCGATTATGAAAACTATCTGAGCTCAAGAGGATATAGGATACTAAGCATGATACACAAGCTTCCTTCAGCTGTTATCAGGAAAATAGTGTATAAATTTTCAAGTCTGCAAACTGTTCTAGATGCCTCAACAGATGAACTGGAATCTGTTGAGGGTGTAGGAGAAATCAGGGCAAAATCAATCAGCGACGGACTCCGCAGGATAAGAGAGCTTGCTATGCTTGACAGAAGAAAAATATAATTATTAGAAACGGAGCAATAATCACCTGAGATTAAAATTTCCCAGAGTATTTGTATGGTCAAGCTCTTTTAGTATTATGTCATAAAGGTCTAAATCAAGGGTATCACATAATGCTGCAAAATAGTAAAGGCCTTTACCTATTTCCTTCTCAATTGCATCTTTGCAGTCGTTGCAAAGCTTTCCGTCCACATGGTTTTTTACCAGTTTTTTAAGCGTATCGTATGAAGTATTTTCAGGATATTCTTGCTTTGAAGCCTGTATTTTTAAGCATCCGCACTGTGTGGCGGCTTTAACTACCGCCCGGTTTAACCTGCTGGACGCATCCTGCTGCTTTGTCAGCTGGTCCAGTATGCTTTTATTTCTTACCAGTGTTTCCCTTACCGCATATTGAAATTCGTCAACCATCATATCCTTGACCTTAACCATTTGTCAGCCTCCCTGAAAAGTTTATTCGATATATTAATTATACGTCTTTGTGGATTATTCTGTCAATTGGTTGTTTTTAGAAATTGCATTTAAACCTTGATATGAACTATAATTAGATTACAAACTTTTTTAGGGTGAGGATATATGATTATTAACAGTCTTTATGATCAAAGGATTTTTGAAATCAATTGTGATTTGCAGGCAAAGGCATATTATTATCGTGAATGGAAGCAGTATTTCATGAAACCCCATACCCATAACAGAGTGGAGATTATGTATGTCATTTCAGGAAAATGTTATGTTTTTGTTAATGAAAATGCTCATATCATGAAAAAAGGAGATATGGTGCTGCTGGACGCAAATGTGGAGCACAGATTGCTTGTAAATCCCGGTGTGCCCTGCAGAATTTTAAATGTTGAGTTTGTTTTCAGAAAAAATGACGGGAATTATACATGCTTTACTCATATGCTTAAGTCAAATGAAGAAGTTGAAAGCTTATTTAAATCAAATGAGAAGAATTTATTTATAAAGGACCCGGATGAAATCTGCCATATACTCAAAAGTTTGATTTTTGAACTGGATAATGTAAATAATAGAAATGACTATACTGTTCAACTGCTGTTTTCTCTGCTGTTTGCCAGAATATCAAGGCATTTGAATCAAAATTTTGATAATGAGACGAAAGCAGAGAAAATTTATGTTAAGAAAGCCTTGCAGTTCATACATGATTTTTATGACCGTGATTTAAGGATCAGAAATATTGCAAAATCCGTAAATATACACTCGTCTTATCTGCACAGGATATTTAAAAAAAACACCGGCATTACAATAATGGAGTATTTAACAAAACTCAGGATTGAAAAAGCAAAAATGCTTTTGAGACAAACCGATATTTCTATTATTGATATTGCAAATTATATTGGAATAAACAGCAGGCAGTACTTTACATATATTTTTAAAAAAAACACGGGCAAAACTCCCAGGGAATATAGAAAAGAAAAAATAAACAACCGTAATATCAGAATATCTGACATTTAATCAGCGAATATGTCAGAATATTAAAAACCTTATCGCCTTAAATTTGTTAATATATAAGGAAGCTATATTTTTAGCAATATTATCATTGGGGGTAGGATATATGTCTTTTAAGATTGCATTTATAGGAGCGGGAAGTATTGGTTTTACCAGAAAGCTGCTGGGTGATATTCTTACAGTAACTGAATTTGAAGATATTGAAGTTGCTTTTACAGATATCAATCGGGATAATCTCGATATGGTAACCCGGCTTTGCCAGAGAGATATTGATGAAAACGGGCTGGATATTGAAATCCTATCAACGGTTGACCGCAGAAAAGCACTGGAAAATGCCAGATATGTATTTAATGTTGCAAGGATTGGCGGCCTGGATGCTTTCAAACTTGATATAGATATTCCGCTTAAATACGGTATTGACCAATGTGTCGGAGATACTATATGCGCAGGAGGAATCATGTATGGTCAAAGGGGCATCGCAGCAGTATTGGACTTTTGCAGAGATATCAGGGAAACAGCCGAACCCGGGTGCCTGCTTTTAAATTATGCAAATCCCAATGCCATGATAACCTGGGCGTGCAATAAATACGGGAAAGTCAATACCATAGGGCTTTGTCACGGGGTTCAGGGGGGACATAGACAAATTGCCCAGGTGCTGGGGCTAAAACAGGAAGATGTAGATATTATATGTGCTGGAATAAATCATCAAACCTGGTATATACAAGTAAGGCACAATGGACAGGATATGACAGGCAAGCTGCTTGAAGCGTTTGAAAAGCATGAAAAATTCAGTAAAACGGAAAAAGTCAGAATAGATATTCTTAAAAGATTCGGATACTATAGCACCGAATCAAACGGACATTTAAGCGAGTACCTGCCATGGTACAGAAAATGTGCCGGCGAAATATTGGACTGGATTGATTTGGGCACCTGGATAAATGGCGAAACAGGCGGATATCTAAGGGTATGTACAGAAAGTAGAAACTGGTTTAAAAATTTTCCCAGCTGGATGAAAGAGCCTGCAAGAAAATACATACCCGGGGAAAGAGGGTATGAGCATGGGTCATATATTGTTGAAGGGCTTGAGACAGGCAGCGTTTACAGGGGTCATTTCAATGTTGTGAACAATGGTACAATAAGTAATCTGCCCGATGACTCGGTTGTTGAAGTACCGGGATATGCAGATGCAAATGGTATTAACATTCCTAAAGTGGGGGATTTGCCTCACGGGTGTGCCGCAATATGCAGTGCAAGTATTTCCGTACAGAGACTGGCAGTTGAAGCGGCCGTAAATGGAGATGATGTATTGCTAAGACAGGCTATGATGATGGATCCGCTTACAGGAGCGGTGTGCAGCCCTCCTGAAATATGGCAGATGGTTGATGAAATGCTGGTTGCACAACAGCAGTGGCTTCCCCAGTATACCGGTGCAATTGAAGAAGCTAAAAAGAGATTGGAATCAGGAAAGACCGTTAAAACAAATGAAGGATATAAGGGAGCAGCCAGGCTGAAAACCAGAACTGCTGAAGAAGTGGCGGAGGACAGGGAAAAGCCGTGAAAGATGCATGGCAAGCGGATAAATTAAAATAAAAAATCATGTGCGATTAATAAAGAATTAATGTATAGCTAACATAACCTTTGCATTTCAATGTAATAATTATGATGTAATTATTTGAAAAAAATAAATAGTCAATAATAAGGAGTATTTAATATCCGGATGAAATTTGCAGGAAATATTAAAAAATATGGATATAAAAAGTATTTAAACAAAATCTTAAATGGGTTTATAAAAATCTTGAATGATATAGCAGGTCTGCAGGATTTGAAAATACATAAAAAATTACTGTTCATGATTGTGTTAACCGGATTATTGCCTGTTATAATTTTAAGCGGGATAAGCATAAACAATGCCGGCAGTAAAATAAAAGATGAAATTTTTAAAGGAAATCAGCTTTATACCACTCTGACCAGAGAAAGAATCAACGCATATTTCTTCACCAGGGAAAGTGATGCGAAATTATTGGCAGAATCTAGAAACATCAGCCAGGGAATTGAAATTCTCAATACCTTTGATTATAGTGATTTTGAACACCGGCAAATTATGAATGACTTTGAGGATGTATTGAATATTGCAATCGATAAATATAAATATACGGATATTTTTCTGACCAATGAATACCAGGAGGTTGTTTTCAGTATTAATTATGACAAGCTTGACATGGCTCCGCTGGTCATTTCAGGGGATTTTTGCAGCAGAGCCATGACCGGAGAGCAAAACTGGTCGGGAATATTCCGCAATACTTTTATAAATGACAACATAATGGTACTGGCAACTCCCATATATTCATATTCCACCCGTGATGATAGCAAGCCTATTGGAGCAATAAACATAGTTTTAAACCAGGGAGCGGTAAATGCAGTTGTTCAAAGCGGAATAGACAGCCTTGCCATAACAGGGGATTCATATTTGATAAACTCAGAAGGCTTGCTGCTTACAAATACCATGAGAAAACCATATATACAACAAGCCGCATTGAGAGAAATACTGAAAACTGATGCTGCAAGTATCCTTTCAGAACCGATAAAAAAAGGGGACCTTGAGTTTAACCTGACAAAATCATATAAGGGGTATACAGAGAGCAAAGTAATAGGAACTTTATCCGTAGCCCGAATCGGCAGCAACTTTGCAGGACTTGTCATAGAAGTTGAAGAAAAGACGGCACTCGGAATAATTGCAGACCTTCGCAGAAGCTTGATAATTATAGCCTTGATTATTGTAGCCGTGTCTTCACTTCTTGCAATCAGTATAGCCAGATCAATAACCGGCCCTGTTAGAAATGCCATAGATATTACAAATCGGATAGCCGATTATGATTTGAGAATACATTTAGGAGAAAAAGAATTCAGAAGAAAAGATGAGATAGGGGATCTGGAAAGGGCAATAATTAAAATAGTGAACAATTTGAAAAATATTGTTAAGGAAGTTGATAAGTCTGCTTATGAAGTTACATCCTCTTCCCAGACCTTAAAAGCAAATTCAAAGCTTTCTTCACAGTCGTCGGACGAAGTGGTAAAGGCTATCGGCGAAATTGCCCACGGCTCGTCGGAACAGGCTCAAAGTGCATCCGAGAGCTTTTTAAAGTCAAAGGAATTAAGTGATGTGATAGTGAAAGATTACGAAAATCTGAAGCAAATGACCCATGCTGCAAACAAAGTAAGCAAGCTGGCTGATTCAGGCCTTGAAATAATCGAAGTCCTGTCAGGGACAAACAAAAAGTCCAGCGAAGCCAACAAGGAGGTACATCATTGCATATTGAGGGCCACAGAAGACTCAAAGAAAATTGAACAGGCCAGCAAGCTGATCATGTCAATTGCAAGCAGAACAAATTTACTTGCTTTAAATGCCTCTATAGAAGCGGCAAAAGCAGGAGAACATGGAAAGGGATTTGCTGTAGTGGCCGGGGAAATCAGAAAACTGGCTGAACAGTCACGAGAGTCTACCCTGACTATAGATAAAATAATAGAAAATTTAAATAAGGATAATGTGGAGGTTGTTAAAACGGTTGAAAATTTAATACAGATATCGAAAAAACAGATGGAGAACGTAGATTTAACCAAAGAAAAATATCTTGAAATTTTACAGGCCATCAAGACGGCAGAATCCCGGATGGTTATTTTAAATGAGTCCCGTTCAAAGATGGATGAGATGCGGGCACAGGTTGAGGATAGGATTCAAAGCCTGGCCGCCGTGTCTGAAGAAAACTCGGCCAATACCCAGGAAGTCACAGCAGTAGTGCAGGAGCAGACCGCTTCAATAGCAGAAATATTAGAATCCAGTGAAAACCTTGATACACTGGCCCAGCATCTTCACATGCTGGTTGGTAAATTGAAAGTTTAGTTAAAAACAGACCACTAGTACTACAGCGAAAACTATTATTTTTAATGTTGAAACCTGAATCAACTAAAAGCGTGTTGACTAATTTTCAACTCAGCATTTAAAGGTAGTTTTCGCTGTAGTATTAGTACTGGTAGGAAAATAAAGATAAACGGCTTCCTAAATAAAGAAGCCGTTTGTTTTAATATAAAAGTGTCCGTTACACTGCTGCGCAATAATTGTTTTGCCTTTATAATATCCTGACCATTTTTACACCTTCAATTGATTTGATCTTACCGGCTATCTGGTCAGGCATTGGACTTTCAATATCAATTATGCTATATCCGATGCCGTTTTTGTGGCGATTCAGCATATCCGCAATGTTCAAACTGCTTGATGCTAATATGGTGGTAATCTGTCCCACCATATTAGGTACATTGTCATGAGCTACCGTTATCCTGGTGTGCCCGCGTTTTTCAAGAGTGCATTCCGGAAAATTTATAGAATTTTCTATATTTCCCTTTTCAAGAAAGCTCCTTAGCTGCCGTACGGCCATGATTGCACAGTTTTCTTCCGATTCCGGAGTAGATGCTCCAAGATGCGGTATTGTAATTATGTTGTCATATCCAAGTAATTCGTCCTCAGGAAAATCTGTGACATAGCAGCCTACGGTACCGTTTTCAACAGCCTCAATAAGGTCCTTGTTAAGAACCAGGCCGCCCCTGGCAAGGTTAATTATCCGGATTCCCTTTTTCATAATATCAAATTTGTCCTTGTTGAACATGGCTTTTGTTTTATTGTTCAAGGGTACATGTATTGTTATATAATCGGAAGAAGCTATGAGCTGGTCCAGGTTTGTTGCCTTCACAACATTCCTCGAAAGTCCCCAGGCCGCATCTACGGAAATGAACGGGTCATAACCCATAACCTCCATGCCTAGAACCGTTACTGCATTAGCTACCATTGCTCCAATAGCGCCAAGTCCTATTACGCCTAATTTTTTTCCAAAAATTTCAGGACCTGCAAACTCAGATTTGTTTTTTTCAACCAGCTTCGGAACTTCGTCTCCTTTGCCTTTTAGCGCCTGTGTCCAGTTAATTCCTTTGTTTATTCTTCTTGACGATATAAACAGTGAAGCGAGTACAAGTTCTTTTACACCGTTGGCATTTGCTCCGGGAGTATTAAAAACAACTATTCCTTTTTCAGTGCATTTTTGTACCGGTATATTGTTGACGCCTGCACCTGCCCGGGCAACTGCCTTTAATTTAGGAGGCAGTTCCATATCAAGCATTTTGAAGCTCCTGACAAGAATTGCATCTGGATTTGATAACTCCGACGCTACCTCATAATCGTCCCTCGGCATTAAATCCAGGCCCTTTGAAGATATTTTATTGAGTTTTTGTATGGTAAACATTATTATCACTCCAAATTCATTTATTTCTTTCAAACCTGCTCATAAATTCTACCAGTTTCTCTATGGCTTCGACAGGCATTGCATTATATATGCTCGCCCTTATCCCCCCAACTGTCCTGTAACCTTTCAAAGTGTACAAATCACACTTTTGAGCTTCCGAGATAAATTTTTTATCCATTTCTTCACTGGGGGTAAAAAATATAACATTCATTAAGGAGCGGTCTTCTTTATTGACATGGTTTGTATAAAAATCAGACCGGTCAATCAAATCATAAAGCAACTGTGCCTTTTTCCTGTTGACGGCTTCAATGGCTTTAACCCCGCCCAGTCCTTCAAGCCATTTAAGTACCAGCCCTACCAGATAAATGGTATAGGTGGGAGGTGTATTGAACATTGAACCCTTCTCAGCATGAGTGCTGTAACGGAGCATTGACGGTGTATTTTCAGGATGCTTGCCCAGAAGGTTGTCTCTTACGATAACAATGGCTACACCTGCCGGGCCCAGGTTTTTTTGCGAACCTGCATATATGAGGCCGAACTTCGTCACATCTATTTCTTCCGACAGAATATTGCTTGACATATCTGCCACGAGAGGAACACTTCCTGTTTTTGGAAATTCTACATAACGGGTACCTTCAATTGTATTGTTGGAGGTTATGTGAACATAATCCGCATCAGGTGAAAAAGCTATGTCTTTTGGTATATAAGTGAATTTGTCATCTTCGGAAGATGCGGCTACGTTAACCGTTCCAAACAATTTTGCTTCGGTGATTGCTTTTTTTGAAAAACCACCGGTATTGACATAGTCCGCTTTTTTATTTGTTGTCATCAGATTCATAGGTACCATGCCAAACTGCATGTAGGCACCTCCCTGCAAGAACAATACCTTATAATTATGAGGAATTGACATAAGCTTTCTAAGCCTTGCTTCCACACTTTCTATTATTGATATATAAGCCTTTGACCTGTGGCTCATTTCCATGACGGACATCCCGGTTCCCTTGTAATCAAGCATTTCCCCGGAAGCTTCTTTTAATACCTGCTCAGGCAGCATAGATGGTCCTGCCGAAAAATTATAAACTCTACCCATTTCTATCATCTCCTTTTATTGATAATTAAAAGTTATAGCAAAATACTCTAATCTAAGGAGGCGTATCCCCTTGCCTGCTTATCAAAGCTGAGAGTATCCTAAGTTCTCCCAGTACATACATGTTGCGTATCTTTATTTTAGGATCGTCAATCTGGATTATAGCCGGAGCAAAATTGATAATCCCCTTGATGCCTCCCTCAATGAGCCTTTTGGCGGTCTGGTTAGCCGCAGACGGGGGCACTGCAATTATACCAAGCTCTATATCCATGTTTTTTACAATATCGGTTATTTCATAGGCAGGATACAGTGGAATATCACTTGTTATTGTTTCTATGCGGTTAATGCTTGAGTCAAATCCTGCAACTATTTCAATGCTGCTGCCTGCAAATCCTGAAAAATCCATTATGGCGGAACCCAGCCTTCCCAGGCCTACAATACAGGCTTTTCGACATATGTCAAAGCCCAGCCCCCTTTCAATTTTATCCGTTAAATTCTTTACATTATATCCCTTCTCCCCACCTGTCTGTCCCAAATAATTTATATCCTTCCTTATTGTGTGGGGCTGTACATTAGTGAGCTCTCCCAGCCGGGAGGAGGATACCGTATCGCTACCTTCCTTGTCCAGCCTGTCCAGGACTGTATGTAAAATTGAAAGCCTTTCAATTGCCGGCAGAGGAATCGTGTTTTTCATATCAATCATTACCTTTCATATAGCTGTGAAATATTTCACAGCTATATATTATAACAGATTATGGGATTTGTCAAGTGTATTTTTTATTTAGTGTGTTTATTATTTAGGGGCAAGTTGTTTTATATTTTAATAAATTTTTGTAAAACTAAAAAAATGTAATATAATGTTTTTATGTTTATAATAAGGGAAAAAGTGATAAATATATACCTAAGCATAAGTTTAGAATATGGGTGATGATTATGGGTAGAAAAGATATTATTAAAATAACGGGAATGACATGTGCTTCCTGCGCGGCAAGAATAGACAAAAGGCTTGGCAGGATGGAGGGCATCAAAAGCTCTTCCGTAAATCTGGCTTCGGAAAAAGCGTCGGTAGAATTTGATGAAAGTATAATCAGCCTGGACAATATAATGGATGCGGTAAAAAAACTTGGTTATGGGGCTGAGGTTTTTGCAGAGAAGAACAAGGACAGGGAAAGGGAAAAGGAGATAAAAAAACTCAGGGCTTTATTTTTATCCTCCGTTGTTTTAAGCTCCCCCTTACTCTTAGGTATGGTAGTAATGCTTCTGGGAATTAAAATACCTTTTTTGCATAACCCGGTATTTCAGCTAATTGTTACAACTCCGGTCCAGTTCATAATAGGGGCCAGGTTTTATAAAAACGCATACAATGCCCTAAAATCAGGCGGTTCCAATATGGACGTCCTCGTAGCCGTTGGAACGACTGCGGCATACTTTTTCAGTATATATAACGGCTTTTTTAATCCCGCCCAGTCGGGTATGGAAAAGGAACTATATTTTGAAGCAGCAGCCGTCATTATAACTTTGATACTTTTAGGCAAATATCTTGAAGCTGTTGCAAAGGGAAAAACTTCCGAGGCTATCAAAAAACTCATGGGACTGCAGGCAAAAAAGGCCAGGGTAATAAGAGACGGAAATGAAACGGATATTCCCATTGAGGATGTGGCAGTCGGAGATACAATTGTTGTCAGGCCCGGAGAAAAGATACCTGTTGACGGGCAGATAGTTGAAGGAAGCTCATCCATTGATGAATCAATGCTCACAGGTGAAAGTATTCCGGTGGAAAAGAAAGCCGGGGATATTGTAGTGGGAGCATCAATTAATAAATTTGGAACATTCAGGTTTAATGCCACCAAGGTAGGCAAGGATACCGTTTTGTCACAGATAATCAAACTGGTTGAAGATGCCCAGGGGTCAAAAGCGCCAATTCAAAAAATTGCGGATAAGGTTTCCGGCGTTTTTGTTCCAATAGTCATATCCGTTGCCATTATAACGTTTTTTATTAAGTTTTTTATACTGGGTGAAGCTTCAACGGCAGTGATCAGTGCCGTTTCAATACTGGTTATTGCGTGCCCCTGTGCACTGGGCCTCGCTACGCCTACAGCCATAATGGTTGGCACGGGTAAGGGAGCGGAAAACGGTATATTGATAAAAGGGGGAGAATACCTGGAAACAGCATATAAGCTTGATGCCGTAGTGCTGGACAAAACAGGCACAATTACAAATGGGCAGCCTGAGGTTACCGATGTTTTAATACTTGATAAATATGACAGGGATGAGATACTAAAGCTTGCTTCCATAGCGGAAAAGAATTCGGAACATCCTTTGGGGGCTGCCATATATGAAAAAGGAAGGAAAGCGCTGCAAAGGGTTGACAATCCGGAAAAGTTTGAAGCTGTTCCGGGTAAAGGTGTTACGGCAGAATATGAAGATAAGCTGATTTTTATAGGTACAAGAAAACTGATGGAGGAAAAAGGCATAGATACAAGTATTATAGAAGATAGCATTACCGGGCTTGAAAAAGAAGGCAAGACAGCTATGCTGATGGCTGTTAATGGTAAAATGGAAGCTTTGATTGCCGTTGCGGATACGGTTAAAGAAAGCTCAAAAAAAGCTATTAAGAGCTTGCTGGATATGGACATTGAGGTTTATATGATAACAGGAGATAATAAAAGGACAGCCGACGCAATAGCCGGACAGGTTGGTATAACTAATGTTCTGGCAGAGGTTCTGCCGGAAAACAAAGCTGAGGAAATAGAAAAGCTTAAAAAACAAGGCAAAATTGTTGCGATGGTTGGTGACGGTATAAATGATGCTCCTGCACTTGCCGCTTCAGATATTGGAATGGCTATAGGTACAGGTACGGATGTAGCCATGGAAGCTTCGGATATTACCCTTATGAGAGGAGACTTGATGTCGATACCCGATGCCATAGGGTTATCCAGGAAGACGATGAGTAAGATTAAACAAAACCTGTTTTGGGCTTTTATTTATAATATAATCGGAATTCCCATTGCTGCGCTTGGCTTGCTTAATCCCATGATAGCAGGCGGAGCAATGGCTTTCAGTTCAGTTTCGGTAGTGACTAACTCTTTAAGCCTTAAAAGGTATGAAGTAAAACTAAATGTAAAGCCATAATCCGGATAAGATATTTGAGTTACTCCATTTTCTAAATTCACTCCCAATGATAACTGTTTCATTATACACATAAATCTTCTCAATGTTAAAAATGGGGAAGCTCAAAATAAGATAGTGTTGAAATTTTCATAAATATATGCTACTATTTTAATAGAAAACCTTTTCTATAAAGTGGGTGAATATATTGAAAGCAACAATAGGAGACGTGGCAAAAAAGGCCGGGGTATCCATAACTACCGTTTCCCGCGTAATAAACAATAACTATCCTGTAAGCTCTGCTACGAGAAGAAAAGTTGAGGATGCCGTATCCAGGCTTAATTTTACACCCAATACTCTGGCAAGGGGATTAATTCAGAAGAAAACCTTTACTATAGGTGTTGTTGTACCCAGTATAACAAATTTATTTTTTCCCGAGGTTGTAAATGGTATTGAAACCGTCATGCAGCCTGAAGGATATACTTTTTTCCTGACAGAGACCCTTGAAAGGGATGAAAAGGAAAAAAAGCATGTCAACAGGCTTTTAGAAAGGCAAATAGACGGAATAATCGTAATCGGGCCTTCAAACCATATTATGGAAGAAGGCTTTTATGAAAGGATAACAGGAGAAATTCCTACCGTAATTGTGAATGGATTTAACAAGGGGATAAAGTGTAATTTCGTATTGACCGACGAAAAATCCGGAATCCGGGAAGTGCTTGAATATTTATATGGGCTTAAACACAGAAATATGGCATTTATGCGTGGCCGGAAGAGTTATTCCTATGACCTCAAGGAAAAGGTATATAAGGATTTTTTTATTGAGAAAAGTATCCCGTTAAATGAGGATAATATTATTGAAATTGAGTCGGGGAACAATATTGCCAGCGTAAAAATGGCGGAGAATGCCATAAGCAGGCGGTTAGCAAAGCCTGAGCCTCCGACTGCAGTTGTGTGCTGCAACGACTGGATGGCCGTAGGAGCTGTCAGGGCAGCAGACGCATTGGGGCTGGCAGTGCCCGAAGATATATCTGTAACCGGATTTGACAACATACTGGTATCCCAGCTTAACAAGCCGGAGATTACAACGGTGGACCAGGGAATGAATGATATAGGAAAAAGTGCGGCCCGGCTGCTGCTTGAATTAATTAACGGAGGGAACCGGCAAGCTCCTCTTAAAAAGATTATACTTGAGACAAAGCTTGTTAAACGAAAGTCGGTTAAGCAGCCGGAGGGTATGGTGTGACAGCTTGGCGGTTATATAAGTGAGTATTAAAAAACAAGGAAAAACCTGCGAATTTGCTTTTTTAATGTTGTTTGCCGCCTGCTTCACGATTTCAATATTTTTTAATACCGGAGGGGATAGTTTGAAGAAGATTGATGCAGGGTATGAAATTGAAAGGCTTTTAAAATTTGCAGAACGTAAAAAAATGATAGGCAGGTTGGATGCCATTCATGTAAAAAATGGGCTGATGGAGATTTTTGGTGTTATGCAGCCATATTTTGGAGAGGCTGATGAGGAGGATTATGATACTCCTGTGAGTATTCTGGAGAATTTATTGGATTATGCCGCACAAAATGGCTTGCTTGAGGATAATACCATAACTTACAGGGATCTTATGGATGCAAGGATAATGGGATTTTTAATGCCCAGGCAGTCGGAAATGGAAAAGACCTTTTATGGGCTTTATACCAACCAATCTCCTAGAGCTGCTACAGATTGGTATTATGAAATATCTAAAGCCTCAAACTATATAAGAACCGCCAGGATAGCTAAAAACCTTTACTGGAAAGTGGACACAGGCTACGGGGATATTGAGATAACCGTAAACCTTTCCAAGCCGGAAAAAGACCCAAAAGCTATAGCTGCAGCAGGTAAAATGAAACAGGCAAGCTATCCGGACTGCCTGTTATGCCTTGAAAATGTGGGCTACCCTGGGAGGGTAAATCATCCTGCAAGGCAAAACCACAGGGTTATTCCTCTTGTATTGGGCAATGAGGAATGGTTTTTGCAGTATTCTCCATATGTTTACTATAACGAACACTCCATTATTTTTAACAGGAAGCATGTCCCAATGAGAATAGACAAGTCAACATTTATCAAGCTTTTTGATTTCGTCGGCAGAATTCCTCATTATTTTGTCGGTTCAAATGCGGATTTACCCATAGTGGGAGGCTCAATATTAAGCCATGACCATTTTCAGGGAGGCCGCCACAGGTTTGCCATGGAGCTTGCACCTGTTGAAAAAAGCCTTGTGCATAGTGAATACAAAGGTATAAAGGCAGGAATTGTAAAATGGCCCATGTCGGTAATACGAATTTCGGGAGATAATTGCGAAGAGCTTGCCGGGCTGGCAGATGACATTTTACAAAAATGGAGGCATTATAGTGATGAAGATGCCGGTATACTTGCATATACATACAATGATGGAGAAAAAACCCCCCATAATACCATCACACCTATTGTGAGAAAGAACAATACGGGGCAATATGAACTTGACCTGGTGCTCAGGAATAATCGTACTTCTGATAAGTATCCTTACGGCATTTTTCATCCCCACAATAACCTACATCATATAAAAAAGGAGAACATAGGCCTTATAGAAGTTATGGGATTGGCTGTCCTGCCCGGAAGGCTCAATGCTGAAATGGAAGGAATAATCAGGATTCTTACAGGTAAGCTTGAGTACAACAAAAATGATATTGCTAAGGATGATTTATTGTCAAAGCATACTCCATGGATTGAAGAGATGATAGATAATTATGGAGTTGGAAATACCGCCCCGCAGGCTGAAAATATTTTAAAACAGGAAGTAGGCAGGATATTTGTAAAGGTATTAACCGACGCGGGAGTTTACAAAAGAACATCCCGGGGACAGGCCGCATTTTTTAAATTTACAGGGCATGCGGGATTTAAGGAGCAGTGATCAAATATAGAATACGGGACAAAATGAAGGAGTTGAGGAATTTATGGATATTGGTGAATTAAAGAAAAAGTTTGTTGAAATTTATGGGGGTGCGGTTGATGATTTGAGGGTTTTTTCATCTCCCGGAAGGGTTAATCTCATTGGTGAACACACCGACTACAATGGGGGATATGTTTTTCCGGCTGCATTAACAGTATCTTCCACAGTTGTTGCACGAAAGAGAAAGGACAGGATGGTTTGCCTGGCTGTAACCGACCTTGCGGACAGGGTAAGGGCATCCCTTGACAACCTGGACAAATTCAGGAAAATCAGGTGGGGCAATTACCAGCTTGGGGTGGCTGATGAGCTCCAGAAGGCCGGATATGAGCTGACCGGGTGTGATATGCTTTTTTATGATACGGTGCCCCTGGGAGCGGGTCTTTCATCCTCTGCTGCAATTGAAGTGGTTACGGCAATTGCCCTTGTGGCTTTGTCCGGTGAAAATCGAGGAATGGACGGGAAAATAGATATGATAGAAATGGCCAGAATTGGTCAAAGGGCCGAAAATAATTATGTTGGTGTAAATTGTGGAATAATGGACCAGTTTGCTTCTGCCATGGGCAGAAAGGACCATGCCATTTTTCTTGACTGCAAGGACCTGTCATATAAGCTGGTTTATCTTGACATGACAGGATACAAGATAGTCATAATGAATACTAACAAAAAAAGGTCGCTTGCGGACTCTAAATATAACGAAAGAAGAAGTGAATGTGAAAAAGGATTGGACATATTGAAGCAGGCCCTTCCCGGTATTTCATGCCTGGGCGAAATATCTTTAACCCAGTTTGAAGAGCATAAAGGCCTTATAGAGGATGAAGTTATAAGAAAAAGGGTAGAGCATGTCATAGCTGAGGACGACAGGGTTTTAAAATCAATGAAGGCACTGGAGGATGGGGATCTGTACACATTTGGAAAGCTTATGGCAGCATCCCACAACTCCTTGAGGGATTTATATGAAGTTACGGGAAAGGAGCTTGACACTATTGTTTTAGAAGCACTCAAGGTTGAAGGAGTGCTTGGAGCGCGCATGACAGGTGCAGGATTCGGTGGCTGCGGTGTTAGTATAGTTAGAGAGGATGCCGTTGATGAATTAATCGAAAGTGTGGGCAAAAATTATGCAGAAAAAATAGGATATGAGGCCACCTTTTATATATGTGAAATAGGAGACGGAGGAAGGGAATTAGAAGGTTAGGAGGAGATATATATGTCTGTACTGGTAGCAGGAGGAGCCGGGTACATAGGAAGCCATACTGCCATTGAGCTCATTGAAAAGGGTGAGGAGGTTGTGGTGGTGGATAACCTGCAAAAAGGCCATAGGGGAGCTGTCCTGGGAGGAAAATTTTATGAAGGGGATTTAAGGGACAGTAATTTTCTTGATAGGGTATTTACCCAAAACAATATTGAGTCGGTGATTAATTTTGCTGCCGATTCCCTCGTAGGTGAAAGTGTGGAAGAGCCGTTGAAATACTATAACAATAATATGGTTTCCAGTTTAAACCTGCTTGGAAAAATGAGAGAATATGGAGTAGACAAAGTTGTGTTTTCCTCTACGGCAGCAACTTACGGAGAGCCTGAAAGCATACCCATAAAAGAGGATGACAGGGCTAATCCTGCCAATCCTTATGGTGAAACCAAACTGGCGGTTGAAAAAGCACTGAAATGGTCGGACAATGCATACGGTATAAGGTATGTATCCTTAAGATATTTTAATGCGGCAGGAGCTCATGAAAGCGGGAGGATAGGAGAGGATCACAATCCCGAAAGCCATCTGATACCGATAATTTTACAGGTTGCCCTTGGAAAGAGAGAAAATATTAATATTTTTGGTGATGACTATGATACCGAAGATGGAAGCTGTATAAGGGATTATATACATGTAACCGACCTGGCACACGCCCATATACTTGCTTTGGAGAGATTAAGAAAAGGTGGAGGAAGCAATATATACAATCTTGGCAGCGGAAGGGGATTTTCGGTAAAGGAAGTAATTGATATTGCAAGAAAAGTAACGGGACGCAAAAT
>JANQLN010000119.1 GCA_028280575.1 Clostridia bacterium
TAACAAACGGAACGGAGGACCATTCAAGGGAAGTGCCCCACAACGGATTCATACTGTACACAAATGGGGATGCCCATAGGACCTGGCTAATTGATAAGGGAGTTTCCGAGGGAGATGTAGTTGTGGTAACCGGCTATGCTTTACCTGAAATTGAAAAATCTTCTGTAACAATTAATAATGTCAAGTATGATATCATTTATATTGATAAAGCAAATGATGCAGATAATGTTATAAGCTTATTTACAAAAAATTATAGCAATAATTACACCCCGCTGTTTACTGGAAACACAGCTGAGGTAATAGTAGTCAACAATGTTGTTATTGAAAAAAATGAAAATGGAACAAAAGGAACATACATACCGGACAATGGTGTTGTACTATCTGGAAAAGGCGATAAAAAAAATATTATTGCAGGCTTGAATGCAGGAGACGTTGTTTATATAGTTGATACCGTTTCAAAAGATATGCCTGATGATTATTTTGAAATAAACGGTATTATTGTTCCAATAACAGGCCAGAACAAAAATAGGGATGCTAAAGATGTTATTTTGTATACATTTGACAATGCCTATTCTACGGGAACAAACCCCTGGGGGCTTGAAATAGGTGTCAAGGATGGTATTGTTGTCGCTTTTGACAGATTTGACCCGGGTAATGCTGTTAAGGGGGACATGAAAATACCGGAAGGAGGTGTTGTATTGTCGATTCATTCAGGCTATTTGGCGGAAGCTCCGCTTCTTAACAATATAAAAGTAGGAGATGGCATAACAATAAAATTAAGTAAAACCCTTTTCAATGCTGTCTTATTTGAATATGATGCCATCAGTCCAAAATCGAAGGAGGATAATCCTGCCGGATGGGACAGTGCAAACGAAAAACCATATCCGGGGTTCAGAGGTGCCGACCAGCTGATTATTTACGATGACACCTTCGACTTGTATATTGAAGATGGTAAGAAAAGTACGGGAACAAACCAATATGGTTTTGAACTTGTCGTGGACCAGGAGGGCAGGATAATTCAGGTTGGGGGCTACAGTTCCATTATTCCCGAAGGCGGAATGGTTTTGTCCGGACACGGAGTTATGAGCAATAATCTTGCAAAGTACGGGATACTAAATGCAGAAGTATTTATAGATACTATAAATAAAAATGTGATTATATCATGTACACCTGATATTGTGTTAAAAAATATCCGCACTCATCTGGATGAGGAAAAAAATAAATTCAATTTATCAAAAGCAATGTTTAGGGATGTAGAATATGAAGCTATCGAAACAAAGCTAAGTGAGCTTGAATCATTATGCAATCAAGCTGCGGCGCTAATTGACGGTAAGGATTATGATGCGGCTAATGATATAATAGGCTCCGTTGAAAAGGATATTTATGTAGTCGGTAATATTAACACTGAATCATGGAAGGCTGAAAACAGGGGGATATGGATTGCTCCTAATTCTGAAAAAAGTGATGCAGATGTTGAAAAAATACTAAAAAATGTAGCAGATATGAACTTCAATACTGTCTACCTTTATGCTACAAAAAATGGCAAGCTGGTATATCCTCCTGCTGCTGGTTGTCTATTGACGCACCATCCTGATTTTGAAGGTTATGATGTACTGGAGGGATATATCCGGCTGGGGAAAAAATATAATATTGAAATATATCCCTGGGTTACTACCTTTCTTGCCAATACAAGCGGCAGCAAGAGCAGTTGCGGTGATATTTTATCCGCTCGTCCCGAGTGGTCGTCAAAAACCAGGTTTGGAGACATATCACAGGAATTGGGCGGTACACATTATTTTATGCTGAATCCTGCGTTGCCGGAAGTAAGAAATTATATTGCAGATATGTATGCAGACATTATAAAAAGATATGATGTTCCGGGTTTACAGCTTGATTATGTACGTTATATTGAAGCAGACAGAAATGTTAATGGTGTTCCTAATGATAACGGCTATGATGAATATACAATGGAATTATATAAAAAATCAAGGAATCTTGATAACAGTTTTGATGTACGTGATATTACTCCTTACCACGAAAGATGGATTGATTGGTGTAAATTCAGGGAAGAGCTTATTTCAACCTTCGTGTATAGAATAGTATCAAAAGTAAAATCCATAAAGCCAGAAGCCGAAATTACGGCTGATGTATGGCCTGATTATGATTTTGCTCCATTAATAAGGTACCAAAATGCAACCGACTGGATAACAAAGGGCTATCTGGATGCCGTACATCCAATGATTTATACTTCCAATTTAAAATTGCTGGAAGAGCAGATTATTGATACTGTTGAAATGGCCGGGAATAAAACCAATGTTATTATAGGAATTGGGCCATATTCATTTACCGGAAAGGGAATGATGGGAAAACAGGTTGAAACAACCAGGGCAGCAGGCTCTAACGGACAGGCATCTTTTCAGTACATCCAGGTAATGGGGGAATACTATAAAGAGCTTATTACCGGTGTTTACAGGAACCAGGCGGTTCCGGACAACGAAGATCCAAGCCCGGCAGTAAAAGTCATACTCAATGATATAAAAAGAAAAATTGATGAAATATATATAAAAAGAAATGGAATGAATGCACCGGCAGCCCAGGACTATAAGCTTTGGATTGATTCTGCCGCCGGCATGCTTGAAGATGTCTTTAGCGTAGAAATTGCGGCGGCGCTGGAAAGCAGGCTCAATGAAATACTTTTGGATATGGAAAAGGATACTTCAAGCGAACAGGAAGTTAAAAACAGGATAAAGGATGATATAGACAGATGTTTAAAAATGCTGAGCAGATACAAAATACGAAAAGAGTTTTTAGCTAATCATATAATTACTGATTTAGTGATGGAAATTCCTGATAATCCTGCATTAAATACTGAAATTCCTGTAAGGATAAAAGCTGTTATAGAGAAGGATGACCATAAAGCAATAATGTATCTGGATCCTGCCCAGTACCAGTTAACCTGCACAAGTGCCGGTGATATGGAAATTAAATCAAATGGTACGGTTGTCTTAAAAGAAGAAAAGGATTATAAGCTGGAAGCAATACCTAATAACAATTTGCATCTTAATTTAGCAGCAGATGTTAATAAGGCAAAAGGCTTAATAGCCCTGGAACCTGAATCAAATGATGGTGATGGTGATAGTGATGATGATGGCAGTAATGAGGTAATCAACAATAGACCTGATAAAAACAAATCAGCCGAGGCGGTTGAAAAAGTTAAACAAGCAGCCGGCGAGTACAAGGGTAAAGCCCCTGAAGCTGTTTCCAATGCTCTAAAAGCTGTTATTGATGAATTATCGGTTTTAAAGAATTCTTCACTGATAGAAACAGGGAATGGCCAGGTAAAAAAAGTAAGGCTTGATTACTGGTCTGTAAGGGATGGGATTAAAGCCGTACTTGCAGCCAAAGAAGAGGCAAATAAGATATTAAAAGAACAAGGTATTGAAAAAATGCTGTCAAACAGATTGTTAAAACTGCAGCTTGATAAAAGTGAGGAAAATACAATACAGTTTGAGTTTTCCAAAAATATTTTAAAAGAAATGCAGGATAATGAATTTAACATTAAAATGGTTTCAAATGAGGTTGGTATTACGATGCCGTTTGACGCTCTGAAGTCAAATGATGCCGGTGATATAGTCCTGGAAATACAAAAGCTGGACAATAACCTGTCGGAAAAATATACTGAAGCTGCCCGGAAACAGGCAAAGGTAAATGAAAGGTTAAAGGTTGCAGCCAATTTATTTGATTTTTCCCTGGCGGCCCGGGAATCAGAGGGCAAAGCTCCAGATAACGGTGTTGACAATGATCTTGTAATTGAAATAAGCTATGATGCCATTGACGTGGATATAGATGAAGAGAAGCTGGGAGTATATTGCTTCAACGAAGCATTACAGGAGTGGGAATATGTTGGCGGTAAAATTGATAAGGAAAGCAGGAATATTATTTTCAATACAAAGCATTTCGATATCTATACTGTCATGGAGTATTCAAAAACATTTGCCGATATTCAAAACAGTTGGGCAAAGGATTATATTGAGCTGATGGCATCCAGGCGCATACTAAATGGAAAAACAGAAAATGCATATTATCCTGGCGAAAATATTACCCGGGCAGAATTTTTTGCCAGCATTTCGCGGGCTTTGAATTTAGAAAACAAAGAATATGCCGGCTCATTTACCGATGTTGATGTTAAAAGCTGGTACGCCGGGGAAATCCAATCCATTACAGAAGCAGGCATTGTTAAAGGCTATGATGGGAAATTAAGGCCGCAAGACTTTATTACCAGAGAAGAAATGGCAGTGGTAATTGTGAATGCCTATAAATATGCAACAGGGCAGGAGGTTGGAGCAATTTCCGAAGCCGGCTTTAATGATGCGGGGGATATAAGCAGCTGGGCATTAGGAGCAGTAAATAAAGCATACAAATTAAATATTATCAAGGGAAGGTTAAATGACAGCTTCATGCCAAAGGATAATGCAACAAGGGCAGAAACGGCAGCAATGATAAAACGTTTCTGGGAAAATATTGATTAACAATTTATTTTATATTAATTAATAATAATGTATTGAGAAGGTATGTGGTATAATTACAATAAACAGGTATTTTACCATATACCTTCTCGTAATTTGCAATTTAGGTGAGGTGTTGTAAGTATGAAGATTTTATATATACCGTTGGATGAAAGACCGTGCAATTATTCGTTCCCTGTTTCAATTGCTTTAATGGAAAATGAGGTTGAAATAATTGTACCCCCAATGAAAATTATGGGTTCTAAAAAAGTACCGGCCCAATTTAATGCAATATGGGATTTTATAGAATCAAATATAGAGGTTTGTGATGCAGCGGTGTTATCGCTGGACTTGTTTTTATACGGAGGTATAGTTCCGTCCAGGCTGCACTCAATGGATACATTGCAATTAAAAGAAAGAATGGATAAACTAAGGCTAATAAAAAATAAATATCCAAATATAAATTTGTATGCATTTAATTTGATAATGAGAGTACCTTCCTATAATTCATCGGAAGAAGAGCCTTTATATTACGGACAATATGGTGAAGCCATATACAGATATTCATATATAAATGACAAAATTTCAAAAAATGCGGCAAATGAAGAGGAATTATTGGAATTTGAAGACTTAAAGGCCAAAATTCCATCCAATTGCATAAACGACTATATTAACAGGCGAAAAGTTAATGAAGAAATGACCAATCTTGCTGTTGAATTGTCTAAGGATAAGGTACTGGACTTTCTTATTATACCTATGGATGACAATAGTGAATTTGGTTTTTCTGCACAGGCCAGGAGAAAGATTAATAAGAAAATTGATAAATTGGAATTATGGGATAAGGTATATGTATATCCCGGGGCTGATGAAGCAGGGTGCACATTAATAGCCAGAGCTATTAATACCGCTGAAAATAAAAAACCCAAAGTTATGCTCAGGTACGATTCATTTGCAGGTTCAAATGTTGTTCCAATGCTTGAAGACAGGCCGGTATGTGAAAGCATAAAATTCCAGATTTCTGCAGCAGGCGGTATTATAGTCAATTCTGAAACGATGGCTGATTTAATACTGTTTGTCAATACTCCAGTTGAAATTGCGAGTGAAGATAAGTCTCATAATATATTAAGAAACCTTGGAGAAATGGCAGAAGCATTAGAGTTTTATGTTAATAAAGGTATTCCCTGTGCCATTGCCGATGTTGCTTATTTAAACGGCGGAGACAGTCAATTAGTAAAGATGCTCATTAAAAGGAAGCTCTATTACAAGCTTTACGGATATGCGGGCTGGAACACTTGTGGGAATAGTCTGGGTACGGTTATTTCACATGCCATGGTTGCAATTATAAACGAAAACTTTAATAAGCTGGCACATAAAAGGTTTTTGCTGCAAAGGTATTTGGATGACTGGGCGTATCAAAGCATCATAAGAGGGGAAATAACTAAAAAGTACCTTCCTGGATTTGGGCTCCATCCGTCTTCACTTAAGGGTCACCGGAAAACTGTAAACAATATGATAAAAAATGAATTAAAAATCATTTACGGTAAGTTTTTAAAAGAGTTTAAGAATTATAAGCTTGATATTAAAAAAGTTTATACACCCTGGGACAGGATGTTTGAGATTGATATAGAAATAGGCTTGAATGATGAAAAAAGCAATTTAAATAAAGGGTTTTCTTGTTAAAACCCGTTATAAATAATTTTTGATGGGAGAAGTTTAAAAATGAAAAATGAATTAATACTTGGGAATATTAAAAATGGATTGATAGTTTCCTGCCAGGCATTAAAAGATGAACCTTTACACAGTCCCCTGATTATGAGCAAAATGGCACTGGCGGCATATAAAGGAGGAGCTGTAGGCATTAGGGCAAATACGGTAGCTGATATTTTGAAAATTCGCGAGCAGGTTGATTTGCCTATAATTGGTATTATTAAGAATGAATATAAAAATTCTAAAATATATATAACTCCAACGTTAAAGGAGGTTGAAGAGCTTATCCGGGCTGATGCTGATATAATAGCTTTTGATGCGACCTTACGCAAAAGGCCGGATAATACTACTATTAGAGAAATTATTATGCATATCCATAAGGCCGGGAAGCTTGCAATGGCAGACATTTCCGATTACAGGGAGGGAAAAAACGCCTTTGAACTTGGAGCTGACCTGGTATCCACTACTTTGTCCGGGTATACGGATTACAGTCCAAAATGTGATTGTCCGGATTTTGAACTTATTTCAAGGCTTAGTAAGACAATTAGAATACCTGTTATTGCCGAGGGAAGAATTGTTTCACCCCAGGATGCGGTTAAGTGCTTTAAAAATGGAGCTTATAGCGTTATTGTAGGCTCCGCTATTACAAGGCCGCAGGAAATTACAAAAAGATTTACAAATGCAATACAGGATTTTGATGAAATTATATTAAAAAAAACTGCCAGGTAGTTTCCACTTTTTATACGCTGTCGGGAAAAAAAGCCGGTATGCCGGAAATGCTCCGGCTGCCGGCTTTATGCCCGGAAAAGGCTATACTATGTTTATGTCCAGCCTCACATTTTCACTGCCTGGAGAAAGCATTTTTGAAAGGGCCGTACCGTCCTTTAAGCCGCTCCTGTAAAAGAACATCCTGGTTAAGGTCCTCTGCCACAGGCAGGCATCGGCATACCTGCTTAAATCCAAAACCATATCCCCGGGAAGCGCGCCTTTAAGCTTTTCATAGAGCTCATCCTTCCTTTTCTCACATTCGCAAGCTTCTACGCTTTCCTCAAAAGCAAGGTCAAGCTGCCTCAGCCTGTCCACCTCGCATGACGCAGCGAATCTTTCAAATCCCTTTACTTCTTTTTTGTTATCCATATCAACAATCTCCCTTCAATATTTATTGAAGGGAAAAATTAAAAAGGCATATGCGCAGGGTTTTAATATTCTACACATGTGCCTTTGATAAAGCCGTTGAAAAAACAGCGAAAATGCTTTATAATAACAGTCGGACTTGTTGTGGCGGCATATTGCTGTTATATGTGTAGCTGATGCCTACGCGTATAGTTCTCGGATGCTCCTTACATCCGGGAACCGCAATTGGTCCTTATATAATTTTTCCCATAGCAAAATTATATCCAAAACGAGGAAAAAATGCAACTACTTTTGAAAATTAACATAGCTGAAAGGATGAAATTTACTCTTTATATTTTGAGCCGGATAGTTTTTATTATTTAAACTATCATATGTTAGCCGATTTTGTTGTTGGATTCTCCTTCCCTGTACTATTGAAAAATCAAAATTTTATGTATAAAATACTTATGGAATATATTATATGAAATGAGGTATATGCAATGGAGAATAAAAAACCCACAAAAGAAGAAGCTTTGAGTTTATTAAAAAAGTATAATGAAAACGAAAGCCTTATCAAGCACGCACTCTGTGTAGAATCGGTAATGAAGCATTTTGCCGGGCTGTTTGATGAAGATGCTGATAAATGGGGTATCATAGGATTAATTCACGATCTGGATTATGAGAAATATCCGGAAAACCATTGCCATAAAACAAAGGAAATCCTGGAGGAAGAGGGCTGGCCCGAAGAATACATAAGGGCAGTGATAAGCCACGGCTGGAAAATATGCAATGATGTCGAGCCTGTACAAAAGATGGAAAAGGTTCTTTATGCCATTGATGAGCTGACAGGACTTATAGCAGCAACTGCCTTGATGAGGCCAAGCAAAAGCATATTGGATATGAAAGTGAAGTCTGTTAAGAAAAAATGGAATCAAAAGAGCTTTGCAGCAGGAGTAAACAGGGAAATCATAGCTGAAGGTGCCCAAATGCTTGGCATGGACTTAGGGGATGTAATAAATGAAACAATCAACGGTATGAAAAAGTCCGCTGAAAGTATAGGCCTTAAAGGCAATATATGATAAATACTTTCAATTGTTAAAACCTTAGGATTCTGGCTGCAAGTCAAAAGCTCATAGGAAAATTTTGTAAGGTATCCGGTCCTTTTGATTTGGGCATGAAAAAACCACGAAGCCTTTTTGGCCTGTGGTTTAAGGTTTTTGGTGCGGATGATGGGACTTGAACCCATACGCCATTCGACACACGCCCCTCAAACGTGCCTGTCTGCCAGTTCCAGCACATCCGCATATTGAATATATAATAAACCCTTGATGCGCAAATATGATTATACTAGCATATTAAACCCGTGTCAATACATTTTGCCAAAACTTTTACGAATATAAAAACAGGTTTTTTTTGTGCGGTGGCATTGACCATATTAATAGTTCCGGTACAAATAAATCATTTTGTGATTTAACATTTTTTTAAACTAAAAATACTAAATCTAGTAGTATGAATAATAAGGTGTACAACATTTGGTATATTCTTTGCATAAGACTGATAAAGGTGCAAATTTCTTAAATTAAATGCTTGTTGAATAACCAGTACAATGCTGTTAAAATAAATATAGTTAGAGATTGATGCATTTAAATATAGCTTAAAGGTGGTTTTGATAAATGGCAGGATTTTTTGGTTTTTTTGATTATACAAAGGAAGGGCCGGGTGTTGATAAAGATGCTCCCCCAAAAGCAAAAATAATATTATTTTTTGAGGTTTTTTTCAGAAAATTCTGGAAGCTTATACGATTGAACATTATGTTTTTGATATTCAATATACCTGCACTTGCGGCAATGTTTATAGCAACTCATTTCATATTCCAGAATGCATTGACACCTGATGATATGCTTAGTGATTTGTATTTAAGATTTTCTCTGGGAGCATTCCTGGTTTGTGTGCCTGTTATAACAATAGGACCCGCCCAGGCAGGTTTTACGTATGTGTTAAGGAATTTCTCACGAGAAGAGCATGCATTTTTGTGGTGGGATTTTAAAGATGCTGCCAAGCAAAATTTCAAGGAAAGCATGATTATTTCCTTTATTGATTTCCTGATGGTTATCCTGTTTGGAATTGCAATAAATTTTTACGGCAGCTATGAAGGTGCAACCGTATTAACCTCAATTGCTTCCGGCTTTTTGATCCTCGCCTTTGTAATATTCCTTATGATGCATATTTATATTTATCCAATGCTTGTAACTTTTAAGCTCACAGTAAAACAAATTTATAAAAATGCACTGATTTTTTCACTGGCTAAATTCCTGCCAAACCTGGGAATATTACTGCTCGTATTTCTGCTTATACAGGCATCGTTTCTTTTCTATCCTGTAATAGGCATAATATTGTTTATTTTTATAACTGTCAGCTTTATGGGATATACTACAAATTTTTATGCTTATCCGAAGCTCAAAAAGTATATAATTGATAAAATAGAGGAAGAAGATGATGAGGAATATGAAGAAGATGATGATGACGAAGGTGAAAAAGATTCATAAATAAAGAAAAAAGGCAATCTCAGGATTGCCCTTCATCTTTTTTATTATAGGGCCAGCAGGTCATCCATACTGTACATTCCGGGCTTTTTATCATGAAGGTATATTGCAGCTTTTAACGCACCAATTGCAAAGATCTCTTTGGATATGGCACTATGGTTTATTTCAAGGATTTCATCATTGCCGGCAAAAATAACTGAATGCTCACCTGCAATAGTTCCGCCTCTAACCGCATGTATGCCTATTTCATCCTTAGCCCTTTTCTTCCTGTAGGAATGCCTGTCAAATACATACTGGTACTTTTGGTCAAGTTCTTCATTTATTGAATTTGCAATATAGAATGCGGTACCGCTTGGAGCATCTATCTTTTGGTTATGGTGCTTTTCGATTATTTCAATATCAAAGTTTTCATGCAGCTTTTTTGCCGCCTGCTTCACAAGCCTGACAAGCATATTGATTCCAAGAGACATGTTGGCTGAAAAAAACACCGGCATGTTTGAGGAAGCATTCTCAAGTTCCATAAGCTGTTCTTTTGACAAACCTGTCGTTGCCATTACCAGGGGTATTTTATTACTTTTGCAGTAGCCAAGTATTATACCGAAAGCTGCAGGATGGGAGAAGTCAATGCAGACATCTAATTTTTCAGTACACTTTTCCGGATTGTCGTAAATATTATAATAACAGTATTTTTCAGTATTAATGTCATATCCGGCCGCTATTTTGAGCTGTTGAAACTTATCCGAGACACTGGTAATCACATGTCCCATGTTTCCGTTACAACCGCTCAACAATATATTTATCATTAGCTCACATCCTTGTCTTAAAATAAGAGAAACAACTTAAACGATTATTGTGCTAAATCATTCCATATTCCTTCATTGCAGCCTTTAGCTTTTTAGTGTTTTCTTCATCCAGTTCCGTAAGCGGCAGTCTTAAATTCCCAACATTAAATCCTTTGATCCGCATTGCTTTTTTTAATGCTATGGGGTTGACCACCGAAAAGAGAGCCTTTGTCAAATCAAGTATTTTAAGCTGTAATTCTCTGCTTCCCTTGATATCCCCGTCTAAAAACCTGGCTACCAGTTGGTGCATATCCCCGGGGATCAGATTGGCAACAACAGAAATTACGCCTTTCCCGCCAAATGCAAGCATGGGAAGCACCTGGAAGTCATCCCCGGAGTAAATTGCAAAATCTTCACCGCACAGCTTTGCGGTTTCTCCTACCTGTCCCAGGTTGCATTCCTTAATGCCGACAATGTTATCAATCCCGGCAAGCTTGCTGAGTGTGTCCGGATCAATGTTAAGAACGGTACGGGTCGGTACATTATACAGGATAACCGGGATATCAACGCTCCCTGCTATTGCTTTAAAGTGTTCGTAAAGGCCCTCCTGGGTTGTTTTATTGTAATAAGGCGTAACTGTAAGTATTGCGTCGGCTCCGGCCTGCTGCGCATACTTGCTAAGCTCTATGGCATGGGCGGTGTGATTGCTTCCCGTACCTGCAATTACAGGAAGTCTTCCGTTCACTTTGTCTACGGCAAATTTTATTGCTTCCTTATGTTCGCTGTCGGGCATGGTAGAAGCTTCGCCTGTAGTGCCGCAAATAAGTATGCAGTCAATACCTCCGTTTATTTGAAATTCAATAAGCTCCTCGAGTACTTCGAAATTTATTCCGCTTTTGTCAAAAGGTGTTACCAGTGCCGTTGCCGCACCGGTAAATACTGTTTTCTTCATAATAAACATCTCCTTAACAAAATTTTGTTTTTTTCTTAAAGATATAGTGTCAATTTTACTGCTTTAGTTTTTTAACTCTTGCTTTTTCCATAGGCATTCCACATTTTAATCAATTCCTGTGCAATCTGTACCGTATTTGTAGCGGCCCCTTTTCTTATATTATCCGCAACAACCCAGAGGTTTACGCCGTTTTCAACGCTTTCGTCACGCCTTATCCTTCCTACAAAGGTTTCGTCACGGCCGGCTGTGTCAACCGGCATGGGGTAAACACTGCTTCCAGGATCATCCTTCACAATTATCCCCGGAGCGTTTTTAAGTATTCCCTTAAGCCCATCCAGGTCAAATTGTTTTTCAAATTCAACATTGATTGATTCACTGTGGCTGTCAAAAACAGGAACACGCACCGTAGTGGCAGTAATTTTCATATCAGGCACACCCAGTATTTTTCTGGTTTCATTCACCATCTTCATCTCTTCCTTGGTGTAACCATTTGGAAGAAATACATCAATATGAGGCAAACAATTACCTGCTATAGGGTGGGGAAACTTTTTCGGAGCTTCTCCCTTAATGCCGTTCTCCAGGTCCTTGTATCCCTGCAAACCTGCACCTGAAACCGCTTGATAAGTGGAATAAACTATCCTTTTAATAGTATATTCGTCTTGCAAGGGCTTTAGTGCAACAACTGCCTGTATGGTAGAACAGTTGGGATTTGCTATGATTCCGTTATGCCATTTGATATCCTGGGGATTTACTTCAGGCACCACAAGGGGAATCTGGGAATCCATTCTCCAGGCACTGCTGTTGTCGACAACCACACAGCCCTTCGAAGCCGCAATTGGCGCAAACTTCTTACTGGCAGCCGCACCCGCGGAAAACAGGGCAATATCAATGTTTTTGTCAAAGGATTTTTCCGAAAGCTCTTCTATGGTGTACTCCTTATCAAAAAAGGATATTTTTTTGCCTGCCGAACGGCTGGAAGCAAGAAAGTAAATTTTATTTATAGGAAGATTCCTTTCCTCCAATACCTTTATAAATGTTCTGCCAACCATTCCAGTAGCCCCAACAATAGCAAAATCAAACTTTTTCATGTACAAAAACCTCCAAGTGACAATTTGCTCCAAACTGCAAATAAAAAGCTGGTATTCAACCATCACATCAGATAGAATATACCAGCAGTCCGATTGCAAAACCTTTGTTTTTAAGTTTTACGTAAGGACTGATAGCTCTCCACCTTTTGCAGCAGTTTACTATATGGAAATTCATATTGCACAGTATGAATTTTCATATATTTGGCTGTTACACATAATTTTGCAAATACTCCGCAGTATAGATGACAGTTGCAGGACTGTTTATCCTGCAGCCAGGAAAAAGTTATCCAAGGTAAAGCTTTCCTTCGGCATTTTTTCCTTTCAATCCGCTTCTTCGAATCCCTGAATTCTCCGCAGACATATTCATAAAAAATGCGCCTCTATCAATTGCCTTAAAAATTATTTTTTATTAATAATAACATTCTTGCATACCGGTGTCAAATTAAAAAACCAGTCACAAAAAATATTTAAATTCGAGGAAAATGAAGGAAAAAATAAATATTTGTCGAATAAAATTATATGTGTAACGCCATAATGCAAGAATTAAAGTCGTTTCATACAGAATTTTGCCCTATGGCATCAAAAGACAAAGGTAAAGGTGAGGAAATGAAGATAAAAATATTGATTTTAACAATGGTTTTAATATTTGGTTTTGTCATTGTTCCAAATGTGGACGCAAAGGCCGGCATACCTGATAAAGTACGCATAGGCCTTTATTATAATGACGAGAAGGGAGGGTATAATAACACGGTTGCAAATTTAAAGCTGTCCTCCTCAAAGGGTGTTAGAATATATTCCAGCGGAACAAAGGGCAGTTTACTCTGGAAATATGACGGCAGCAAAAGTATAACGATAACTAAAGACAGTACGTCAAATAAAAGGCTTCTTGTTAAATCTGAGGACGGCAGTATTGTTTTGAAAAGGGACAGCCTTCTTTACATAGTACCCGGTGCAAATGTAATTTCGGTTAACGGGAGCAAGTACAGAGGGGCAATTGAAATCAAAATAGTAAATGGAAGGGACATGACGGTAATAAACCATGTTGGCCTTGAGGATTACCTATATGGAGTTGTACCATGTGAGATACAAAGCAATTCTCATACCGAGGCATTAAAGGCGCAGGCAGTTGCTGCCAGAACCTATGTTTTGAATAATATGGATAAACACGCACATTTAGGCTTCAATCTTTGTGCACGGCCTGTCTGCCAGGTATACAAAGGATATTCCGTAGAAAGGGCGTCAACAAATGCTGCCGTGGACGGGACAAAGGGAAAAATAGTTACATATAAGGGAAAGCCGGCCACAACATTCTATTTTAGCTCAAGCGGCGGCATGACCGAGAATGTCTCCAATGTTTGGGGAGGGAAATTTCCTTATCTTGTAAGTGTTTTAGACCAGTATGAAGGAAAAAACTCATGGAATTACAATTGGAATAAGGAATTTTCTCCAATTGAAATAGAAGAAATAATGAAGCGGCGTGGTTCCGACATAGGAAGACTTACCAGTATTGATGTTACCAAACGTTCCGAAGCAGGAAGAGTTATTGAAATGCAAGTAAAGGGTACAAAGGGTAGCGAAACCTTTAAAAATAATAACTGCAGAACGGTTTTTTCCCTTTACAGCCAGCTTTTTGATGTTGATATGGGTAAAGGTATGTTTATGGTTTCTTCAGATGATAATATATATAGTTCTACAACTGTTAACAAAAAGGTTGTAAGTGCTTATGGAACAGCAATATTTACAAAGCATGCCAAAAATCTGTCGGTAATTGGAGCAGGGTATAAAGGTATTTTAGAAGGCACTCCAAATACAATAAAGATTACGGGCAAAGGCTGGGGGCATGCGGTAGGTATGAGCCAGGAAGGTGCAAAGGGAATGGCCGTTGAGGGATTTCGCTTTGATGAAATCCTCCGGCACTATTATCCGGGAACAAAGGTGGAGTAGTGAAATGGATAAAAATATTTTCAATTATGAATTACCCCAGGAACTGATAGCACAGCAGCCTCTTCCGGAAAGAAGCCATTCACGGCTTCTTGTGCTGGATAAAGGCTTAGGCCGTATTAATCATGAAGCTTTTAAGAATATTCATAAATATATAAATGCGGGTGATTGCCTTGTTATAAATGACACAAGGGTTATACCTGCAAAGCTTCTGGGCCGAAAAAAGGATACTGGAGGAAAAATAGAATTTGTCTTGCTTAAAAGCGTGGGTAAGGATATATGGGAAATCATTCTAAAGCCCGGGCGCAGGGCCAGGCCGGGTTCAAGGTTCATTTTCGGGGAAGGTGAGCTTGAAGCGGAGATAGTGGAAGTTGTTGAGCAGGGCAACAGGCTGGCCAGGTTTTATTATGACGGGATATTTGAAGAAATACTCGACAGGGTGGGGGTAATACCGCTTCCTCCGTACATAACGGGCAAGCTTGATGATTCTGAAAGGTATCAAACCGTTTATTCCAGGGAAAGAGGGTCGGCGGCTGCGCCGACAGCAGGACTCCATTTCACCGAGTCGATTTTGAAAGGGCTTTTGGAAAAGGGTGTATTAATTGCAAAAGTTACTCTGCATGTAGGCTTGGGCACTTTCAGGCCTGTAAAAAGTGAAAAAATAGAGGAGCATGAAATGCATTCCGAATATTACAATATTGATGAGGAAGCTGCCCGAATGATAAATGATACCAAAATTAACGGAGGGAAGATAATTGCTGTTGGTACAACCAGCAGCAGGGTTCTTGAAACAGTTGGAAAAAGCAATGGAACTGTAAGTCCCGGTAACGGCTTGACAGATATTTTCATATATCCCGGGTATAATTTTAAGGTGGTGGATTCGCTTATTACAAATTTCCATCTTCCCGGCTCCACGCTGATAATGCTTGTAAGCGCACTTGCAGGAAGGGATAATATTATGGATGCATATCAGGAAGCCGTGAAAGAAAAGTACAGGTTTTACAGCTTTGGGGACGCAATGCTGATAAAGTAAACCATTTGCCCCTTAATAAGTTTTATGTAACAGCATACTAGTACCTTGCGTCATTTAAAATATTGGATTTGCGGCGAGGATGATTTTTGCAAGACGAGGCGGAGGATTGAGGAATCCGGCACTTACTCGCTTGCA
>JANQLN010000128.1 GCA_028280575.1 Clostridia bacterium
GAGCATACTAAATGTTGTATATGCTTATTATTCATACTACTAAATTTAGTATGTTTCATTAAGAAAATCATAACAACGCAAATTGCTCGCTTGATTAAATTCTTGACACTGTTTTAAGTTATAATATATAATTGGTTTGGTGTCTTTAAAAAGGCATTATTTATACGTAAGTAATTAATTTTTTGGTTTTGGGGAAAAATGTTAATATGCCTGTAGTAAAATATGAGGTATATTGAAAAGGATAAATATGAAATGGGGGTGTTGGAAAGATGCGTATGACATACCAGCCCAAAAAGAGGCAAAGGAAAAAAGAGCATGGCTTTAGGAAGAGAATGAAGACCAAAAGTGGGAGAAAAGTATTGAAAAGGCGCAGGTTAAAAGGCAGAAAAGTACTTTCAGCGTAAGACCGCATGAAAAGTGTGGTCTTTTTGTTTAAGTGTTGGATTCGCCGGGATTGAAAAAGCCTGTCGTTTACTTCAATAGCCTTTTCATTGGTCTTTGGGATTATTATTTTGCAGACGGGAAGACGAGAATGGAAAGGGTTTAAATGAAAAGAACCGATTCGTTAAAAATGAATTACGAGTTTAAAAGAGTATACAGGAAAGGAAGCTTAAAGTCGGGAAGGTATATAGTCCTGTATACTTTGAAAAACAGATATGATAATAACAGGCTGGGAATAACCACCAGTAAAAAGGTTGGTAAAAGTGTCAAAAGGAACAGGTTCAGGAGAATTATAAAGGAAAATTACAGGTTGTTGGAACTAAATGTTAATACGGGATATGATTTAGTTTTCGTTGCAAGATCGGTAGATAAGCTTCCTACTTTCAATGAGCTTGGAAAAGAAATGAAATACCTTTTAAAAAATCAGGGTGTACTTTAAAAGAGGTGACTTTAATTTATGTCCGGTATAATTATATATATCATAAAATTATATAGAAGGTACATTTCTCCTTTAAAAAAGCCAAGCTGCAGATTTTATCCCACTTGCTCCCAATATGCCATTGATTCCTTAAAAGCATTTGGAGTATTTAAGGGAAGCTTTATGACACTTATAAGGATACTGAAATGCCATCCTTTTAATGACGGCGGTTATGACCCGGTAATTAAAGATAAGGAGAAACAGTTATGAACCCTTTTACGATTTTATCCCAGGCTCTGGGCAGTATACTTCATTTTATATATAACTTCATAGCTTTTGGGAATTACGGATTGGCTATTATATTGTTTACGGTTGTAGTAAAGATGCTGCTGCTGCCTCTTACAATAAAGCAGACGCAGTCCGCCAGCAAGATGCAGGAAATACAGCCTAAAATAAAGGAAATACAAAAAAGATATAAAAACGATAAGGAAAAACTGAACAAGGAAATGATGAGAGTATACCAGGAAAACAAGGTCAATCCTGCGGGGGGATGTCTTCCCCTTCTTATTCAGATGCCGATAATATTCTCACTTTTCCAGGTTATAAGGCATCCCCTGCAGCATTTGATGAAGCTTGGATCAGATTCCATTAATACACTTTCCGAATATGTTTCGTCGGTAATAGGTGAGCCGCTTCAGTCACACAACCGGGAAATTGATATAATTAATTATTTTAATGAACACATAGAAGAATTAAAGCAGTTTTCCGAAATTATAAATCCGGAAAAGCTGATTAATTTTAATTTTTTAGGACTTAACTTAGGACTTAATCCGACCATTGACAGCACAAAGCTGTTTGGAGAAGAATCGGTTGTATACCTTCCGCTTTTGCTGATTCCTATTCTGGGTGTAATAACCACATACATATCATCTAAAATGATGACGCCCAAGACGGCCGACGCTGGTAAGGGTGGAACGTCAAGCTCCATGGCAAATTCAATGCTTTATGTAGGACCTGCACTTACACTGCTTTTTTCTTTCCAGCTGCCTGCAGGTGTGGGCTTATACTGGATTGCAAGCTATATATTTCAGATTTTCCAGCAATTGTATATAAATAAGTTTATAAAGAAAAAAAAGGAGGAGCCGGATAATAAATGATTAATTCTGTTGAAAAAACCGGTAAAACTGTCAGGGAAGCAATTGAATCAGCCCTTGGGCAGCTCGGAGTTTCAGAAAATGATGTGGAAATTGAGGTTTTGGATGAAGGCAACAAGGGCCTTCTTGGAATAATTGGTTCAAAACAGGCGAAAGTAAGGGTTACCCTGATGGAAAGTGTCAGTGACATTGCATGTGACTTCTTAAATGATATTTTTGAGAAAATGGGAGTAGCTGCAAGTATGTCTGTAAATGAAGAAGATAATACTATCTATATAGACATACATGGAAAGGACAGCGGAATAATAATCGGAAGAAGGGGAGAGACCCTTGATGCTATCCAATACCTTGTGAGCCTTGTTGTAAATAAGGATACCGATAAATATACCAGGGTGGTTGTAGATGTTGAAAACTACCGTTCAAAGAGGAAGGATACTCTTGTGGTCCTGGCCAACAGGCTGGCGGACAGAGTGGTGAAAAACAGAAGAAACGTTACTTTAGAGCCTATGAATCCATATGAGAGAAGGATTATACACTCAACCTTGCAGGAAAACGGAAGGGTAAAAACCTACAGTGTGGGAGATGAACCCAATCGTAAAGTTGTTATTTGCTTAAAGTAGCTAAGTGTTGGAAGCACAAAGCTTGAAATTCTGTTTTCATAGAAGTTAATATGATTTTAAATGGAGCAATTTGCGCATTTATCATTTTAAAAAATAATAATAACGCGAATTGCTCCATTTAAACGGGAGATGAAATTTTTGTTTTATGATGATACAATAGCAGCCATATCGACAGCTTATGGTACAGGAGCTATTGCTATTATAAGATTAAGCGGAAGCAAGTCATTTAAAATTGTTTCCAGGCTTTTTTCAGGGTCCGCAAGGTTTGAAGACCTTAAGTCCCACACAGTAAGCTACGGCAGGATTGTTGACCCTTTAAACCTTGAAACAGTGGATGAAGTGATGGTGGTGAAGCTTAAAGGGCCAAATACATTTACCAGGGAGGATACGGTAGAAATAAATTGTCACGGCGGCATGGTTGTACAGAAAAGAATACTTAAGCTGCTGGTTGAATATGGTGCAAGACCTGCATATCCGGGAGAATTTACCAAAAGGGCTTTTCTAAACGGACGTATAGATTTATCCCAGGCAGAAGCTGTTATTGACATAATAAATTCAAAAACCGTATTAGCCTCCAGGGAGGCCGTCAGGCAGCTTGAAGGTGATTTATCCCATGAGCTTAAGGATATAAGGGACAGGCTTATTTCCATAATTGCACATATTGAGGCAACTGTTGATTTTACCGAGCATGATATAGATGAATTGACGGAAAAACAGTTGGCCGGTTCCCTTTCGGATATTCAAAAAAGGATTGGCAAGCTCTCATCAAGGTTTGAAAGGGGACGGATACTGAGAGAGGGATTGAAAATTGTAATTGTGGGAAGACCAAATGTGGGAAAATCTTCACTTCTAAACAGGCTGTCAGGTAAAAACCGGGCAATTGTAAGTGATATTCCCGGTACAACGAGAGATTCCATAGAAGAAATTATTAATATTAACGGTATTCCCGCAGTGATTACCGATACGGCAGGAATAAGGGAGACCGAAGACGTATTGGAAAAAACAGGAGTAGAAAGAACACATAAGGAAATAGGGGAAGCGGACCTTTTGATTGTAATGCTTGATGCTTCTGAAAATATAAATGCTGAAGAAGAAAATTTTTTAAAGTCAATAGAAAAAATAAAACACATTATAGTCATAAATAAAATGGATTTATCAAAAGGTGTTACAGGAAGTGAATTATTAAAGGAAAAACTTTTCGTTGAAATGTCCCTTAAGAATAACGTAGGAATTGAAGAACTTGAAAGTAAAATAACAGGTATGTTTGAAGCAGACAGTATTATTTCCGATAAGGAAGTGCTTATAACAAATATAAGGCATAAAAAGCTTATTGATGAGGCCGATGATTTTATAAAAGGTGCCCTGCATTCCTATGATGAGGGTATGCCCCTTGACATTATGACAATTGATATAAGAAATGCTGCGGAAAGTATAGGGAAAATTACGGGAGAATCAGTTGAAGAAGAGGTTTTAAATCAGATTTTCAGCAGGTTTTGCATAGGAAAATAGGCGCAGAATACTCATCATACAAAAGGTGATTGATGTGGAATATATTGCAGGTGAATATGATGTTGTTGTTGTAGGTGCGGGGCATGCAGGATGTGAAGCGGCCCTTGCTTCTGCGCGGCTTGGGTGCAGTACAATTGTATTTGCAATTAATCTTGATTCTGTTGCAAATATGCCTTGTAATCCAAGCATAGGCGGGACGGCAAAGGGTCACCTTGTTAGGGAAATTGACGCTCTTGGCGGGCAGATGGGAATTGCTGCGGATAATACTCTTATACAGTCAAGGACGCTTAATTTGGCAAAGGGCCCTGCCGTTTACTCACTGCGCGCGCAAATAGATAAGAGAGAATACCAGAGCTTTATGAAAAATACGCTGGAAAGCCAGGAAAACCTTGATGTAAAGCAGACTGAAGTCATTGATATTCTTGTAGACGAAAACAAAAAAATAAAAGGAGTTAAAACCCATACGGGAGCTGTATATAAATGCAGCGCAGCCATACTGGCTACGGGAACCTTTTTAAAAGGTAAAATAATTATAGGTGATCTTAGCTATAGCGGCGGTCCGGACGGGTTATTTCCTGCCAACAAGCTTTCAGACAGTTTGAAGGAATTAGGCCTTAAGCTTATGAGGTTTAAAACGGGAACACCTGCAAGGATAAACAAAAGGAGCCTGGATTTTTCAAAAATGGAAGAGCAGCCCGGAGATAAAAAGATTACACCGTTTTCATTTACAAATGAAACCCTTGATAGGGACCAGGTTTTGTGCTGGCTTACCTATACAAATGAAAAAACCCATAAGATTATAAGGGATAATCTTGACAGATCTCCCCTTTATGGAGGCAGGATAGAAGGGGTGGGACCAAGATATTGTCCGTCCATTGAGGATAAGGTTGTCAGATTTTCAGATAAAAACAGGCACCAGATATTTGTTGAGCCAATGGGACTTAAAACCCAGGAAATGTATTTGCAGGGCATGTCCAGCAGCTTGCCGGAGGATGTGCAGATGGATATGGTAAGGACTCTTCCGGGACTTTCCGGTGTAATGGTTATGAGGAGTGCCTATGCCATAGAATATGACTGCATTGATCCCCGGCAATTAATGCTTACCCTTCAATTAAAGGATGCAGGGGGTCTTTTTTGTGCCGGGCAGATAAACGGTACTTCCGGGTACGAAGAAGCGGCGGCCCAGGGCTTGATTGCAGGAATCAATGCGGCCATGGCCGTAAGCGGCAAGGAACCCCTCATATTGGACAGGTCCCAGGCATATATAGGAGTCCTGATTGACGACCTTGTCACAAAGGGCACCGGTGAGCCATACAGGATGCTCACCGCAAGGTCTGAGTACAGGCTTTATTTGAGACAGGACAATGCAGACCTTAGATTGACGCCCCTGGGAAAAACCGTAGGGCTTATAGGGCATGAAAGGTATAAAAGCTTTGAGAATAAAAAGGAGAGAATATTCCATGAGATTGAAAGGCTGAAAAAAAAGACGCTGCCTCCTTCTGAGAGAATTAATAATTTTCTGGAAAAGAGAAACAGCTCCAGAATTAAAAGTGGAATAGCCATGGCAGACCTCCTTAAAAGGCCTGAGATAAAATATGACGATTTTTTGGAAATCGATAATGAAATGCCCGGCCTTGCTTTTAGTGAAAGGGAACAGGTATCCATACAAGTTAAGTATGAGGGCTATATAAAAAGGCAGATGATGCAGATAAGCCAGTTTAAGAAGCTGGAAAGAAAGAAGCTGCCGAGGGATATAAAATACATGGAGATTAAAGGGCTCAGGCTGGAAGCAAGACAAAAGCTGGACGCTGTAAAGCCTGGTTCTGTGGGACAGGCTTCGAGGATATCAGGTGTGTCTCCCGCAGATATTTCAGTATTGCTTATTTTCCTTGAACAAATGTATGGGAGGAACAAAAGTGTATAAAAGCCGGTTTGAAGAGTTCCTTTCTGACGGGTGCAGGAAAATGGGATTTGAGATAGATAATAAAACAAAAAATCAATTCTTTAAGTATAAAGAACTGCTGGTTGAATGGAATAAAAAGATGAATCTTACTGCAATTGAAGACGAAAAGGATATTATTATAAAACACTTTTTAGATTCGATAAGCATTATCCCCCATATACCGGATAATTGTGAAAATTGTGCAGACATTGGTACGGGTGCCGGATTTCCGGGCATACCTGTAAAAATAATGAGAAGTGATATTAAAGTTACTTTAATAGATTCTTTGGAAAAAAGAGTAAAATTTTTGAATAAGGTAAATGAAGAATTGAAATTAAAAGCTATATGGGCAATACATGCCAGAGCAGAGGACCTGGGAAGAGATATAAAGCATAGGGAAAAATACCGGGTTTGTACCGCCAGGGCTGTTGCATCACTTAATGTTTTGCTTGAATACTGCCTGCCGTTTGTTGAAGTGGGAGGCTTATTTATAGCCATGAAGGGCAGCAGTATTGAAGAAATTAAGACCTCAAAAAATGTGTTGAGGGTTCTTGGCGGGGAAATTATAGACATTAAAAGGGAAATATTACCTTTAAGTGATATTAAAAGAAATGTAATTATTATTAGAAAGTTTCGACAAATTCCGACATCTTATCCCAGGAAAGCAGGAAAACCATCAAAACACCCGTTGATATGACCAATATAATGCAGTAAATTAGCATATTAAGACGAACGATTCTTAGAATAAAAAGAAGGAGATAAAAAAAGAAGTGGCGAATAGAATCATCTGATAGATCAAAGTGTCAGGCATCTGTTTGGATAAGAATTCAAATCAGATTAAGGATGTATGAAGTAATAATGAATAGCTATTACTCCATATGTCTTAAAAAACTAAAGATAAGAAAACCCGGTATGAAAGCCCGACACAAGAAAACCGGGAAAAATTCAAAGGATGGTGCTATATGCTGGAAAGTAATGTAAAATTTATTAACCCTGAAAAAAAGGGTAAACAAAAAAACATTGTCTATATCCCAATTGATAATGTTCGTCCCAATCCATACCAGCCCAGAAAAAAATTTAACAAGCCGGCTCTCGAAGAACTTTGCAACTCAATAAAACAATATGGAGTTATTCAGCCAATAAATGTCAGAAAGCTTTCTCTTAACAATTATGAGCTTGTTGCGGGTGAGAGAAGGATGAGAGCTGCAACAATGGCCGGTTTGAAGGAAATTCCTGCAATTGTCGTAGATGTTACGGACAATGATTCTGCAGTAATGGCTTTAATAGAAAACCTTCAAAGGGAAGACCTTTCATATCTTGAAGAAGCAGAAGGTTATTCAAATCTGCTAAATGAGCATAATCTTACCCAGGAAGAGCTGGCAGTTAAAATTGGGAAAAGTCAATCTACAATCGCAAATAAAATAAGGCTTTTAAAGCTTTCACCAATTGTTAAAAAAATCCTTGTGGATAACGAGCTTACAGAAAGGCATGCAAGGTCTTTATTGAAGCTTCACGACGAACAGCTTCAGTTAAAGGTACTAAAAAGGGTATGTGAAAGGGGCTTGAATGTAAAAAGAACCGAAGAGCTGATCGAAAAGGCAATAGACAAGTATACCAGGGTAAAAAACCAGCAGGAAATACGTAAAAAGCAGTTAACCAGAGCAATTAAGGACATTAGAATTTTTGTAAATACCATTAAGCAGGCAATTGTGCTGATGAAAAAGTCAGGAGTAAATGCAAAAGCTGCCCAATTTGACAGGGGCAGTTATATTGAGTTTATTATAAGAATACCTAAAAACCAGGGATAGAAACATAAAAAAATGCCGCCGTCAATCCGGCGGCTTTTTTTTACAATCAACAGCTTCTTAAGCTTCTCCGTATAATCTCTGCACATTATGGAAAAATACAGCTATGCAGTAATTATAAGATTTTTTTCGGAGGATATGATGTACCGTATTAATAAAAAGCGTCCCATGGCAAGGAAAAGTAAGGCTTATAATGAAGTAACCAGCTTGCATGATTCATTTGAAAAAAACAGGTCTCTTTTTAAAGGCATATTCCAAAAAGATGATGCCATTATATACAGGAATCTGGATATAAAAAATGCCGCCGGAGTAAAAATATGCATAATATTTGCCAAGGATATGGTTGACAGCTTAGAGTTGAATAAAAACGTAATTGAACCCCTGCTGGAACAGGATAAGGCAATTGATAAGGATAATATGCTTGAATACATTGAAAATACGGTGACCTACGCAAATATTGAGATAAGCTCGGATGTTGATAAAATTGTAGGCTCTGTCCTCTATGGAGATACTTTGATTCTGGCAGGGGACAGCAGCAAGGCTTTATTGGCAGATACAAAAGGCTTTAAAATAAGAAGCATTTCCGAGCCCTTGTCTGAGAATGTTGTTCGTGGTCCCAGGGACGCGTTTACGGAGTCAATTTTAATTAATATTTCCCTTATCAGAAGAAGGATTACCAATCCTGATTTGAAATTCAGGTTTAGAAGCCTTGGAAAGCGTACAAAAACCAAAATATGTGTTTGCTACCTTGAAAGCCTGGCAAATCCTAAAATACTCAAAGAGCTTAATAAAAGGCTTGAGGATATAGACATAGACTCAATACTTGAGTCGGGATATGTGGAAGAATTCATCAGGGATTCGCCCCTTTCACCCTTTTCTACAATAGGCCATACCGAAAGGCCGGACAAGGTGGCAGGAAATATTTTGGAGGGCAGGATAGGGTTGATTGTCGACGGCACCCCTTTTGTTTTAACCCTGCCCTTTATATTTATGGAATATTTCCAGTCCGGTGAGGACTATTACTATAATTTTTTCTATGCCAGTATTAACAGGCTTTTAAGATGGTTTGCATTTTTTCTTTCCACCAGTGTGCCCGCCATATATGTCGCACTTACAACATTTCACCAGGAAATGGTTCCAACACCTTTGCTGCTCAGTATTTATGCTTCAAGGGAGGGTGTGCCCTTTCCTACTATTGTAGAAGCAATATTAATGCTGGCGGCCTTTGAAATACTAAGAGAAGGAGGGGCAAGGCTTCCTGCCCCAATTGGTACTACCATAAGCTTTGTAGGCGCCATTGTATTGGGGGAAGCAGCCGTAGTGGCAAAGATAGTCAGCGCACCCATAGTAATAATTGTGGCGCTTACCGGGCTTTCAAACTTTTTAATTCCTAAAATGATAGGGGTATTGAATATTATAAGGATTATTTTTTTGGGACTTGCTGCTTTTTTGGGATTATACGGGTATATATTCGGGATAATAGGCCTGTTTATACATTTAATGTCTATGAGATCCTTTGGAATACCTTATATGGCAAACATAGGCTCCCTGGATTTCCAGGACGTAAAGGACACGGTTATAAGGTCTCCCTGGTGGGTCATGAATTACAGGCCCAAGCTTATAGGTAAAATGAATATGATAAGGGAAAGGGGAGAGAAAAATAAAAAAAGCTGAAAAAAGCTGCGTATTGCTTGTTATAGTATTGTATATGCTTTTATTCACAGGGTGCTGGAACTATAAGGAGATAAATGATAAATCGGTAGTTGCCGGAGCCGCACTGGATTATGACAAGGATACGGATGAATTGGTGCTGACAGTGGAAATAGCAATTGCAAGAACGGAGCAAAACAATACCATTATCCTGTCGGATACCTACCAGGGACGGGGATGGGACGTTTTTGACGCCTCGAGGAACCTGATAGCAATTACCGGCCAAAAGTTATATTGGAGCCATACCAAGATTATTATTTTCAGCAGGAGTATAATGGAAAATAAAAACTTATTTATAGGAGTTTTAGATTGGATAAAAAGGGATTCTGAAACCAGGGACGACATATGGTTCTTTTTATCCGGTGAGGATACTGCTGCAGAAATTCTTACCGACACCAGGGTGCAGATAGAAAATATAACATCATATTACCTTGAAGATATAGCCCGGAATGAAAAAAGTGTTTCCAAATATTTATCCGTACCATGCTATGAATTTGTGGACGACCTTGGAAGTAAGGGAATAACACCGGTGCTTCCTACGGTAAAGATTGAAGCAGAGGGAGAAAACGTAATACCTGTTGTATACGGAGAAGCATTATTAAAAGGTTTAAAGCCTGAAAAATGGCTGAACGGAGAACAGACTAAAATCCTGCTTATTTTAAAAGATAAGCTAAGAGGCGGATTGCTTGTAATAAAAGGTGAATATGAAGGGAAAGAAACAGTTGTAACTCTGGAGATATTGAAAAGCAAAACAAAAATCACCTCCAAAGCACAGTTGGCTGAAAGTAATGAAATCACAATGTCTGTAAATGTAAAAATGGATGTTGTTATTGCTGGAATAGACGGTGAAGCTGATGTTATAACTAAAAAAAATAGAAAAAAGCTTAAACAGGATGCTGAAAATAAAGTAAAGGAAAACATAGGGGATTTAATGTCCGTTCTTCAGCAGGAATGCGGGTGTGATGCCGTTGGATTCGGCAGACTGGTCGAGATTGAGCACCCTGAAGTATGGAAAAGAATTGAACCTGACTGGAATGCTGTATTTCCTTTTGTTAAAACGGATGTAAATGTTGAAATATCAATAAAGGGAAGTGCTTTAAGATCGGAACCTGTTGCGGTTAAATAATCGGATGCCTGTTTTGGGGAGGAATTTGGAAATGGTTGCACTTGTTGTTATTGCATTTTTACTTATTGGAATAATCGAAATTGTTCCAATGGTTAAAGAGAATCAAAAAAAAGAGCTGGTCCTCTATTCGGTACTGTTTGCCGCGGCATTTGTTTTAAGTATACTTTTATCCCTGGGAGTAAAAATACCAAGTCCCTCAGAGCCCATAGAACATTTGGTGAGGGCGGTGACCGGCATTAGGGAATGACAGTTTGGAAAGCGGTAAAACAAAACCGGTGAAATATTGGTATTTGAAGGATTTACCCATGGAGGTATGCATGAAAAAAGGATATTTAAAAAAAATAATTATTCCAGTTATATTAACAGTATTTAGCATATTACTCACAGGATGCTGGAGCTACCAGGAAATTAACGAGTATCACCTGGTAACAAGTGCGGCTTTCGATTATGAGGAGTCAAACGGTATGTACTGCATCACCACGGAAATTATTTCATTGTCGGAGGAAAAGGACATGCAGCAGGCCAGGTATTTCTCTGCATATGGCAGTACTGCTTTTGATGCGGTCAGGGATTTTATAACTAAAACAGGCAGAAAACTCTTCTGGGGACATGGAAAAGTAGTTGTCCTTGGGAAAAATGTCGCTTTAAAAGGGCTGATTCCTTTGGTTGATATGCCTTTCAGGGATGCCGAGCTAAGAGGAGACATGTGGCTTTTCATATCGGAGGAGGCTTCGGGAAAGGAGGTTTTGGTAACGGCACAGGATAGGCGGCACCCGCTAAAATCGACCCAGCTTACAAGAAGCATAAAAAACAGTGAATTTGTTTCAACATATTACGGGGTACAGCTATGGGAATTTGTAAAGGCTCTCAATGCCGAAGGCATCTCACCCACTCTTCCTGTTGTAAGGCTTATAAAGGAAGGAAAAGAAAACCATATCCAGGTCGGCGGAACTGCAGTTTTTAAAAAGGACAAAATGGTGGGAATGCTTGATGAAAAAGATACAAAAAGCTTTTTGTTTGTTATAGATAAAATGAATCATGGACTTTTTAAGGTTAAGTCGAAAGATCTGGAGGAATTTGTTACATTAGAAATATTTGACAGCAAAACAAAAGTTGGAGCGGAGCTTGAAAACGGGGATATTGTCATGAATATCAATGTAAAAATAAAAACAGGCATAGCAGAGATTAACGGTATATCAAATTATGCGGAAAAACAGGTGCTGGAGGGATTGAGAAGAGATGCCGGAGATAAATTAAAAAGGGATATGGAACAGGTGATTGAAAAGGTACAAAAAAATTTTCAAAGTGATATTTTTTATTTTGCAAAATATGTCCGGGCCCATATGCCTAAATACTGGAATGAAATAAAGCATGAATGGGAAAGTGTTTTTTCCGGTATAAAAACAAATATAAATGTAGAATTTGAAATAAACAGCAGTGCACTGTCATTTGAAGCCATTAAGGTGGTTGAATAATGAACAGGGAAACAATTTCACAGCGCCAGGGATTTTCCATGGTAGTAATGTTTATAATAGGTATTTCAATTATATTTATACCTGGTCTGGAAGCAGGCAGAGATGCCTGGCTGGCTGTTTTCATTTCTCTTGTATTTTCCCTTCCATTTATCCTTTCCTATTCCTTTATCCTATATTTAAACCCGGATAAAAACCTGTATGAAATTTTACACACAATACTTGGAAACATTGCGGGCAAGGCAATTGCTATTGCATATGCCCTTTTTGCATTTTACCTGTCGGCCATAATCCTGAGGAATTTAGCCGACTATATTTCTCAATTCGATATGCAGCAAACGCCGGACCTGGTTCCCATGTTATTTATTACGCTGCTTATCATATGGATTGTAAAGGATGGTGTTGAAACAATTGGAAAATGGAGCTATTTATTTTTTTTGATAATTTTTATAATGATAATTATTACCCTGATTTTGCTTATTCCCGAAATGGATATTAATAGAATAAGACCTGTTTTATATAACGGATACAAACCATTTTTTAAAGGAGTCTTCAAGGTTTTGATTTTTCCGTTTACCGAGCTGGTTATATTCACCACGGTATTTAACTGTTTTAAAAATAAAATAAACAATATAAAAGCACTGTTAAAAGGAGCAGTTTTTGGAGGCTGCCTTGGAACAGTCTTTACAATTGCCGTTATTCTTGTTATTGGAGAAACTGCGGCCATGGGTGAATATTACCCTTCATATTTGTTAATGAAAAGAATAAATTTGGGAAACATAATTCAAAGGATGGAAATAGTTACTGTAGTTTCATATATAATAACAGGTTATATGAAAGCTGCTATTTCACTGCTTGCCGTAGTCAAAGGGATTACAAGGGTGTTTAAAATGAGAGACTACAGGGCTTTTGTTACACCGGTATGCCTTCTGGCGTTAATTTTTTCAACTGTGCTGTATACCGAAATGGCTGATGTTGTTGATTTTTATCTTGAATATTGGCCGTATTTTGCCCTTTTATTTCAAGTAGTTCTGCCCATAATTATTTTGTTTGGCTGTATTGTTAACAAAAAGAAAAAGGATTTATTAAAGACATAAGCAATTTGCGCCTTAATCAATTTCAAGTAAGGCATACTAAATGTTGTATATGCTTATTATTCATACTACTAAATTTAGTATGCTCCATTAAGAAAATCATAACAACGCAAATTGCTCGACATAGAGCTTATAATTATAAAAATAAAGAAAAATGCCGGTATGAAAGGGTAATGCATGAAGAGTAAAGGTATTGAAGAAAAAGGATTTATGAGACTAATCGTTTTAGCCGCTACGGGAATATCCCTGATAGTTCCGTTTGGAAAGGAAGCAGGTGAGGATATATGGCTTTCCATCTTAATAGGCGGTGCTTTTTCACTTTTACTCTATATCATGTACTGCAGGATAATGTCTCTTTTTCCTGGAAAGGATTTGTTTCAGATACTTGAAGAAGTAGCAGGAAAGGCCTTGTCTAATGTAATAATACTGGTTTATCTGTTTCCCGCATTGATAATAGGAGCGTCCGTACTTAAAGCATATGGTGATTTTGTAACAACTACATCAATAGAAGAAACCCCTATTATTATACCAATTATTTTTATTGCAATTTTGTGTATTTACATCTGTAAGACCAGCTTTAAAAGTACCCTCTGCAGATGGAGCTATTTGTTCTTTTTATTTAATGCGCCGCTTCCCAGTATTGTTATTTTACTGCTTATACCCCAGATGGACCTGTATAATGTGCTTCCTGTTTTGGAGCAAGGCATAAAGCCCGTCTTAATGTCGGCACTTCCCTTTTATTCGATAGGTTTTACGGAAGCAGCTTTTTTTACACTGTTTTTTTTCAGGGGCAAAACGAAAAAATCGCCCTTCAAGGTTTACCTTACGGCTCTTTTCTGGATTGTTTTGCTTATATTAGGAGTTTCGATGGCTACAATGCTTGTGCTTGGCCCGGACATTTATGAAGTAACACTTTTCCCAACCCACAACGTAGTTACCAAAATCAGGGCCAGCGAGCTTTTGCAAAGGCTGGAGCCAATAATAATAGTCTCCACCGTAACAGCAGGTTTTGTCAAGGTTGCCGTCACAATTTTTTATTTTTCAAAAGCTCTTTCAAAACTCTTTAACGTAAGCAATTACAAGATATTTGTTACTCCTGTCAGTATAGTGTTTATCTGCGCGGCCTATATCATTTATGAAACCACCCTGGACATGTGGGAATTCGGCTTTTTTTCATATCAGTATTTTATATCTTTTTATCTTGCCGCTATACCATTTGGCATATGGCTTGCAAGCGAAAGGCATAAAAGAAAACAAAAGGATATTAAGAATACTAATGGTGCATAAAAGCTGCTTTATGCTGCCTGTTTTTTTTTCAGTATGCCCCTTTTGATTTCCACAACGGCATATAGGGTAAAAGGTATGAGTACCTGAAAGCTTATTGCATATGCCGGCCACAGGGCAAATGACCAATCATGGAATGAGATGGTGCCGGGAAATAGAAAAACAGAAAAACATAACGCCAGCAATCCTACGGGTACGGCCAGAAAACGGTAATCGTCATAGTTGAATATTTTTGCAATGCCAAGGCATGAAGACAGCAGATACACACATACCTTTAGAAAACCTGCCAATACGAAAGCAATTGTTAAAACTAATTCAAGCCCCTGCACCACCCCTGCTATATTGATTCTTTGCAGTGTGGTATAAGTGGGATAATAAAGGCTGCTGGCTCTCTCAATACCCAGTACCGTAACCACTGAAAATGAAATAATGAAAACAAAAACAAACCCAATTATATTACCCAGAAAAAGCACCTTGTAAAAACTGTTCTTTTTTCTTAATGCGGTAAAAATTATAGTAAAAATTACAAGCTCTCCGAAAGGGAAAGTAAATATGGAAAAGGTTCCTTTCATTAAAGGTTGTATTCCATCATATAGTATAGGCTTTAAATTGTTAATGTCCATATCAGGTATTAATAAAAGAACAAACAAAAGAATCAATATTAAAACCGGCAAAAGAAAAGCGGAGGACCACCTGCCAAGTGTTTCAACACCGCATTTCAGCATCCAGCAATTTAGGCCTATTATAAAAATTGCCGTAGGCAGCTGTGGAGTGTCTATTAATGAAACAGTAGTTGCAAACTGTACTATGTTCATTAAAATCAGGACGCCCGTATGAAAAAAGAACCAGGCGTATAAAGTTATAATTCCTTTTCCTATAATTGCCCCAAATACTTCTTCGACTATTTCATAGTAATTTTTATAAGGGAATATGGTTTTTAATCTTCCAAGGACAAGAACAACAAAAAAGGAGGCGAAAAGCGCAATTATAATAGCCAGCCAGAAGTCTTTTTTTGCTCCCAGTGAAAACATAAAAACAGAAGCCATACTTACTACATACAATATAATAATTGAAATACCTTGACGGGCTGAAACAATTTCCTTTGATTTCAAATTAACCTCCGCGCATAGTTTTTTCTTCAAAGCCCTGCTTTTAAAAAAGCCAAGTGCCGCACAAATTTTAAATTGCCCATATTAAGGCAATAGTATGTAAGTAATCTGTTCTTTAATGAAAAATTGGACATAATGCAAAAAGTTTATTAAAATAGATGTAGCAATTATAGAGGGCAGTAAGATTTAACGACAACAGATTATCAAAAAAAACAAACTTAAAAGCTTTTCTTCGGTTATTCTAAAGAATAGCATTTTAGGCTTGAGCTTTTTTTGTTCTCTGTTCAAAAAAAGGAAGAGGTACGCAAATGGCAGATGACAATGTTAGAGAACTGAGAATAATACCCGTAGATATTGAAGCAGAAATGAAAAAATCCTTTATTGATTACGCCATGAGTGTAATAGCTGACAGGGCACTGCCGGATGTCAGGGACGGACTGAAGCCTGTTCACAGGAGAATACTTTATTCCATGTCATTGCTGGGTTTTACACCGGATAAGGCACATAGAAAATGTGCTACCACAGTGGGTGAGGTCCTGGGTAAATTTCATCCCCATGGAGATGCGGCAGTATATGAAAGCCTGGTAAGAATGGCCCAGGATTTTTCATTAAGGTATCCCCTGGTAGACGGACATGGAAATTTTGGTTCAAGAGACGGAGACTCTCCTGCGGCAATGAGGTATACGGAAGCCCGGCTGCAGAAAATATCCATGGAAATGCTTGCAGATATAAATAAGGATACGGTAGATTTTAAACCTAATTTTGATGAACATGAAATGGAGCCTGTCGTATTGCCGTCAAGATTTCCAAACCTGCTTGTTAACGGTTCTTCGGGAATTGCGGTTGGTATGGCTACAAACATTCCTCCCCATAACCTTGGAGAGGTCATAGACGGTATATGTATGATTATAGATAATCCTGAAATGACAGTGGAGGAGCTTAATAAAATAATAAAGGGCCCTGATTTTCCGACAGCGGGAATAATTATAGGCAGGAGAGGCATAAGGGATGCCTATAAGACAGGCAGGGGAAGGATAATAGTGAGGGCAAGGACTGAAATAGTACAGGTTTCAGGCGCTAAACAAAGGATAATTGTAAAAGAGCTTCCCTACCAGGTTAACAAGGCAAGGCTTATTGAAAAGATAGCTTCACTTGTAAAGGATAAAAAAATAGAGGGTATAGCCGATATAAACGACGAGTCGGACAGGAAAGATGCCGTAAGGATAGTTATTGACCTTAAGCGGGATGTTAATGCCAATATTGTATTGAACCAGCTCTATAAAAATACACAGATGCAAGAATCATTCAGTGCAAACATGCTTGCACTAGTACAAACCAACGACGGCAAGTATGAGCCAAAGGTTATGAATATACGGCATATGATTGACCATTATATTTCCCATCAAAAAGATGTTATAAGAAGAAGGACCAAATTTGAGCTTGACAAGGCCGAAGCAAGGGCGCATATACTGGAAGGATTGAAGATTGCCCTCGATAACCTTGACGAAGTCATTAATATAATAAGAAATTCAAGGACGGAAGCCAATGCAAAGGTGGGGTTGATGGAGAGATTCGGCCTTAGTGAAAAGCAATCCCAGGCGATAGTGGATATGAGACTGGGAAGGCTTACAGGTCTGGAACGGGAAAAGCTGGAAGCGGAATATAATGAGCTGATGGAAAAAATTGAATACTATAAGGCCGTTCTCGCAAAGGAAAACATGGTACTTGACATTATAAAGGAAGAAATAGAAGTTATTAAGAAAAAATATGCAGATGATAGAAGAACTGAAATAACTATAGATGAAAGTGAAATTGACATAGAGGATTTGATCCAGGAGGAGGAGAGCGCAATAACTCTCACTCATTTCGGATATGTAAAAAGAATGCCCTCCGATACATATAAGAGCCAGAGAAGGGGAGGTAAAGGAATAGTAGGGCTCAGTACCCGTGAAGAGGACTTTGTTGAGCACTTGTTTATAACCTCCACCCATAATTTCATACTTTTCTTTACAAATAAGGGGCGTGTATATAGAATTAAGGCTTACCAGATACCTGAAGCGGGAAGGCAGGCAAAAGGAACCGCTATTGTCAACCTTCTTATGCTGGGGCCCGAGGAAAAGGTAACTGCGGTCATACCTATACCTGATTATGATGAAGAGCTTTATCTTGTAATGGCAACCAGGAACGGTATAGTCAAAAAGACCCGGCTTATGCAGTATGATAACATAAGGTTAAATGGATTGACAGCAGTATCCTTAAGGGAAAACGATGAACTCATTGAAGTCAGGCTGACGGACGGTAATACTGATATTATGCTTATTACACGCAATGGTATGGCTATCAGGTTTAACGAAAGGGATGCACGTCCATTGGGCAGGGTGTCAATGGGAGTACGTGGTATTAGGCTTGGCGAGGATGATTACGTAATAGCCATGGTTCCCTGTATTGGTGAGGCAACCTTGCTTACGGTTACTGAAAACGGTTTTGGCAAAAGAACCGAGCTTGATGAATACAAGGTCCAGTCCAGGGGCGGTAAAGGAGTATATACATACAAGATTACTGCTAAAACAGGGAAGATTGCGGGGACAAAAGTCGTAAACCAGACGGATGAAATAATGCTCATCAGCTCCGATGGTACAATAATCAGGTTAAAGGTTGATGAAATAAGTATCCTGGGCAGAGCTACCCAGGGTGTCACTCTTATGAGGACCAGGGGAGAGACAAAAGTAGTTGGAGTAGCCAGGGTAGAGCGCGGCCTGGAAGATGAGAATGGAGAAACTGATGATGTGAATGAAATATTAGATTAATTATTAAAGGACGGACATATTTGTCCGCCTTTTTGTATATAATAAAAGATAGATTAATTCTATATGTAACGTTGTAATTCTAAGTCTTATGACCCTTGAACCCCACTAAAACCTTATAGCAGGTGTTAAATACAAAGGTTTAAGGAGAAGTAAAAAAAAGATTAAAAAATACGGTTGACAAAAGGTAAAGTAGATGTTAAGATATTAAAGCCGCTCAAGAGGAGCGGTAAAAGTATGTAAGCAGGAAAAAGTGGACCTTGAAAAGTGAACAG
>JANQLN010000011.1 GCA_028280575.1 Clostridia bacterium
TCATTAAGAAAATGTAAGTGTCTAGAACCTTGAAAAAGGCTACCCGGCATATTCACCATCCGTAGTTCAGATGCCGGCTTGCGGCGTCCATGCCGCAAATTACACCTTTTTCAAGAACCTATACACTAACATTTTCTAAATTCATTCCCAATGATAACTGTTTCATTATACACATAAATCTTTTCAATGTTAAAAATGGAGAAACTCAAAAACATAGCATATTGAAATTTGTTAAAATATGATATAATATATAAAGAATTGTGCTTTTGCATTTTTTTATTATTACTTAAGGTGAGATTTTATGAGGTCAATATATATAGATATTAGCGATTGCAAGCCGGGAATGGTTACGGCAGAATCGGTTCATAACCAGTATGGAGGTATTATAGTGGCTCAGAATACGCCACTGAACCCATATATCATAAACAGGCTTGAAAGCTTGGGTATCCAAAGGGTCAGAGTGTTTGCTGAACGCAGTATATCGGAAAAAGAGCGTAAATCGGAATTATTTGAAGCCCGGTACCAGAACAATGTTAATGAAATAAAAAATATCCTTCATGGAGTGTCGAAAGGTGAAAACCTTGAATTTGAAAAAATAAAAAGGCTTCTGGAATCATTCACTGACGGCGGAGTTGAAAAACGTGACATTATAAGATGTGTCAATCAGGTGAGAAGTGTACATGAATATACATATTACCACTGTATTAATGTATCTATGATTTCAAAATTAATTGGGGAATGGATAAAGTTAGGCAAAGCGGAGCAAAATTTGCTGGCACAGGCAGGAATGCTGCATGATATAGGAAAAGTAAAAATACCATTATCCATATTAAACAAGCCCGATGCCCTTAATGATGATGAGCTGCTGATTATGAAAACCCATCCTATACTTTCATACAGGCTGATTGAAAATATTCCGCACATAAATGAAGATGTAAAGAAGGCTGTTTTAATGCACCATGAAAGATGTGACGGGAGCGGCTATCCTGTTGGACTGAAGCGAGAAAAAATACCTTTGTTTGCAAAAATTTTATCTATTGCAGACATTTTTGACGCAATGACGTCAAAAAGGCCATATAAAAAAATGAGTTCGCCTTTCACTGTTTTTCAGATGTTCGAAGATTATTCCTTCGGCATCCTTGACTCCGCTATATTAAGCTCATTTTTAAGCAATATTACAAGCTACTATATTGGTGAAAAGGTCCTTCTTAGCAATAATGAAACCGGTGAAATCATATATATAAATCCAATGAGGTTCTCACAGCCTGTTTTAAAAATGGAAGACAAATATGTTGACCTCTCTGTAAATACTGATCTTAAAATTATAGAAATATTATAAATCTCATATTGAATAAAGGGATAGTTTATTGGATTTTTATTCTAAAAGAAAATATTTGCTTAAAAAGAAGGAATATTAATTATTATGTCGAACAATTTATAAATGATAATTATAAAATAATGAGATGATTGTTAGGTATGTATTATGCTGATGAGATAATTGAGGAAATAAGATATAGTAATGACATAGTGGAAGTGGTTTCAGAATATGTGAGTTTGGAAAAAAAAGGCAGATATTATTTTGGGCTCTGTCCGTTTCATAAAGAGAAAACTCCCTCCTTTTCTGTTACCCCTTCATTGCAAATATTCAACTGCTTTGGCTGCAGCAAAGGCGGAAATGTTATACAATTCATTATGAATATTGAAAATCTTGATTTTGTTGAAGCTGTTAAATTGCTTGCGGAAAAAGCTAATATCATTTTGCCGGAAACCGGAGCAGGAATAAGTGAAGATGAACTTGTAAAAAAGAAAAATTTAATAGGAATTAATAAGGAAGCAGCCCGTTTTTATTATAATTATTTAACAGCCGGCAAGGGAAAAGAAGCCCTGGAGTATCTATCAGCGAGGAAAATCATGAAAAGAACCATAAAAAAATTTGGGCTGGGCCTTTCGCCTTTATCAAGCGGACTGCTTTTAAAGCATTTGAATGATAAGGGATATGAGGATAGGTTAATTGTTGAAAGCGGACTTGCAATAAGCGGGAATAATGGGATATACGAGAGATTTCGCGGAAGAATAATGTTTCCCATATTTGACATCAGAGGCAATGTAATAGGCTTTGGAGGAAGAGTTGTTGATAAATCCAAGCCTAAATATATGAATTCCCCTGAAACAATGACATATAATAAGAGAAAAAACCTTTATGGCCTGAACTATGCAAAAAATTCGGGAAATAAGAATATAATTGTGGTTGAGGGATATATGGATGTAATATCCTTACATCAGAGTGGAATAATAAATAGTGTTGCGTCGTTAGGTACAGCTTTGACAGAAAGCCAGGGGAGGATATTAAAAAAATATTTTGACAGGATTATTATCTGCTATGATTCGGATGCTGCAGGAAAAAATGCGGCAATGAGAGGGCTGGACCTGTTAAATGATATAGGATGTAATGTCAAAGTGCTGGAGATACCTAATGGCAAAGACCCGGATGATTTTATAAGGAACAATGGAGCCGACAGGTTCAATAATCTTATTGAAAAATCATCTTCACTTGCGGAGTACAAAATTAGGGAGCTTAAAAAGAACTATAATATAGAAACAACCGACGGGAGAGTAGCATTTGTTAATAAAATGGCTGCCGTATTGGCAGAATTGGATAATAAAATAGAAATGGAGATGTATTTAAAAAAACTTGCAGGAGATTATGGTGTCAGTGAAGAATCAATATATGCGGAGATAATTAAGTTAAAAGGAAAGGCAGCATTTTCACCTGCTTTTCTAAAGAAAAAAACTGATGTACGGATAAAAACCGGCACTTTTGACAAAGATGAAAAAGAAATAATCCACGATGAGTTATTGTTAATAGCAGCGTTGTGTCTTGACAATAATGTTTACGGTCTGATCAAGGATGATTTGGCTGCGGATGATTTTACAAAAGATAACAGAGTAGTTTTAAAGAGGATTTTTGAAAGATTGAATAAGAATGAAAGAGTAGTTGCTGCTGAAGTACTAAGTTCAATGAGTGAAGTAAGCTCTTGTGCTTTGGCAGGGATAATTGACAAGGAATGCAACTTTGATGATGGCAGAAAGCCCCTGGATATAGTTACAAAGCTTAAAAAACATAAATTGATGGCTAGAAAAAAAGAAATATTTGAGATATTAAAAAACAGGGAAAGTTTAGGAGAAGGTGATGTTGAGAAATTTACAAGAGAATTAAATGTTATAGTAATGCAAATGAAAAACTCCGAAATAAAAACAAGAAAGGAGGGTTTTAATGAAGCAAAACGGTGATGCTAAAAAAAACATTCTGAGGGACCTTGTTGAAAAAGGCAGAAGCAAAGGAATGCTTACCTACAAGGAAATTATGAATGCTTTTGATGAAATAGAACTGAAGCCCGAACAGATAGAAAAAATCTATGAAACCATTGAAAATATGGGGATTGAGGTTATTGGTGACATAGAAGATGGAGAACTTGAGGAGATAGAGGTAGCTGAAGCTGAAGATGAAATTGAGATTTCCATACCGGAGGGTGTAAGTATTGACGACCCGGTTAGAATGTATCTTAAGGAAATAGGGAAAGTTCCCCTGCTTAGCGCAGAAGAAGAAATTAATCTGGCAAAAAGGATGGAAGAGGGAGATCCTATTGCAAAAAGGCGTTTAGCCGAAGCTAATTTGAGATTAGTCGTAAGTATAGCAAAAAGATATGTAGGCAGGGGAATGCTGTTTCTGGATTTAATACAGGAAGGCAATCTAGGATTAATAAAGGCTGTTGAAAAGTTTGATTATAGAAAGGGTTATAAATTCAGTACTTATGCTACCTGGTGGATAAGACAGGCAATTACCAGGGCAATTGCAGACCAGGCAAGAACAATAAGAATACCTGTTCATATGGTAGAGACAATTAATAAACTTATAAGAGTTTCCCGGCAGCTTTTACAGGAGCTCGGAAGAGAACCGCAGCCCGAGGAAATTGCCAAGGAAATGAATATGTCCATAGATAAGGTAAGGGAAATTATGAAAATCTCACAGGAACCTGTTTCTCTTGAAACTCCAATTGGCGAAGAAGAAGATAGCCATCTTGGAGATTTCATACCTGATGATGATGCTCCCGCCCCGGCGGAAGCGGCGGCATTTATGTTATTAAAGGAACAGCTTATTGATGTGCTGGATACTCTTACGCCCAGGGAAGAAAAAGTACTCAGGTTAAGGTTCGGCCTGGATGATGGAAGAGCCAGGACACTGGAAGAAGTCGGCAAGGAGTTTAATGTAACCAGAGAACGCATCCGGCAGATTGAAGCAAAAGCATTAAGAAAGCTAAGACATCCCAGCAGAAGTAAAAAATTAAAAGATTACCTTGATTAGTAAAAAGGGCTGATGTTTCGGCCTTTTTTATTTTAGGAATATTTTTGTTGTATCTGGAAATACTACCTAATGAGAGTATAATTCTTAGAAATATCAAGTAAAATGTAATAAACAGAAGAAAATTTATGATAAATTAACTTGGTTGAATATTATTAGACCTTGACCTGCAGCAGATAGGCAATTATAATATGGTATGTGTTTTTTAACGTTCCTCAATAGCTCAGTTGGTAGAGCATGCGGCTGTTAACCGCAGGGTCGTTGGTTCGAGTCCAACTTGAGGAGCCATATTCGGGCCTTTAGCTCAGCTGGTCAGAGCAACCGGCTCATAACCGGTCGGCCCGGGGTTCGAGTCCCTGAAGGCCCACCATTACCTGCATGTATTGGGGTTTTCTTTATAAATATATAAAGAACCCAAAGGTTTAGCCTGTCGCCATAGTATTATTATATATACGCTTTTCTGCTTGTTTAAACATATTTATTCATATTGCATTATATAATTAAAGTACTTTTTATTTTTTTGGACATTAAATCCTATTTTTCGTTTTTATCCTGCTTTTCCAGCGGGACAGCCGTCTTTGCATTTTTGAGTTCAATTCAGGCATTTTACCTTTTAATATAACAAAAAAAAACAATTACAGCTTAATTTAGCAATAGTTCTCTTGTACTATAGCAAAATTTGTAATATGAGCTATTGCTCCTATTGTAAGGTGTGATAAATTATGGTACTTTTTTAACAAATATTATTGAGAGGTGAAAGTAATGATTTTTAAGAAAAAACTCATGTTGTTGATGTTATGTTTAATAATGTTATTTACAACACAAAATGTATTTGTTAAAGCTGCCGATTCTGCTGCTTCCAGTACAAAGAGGGTTGTTGCTTACTTTCCAAACTGGGGAGTATACAACATCAATCATCATAAAATGCGTGTAAAAGATATACCATGGCATATAGTTACGCATATCAATCATGCATTTTTTACTGTAGCATCTGATTTTACTTTGGCATCAACCGACCCCGACGCAGACTTTGGCTGGATTAACCATATGGCGGATTATGAAAAATATAAAAGCCTTAATCCACATGTAAAGGTGCTTGTATCCGTAGGCGGATGGACAAGAAGTGAAAATTTCCATGCTATGGCTAAAACCAGGGCGGGAAGAAAAACTTTTATTGATAGTACCATTAAATTTTTGCAAGACTATCCATTTATAGATGGTATAGATTTAAACTGGGAATATCCTGGTGTGGACAGGCCAAGGGATCCAAATGATATGTATGACAGGGGTGCTCCGGGTGGCCCGGAAGATAAAGAAAACTTCACTCTTTTATTAAAAGAGATGAGGGAAGCAATGAATGGAAACAGAATGGGTGATAAGCTTTTAACCATTGCTGTATCCGCTGGTTATGATAAAGTGGAAGGTGTAATAGAGCCTGATAAGTTTCATCAATATTTAAGCTTTATAAATGTTATGACCTATGATTTTAATGGTGCGTGGAGTAATACCACTAACAGCCATACGCCCCTTTATGCTAACCCAAATGCCCCTGAGTCAACTGAAGCGGGAGTGGATACTAAAGGGAGGTACAACACCGATTCCGCTATGAAAATGTATTCGGAAACTTTTGGTGTCCCCGGGGAAAAATTAACGGTAGGAACGCCGTTTTACTCAAGGGGCTGGGCTAACGTAATTGCTGACAATGCGGACAATGCACTTTTTGCTCCTGCAACGGGTAATTATCACGGTGCATGGGATGACCCTCAAAATCCTAAACCCGGAGGGCAGGTGCCATATTTCAGATTGGTTGAACTTGAAAAAACCCCTGGTTGGGAAAAGGGTAGGGACTCATATGGAGGAACGCCTTACCTGTACAATAAAAGCTTAGGAGTCTTCTTAACCTACGAGGATGAACAGTCCCTTAGAGACAAGGCAGATTATGTTAATAACAACGGCTATGGCGGACTGGTTATCTGGCAGGTAACAGGAGATATAAAAAGCCAAGGCTTTCCAATGATTTCTTTAGCTTACGAGCATATGGTAAAGCAATTTGATGGAGTACTTCCTCTTAATAGTAAATTAACCCTTACTATGGGTAAAGAATACAACGATTACACCTTGACTGCAGGATTACAAAAAAACCATAGAGCCAATAAAATAGCTTTATATGAAAACGGAAAAGAAATAGAAAGCAGAAACATTCAAAGCGGTGTTTTGAGCTATGACTTTTCATTTAATGATAAAGGTATCGGGAATTACAGCTATGAAGTAAGGTTATACAATCAAAAGGGATATACAGCCAGTAATAGAATAGATTTAAGTATCGGAAAGCCTTCGCTGAAGGCAGCCAAACTCAGCATTGACAATCCCATTACTTCAGGCGATTACAAAATTACGGCTGTGGTACCTGCCGGCAACACGGCTAAAGAATTGATTGTGAAACAAAATGGTGTGGAAGTGGCCCGTGAGAACTTAAAACCGGCATCATCCGAAAAGCAGGTATTCGTATTTGATTTTAACGATATGCCGGCTTCTCAATATACTTATATAGCTACTTTATCTGACGGCATACAAACTATAGACTCACAATCTCTTGACATAGAAGTCAGAGACGGAGTTTTTAACTCAGACTACTTTGACTTTGAATTTGGGGTAACGAGTGATTGGGGTACCGGATTCAACTTCCAGGGAAAGCTTACCAATACCAGCCGGTATGAGTTGGAGAATATTACGTTAACATTCAGTTATGACGGTAAAATTGATTCCATATGGTCTGATATGCTTCTTGACAGCAAACAAGGGAATGTATACACTTTAAAACCACAAAGCTACAAGCCTACCCTTAAGCCCGGAGAATCTCTAACATTTGGAGGGGGTTCCGGAAGGCCAAATCCAGGTACTGCTCCATATAATTTGCTGTTAGAAGCTGCAATAGTTGGCGGTAATGGAGGAACAGATACAGATCCTGTTCTGAAAATACCAACTCTGGATGTTGACAAGGCGACAAACACAGGTGATTATAAAATCACTGTAACAGTAGATAAAAATAGTACAGGAAAAAAACTGTCCCTTATAGAAAACGGCACAGTGATTAAAAGAGAGGACTTAATTGTTGCATCTAAAGATAAGCAAAGATTTCTCTACAATTTCAGTGGTGCAGCTGAAGGAACTTACACCTATATGGCTAAGATTGAAGATGATGTAAAAGCCCTCCATTCAAGAGAGGTAAAAGTGGTGGTTTTAAGTGAAGATACGGGAGGCGGCGGAAGCCCGGATACACAAAAGCACCTCTTTGCTCCTTATGTAGATGTGACATTATGGCAGCCTAAATATTCAATGGAAGATGTAAGAGGGATTGACTTCTTTGTCATGGCTTTCATAGTATCAGATAGAAGTGGTCAGCCGCTGCCTAGATGGGGTTCATATACGGAATATGATATGACTTTCCAAAAAGAAGCCGTAGATGCCGTAAGGGCACGCGGCGGTGATGTGATGATTTCCATTGGCGGAGCAAACAATTCACCTTTAGCGGCAACAGCGTCTTCCGCAAATGAATTAAAAAACATTTATGCACATATTATAGACTCATATGATTTGAAGCTATTGGACTTTGACATTGAAGGTCACTGGGTAATGGACAGGGCCTCAATTAGAAGAAGAAGTGAGGCAATTAAATTACTTCAAGATGATCCCCGTTATAAAGATGTGGGTATATGGTATACACTGCCGGCTTTACCAACCGGACTTGTTGCCAGCGGTCTTGATATTGTCAATGATGCTGTTAGCCGTGGTGTAAGGTTAAGCGGCGTTAATGTTATGGCTATGGAATATGGCAGCAGTTTTGTTCCCAATCCAACCAAACCAGGTGATTTAGCTGCTAAGTCCGTTGAATTGATTGAAAACCTGCGCAGGCAGCTGGATAACATTTATAGGAGCAATAGTATCACAAAAACTTCTAAAGAGTTATATAAGATGATTGGTATTACGCCAATGATTGGTCAAAATAACAACAGGAACGAAGTGTTCTATCCAAAAGATGCGGAAATATTAACAAAGTATGCAATGGAAAAAGAGATTGGCCTGTTATCCATGTGGTCATTAGAAAGAGACCAGGGCGGAACGGTCGGCCAAGCAACTTTCAACCATAGTGGATTAGATACGAAAGACTTGGAGTTTTCAAATATTTTCCGTGAGTTTATGACTCTTAACGGAGGCGACAATGTGCCGCCGGACCCACCAACTCCTCCTGACCCAACAGATCCAACAGATCCCCCGGCAGAAAGTGATACATATAAACATAATAAAATATACTATGGGGGCGAAATTGTCACTTACAACGGTAAGAAATACAAGGCTAAATGGTGGACTAAGGGTGAGGCTCCCGATAAATCTGACGTATGGGAGCTGGTAGCAGGTGAAAATGGCAGCGTTAATGAATGGAATAGCAGTAAGGCTTACAATGGTGGTGATACGGTCACTTACAAAGGTAAGAAATATAAGGCTAAATGGTGGACTAAGGGTGAGGCTCCCGATGCATCTGGCGTATGGGAGCCGATAACAGGTGAAAATGGCAGTACTAATGAATGGAATAGCAGTAAGACTTACAATGGTGGTGACAAAGTCACTTATAAAGGCTTAACTTATAGGGCCAAATGGTGGACCAGAGGAGAGATACCGGGCAATTCCAACGTATGGGACAGAGAATAACTATTACCATATAAGGCCATTGGGTCATAAATAAGTAAAGGGGCTGCTTCAATTAAATGCCTTGAGGCAGCTCCTTTTTTACAGAAACATTCTGATACAACAAATAAATTATTTCAAAGCATGCTGCTGCGTAGATTTATGACGCATCAGTACTTTTTTTCAGTAATATCCTCGAATGTTTCACTTGAATTTATATGCTGCAGTGTTGTTTTTTTCTTATTTTGCTTTTGCATTAAAGGCCAATTTTTGCTGTCCGTATCATATATTATTGATTCAAATGCTATTTCAGTGTCCTTAACCTTGTCACCCATTCTTATATCCTTTTCTCCCAATTTGCACTTAAGTAAATGCTCCGGGGCAAATTATTTTTACAAATTGCTATTACTATTAATATGTGTCAAAATGCTGATTATGATGTATAATATATGAAAAAAGCTGGAGGATATTTAATTTGAAGCTGAATATTGGCGCCAGATTGTCTGCTATAGTTAACTTTGCCGGCAAGTGTGATGTAATAGCAGATGTCGGAACGGACCATGCTTATATCCCTATATATATGGTTAACAATTATTTATGTAAAAAAGCATTAGCTCTTGATATAAAACAAGGACCAATCAGGGCAGCCGAAAAAAATATTGAAAAATTTGCTAAAAACAAAAATATTGAGATAAGATTGGGATACGGGCTCGGACCTTTGAAGCCGGGAGAGGCAGATACTGTAATAATAGCAGGTATGAGTGGTATCAAAATCTCTGAAATACTGGAAAAGGGCTATAATAAAATAGCTGGTTCAAAACTTATTCTTCAGCCCATGCAGAATTTATTTTGTTTAAAAGAGTATTTATATGGAAATATGTACAAAATTGAGGATGAAATCCTGGTAAAAGAAGGAAGAAAAATACATAATATTATCTCTATACGTAAAACAGGACAAAAACTTAAAGCCGACTTAATTGATATCTTTGTCGGAAGAAGGCTGATCAATAAAAACGACCCTTTACTTTATGATTATGTTTATAATAATATAGTAAGATACAAAAGGATAGTGGACGGCTTGAATGAATCAAAAAGTAACAGGATTGATGCGGATAAATACAAGCTTGTTTTAAATACGTTGCATAGTGTGCTGGTAAATATAGGAGGTGTAAGTAAATGAGCGTCAAATGTAAGGATATACTATATTGGATGAATAAAGCTGCTCCCTTTGATTTATCTGAAGACTGGGACAATGTAGGATTGCTGCTTGGAAGCAAATCAAAGGATGTGAACAGGGTTATGATATGCCTTGATGTTACCATGGACGCTGTAAATGCTTCAATAAATGAAGGCATTGATTTGATTATTTCCCACCACCCGTTAATCTTTAAGCCTTTAAAAAGGATAATAGAGGATGATCCGAAGGGAGAGTTAATATCCAAGCTTATAATCAACAATATTTCTGTTGCGGCAATGCATACAAATTACGATGCTGCTGAAAACGGATTAAACCATGTCCTGGCAAAGGAAATCGGGTTATGCGATTTGAAGGATTTGAATAAGTACAAGGAAGAAACCGTATACAAGCTTACGGTTTTTGTTCCGGAGGAAGGGCTTGAAAAGGTCAGAAGTACATTGTTTTCAAATGGTGCGGGCCATATAGGCAATTACAGTGATTGTACATTCTCCGTAAGAGGACGGGGCACTTTTAGACCCCTTGAGGGTGCAAAACCCCATATCGGAAGTTTGGACAAGCTGGAAGTTGTTAATGAATACAGACTGGAAACCATAATACCTGAATGTAAACTTGAAAAGGCAATTGGAGAGATGCTCAAGGCACATCCCTATGAGGAAGCAGCCTATGATTTATATAAACTGAATTCATGCAATAAAGCCTATGGACTGGGAAAAGCAGGCAGGCTGGATACGGAAATGCCATTGGAGAAATTCATCCATTTGCTTAAAGATAAGCTTAACATCCCTATACTCAGAGTTTCAGGCCATACGGACAAAGTCAAAACAGCGGCTGTTTTTTGTGGAGGATTTGATGGAAATATAAGCGGAATGAAAAAGCATGCACCTGATGTTTTAATAACCGGAGATATAAAATACAATCAGGCAGTTGAGCTTGTAGGGATGGGTATGTGTATTATTGATGCGGGACATTTCCATACGGAAAAGATAATGGTTTCCCATATAGCACATATTTTAAAGAAGGATTTTAATAAATTAAATATTATACAATATAAAGGGCTGGAGGACATATTCAGATACTTTTAAACCATACAATTGTTCTGAGCATTCCCAATGAAAATGTTTCATAATATGCATAAATCAACTTATATTAAAAAACTTGACAAAGGCTTTTAACATGTTATAATATGAGATGCTTTTGAGTAAGCCAGATAGCCGCATATTAAGCCGTGAGGCTTGATATGAGGAAAGTCCGGGCTCCGCAGGGCAGGGTGCCGGGTAACTCCCGGTGAAGGTGACTTCAAGGAAAGTGCAACAGAAATATACCGCCCGGCACTTACACTTAGGTGCGCGTAAGCGCACACCTGGTAAGTGCCGGGTAAGGGTGGAAAGGTGAGGTAAGGGCTCACCAGCGGCATGGCAACTTGCCGGTCTATGTAAACCCCACCTGGAGCAACACCTCGTTTTGAACATATCGATAGCCCGTCGGTTCGGAGGTGGCTTGAGTCCTTTAGAAATAATGGACCTAGATAGATGGCTGTCAAATACAGAACCCGGCTTACAGGCTTACTCTTTAAAAAAGCAGTTTTTTTGCTGACTGTTTTTTACCGAATAAATTTCTTTAAATTTATAATAATATATAAGACATGGTATTTTATTTCCATATGTAACGTCATAATTCAAAGCATTATGGCCTTTGAAATCCACTAAAACTTTGTAACCATAATGCAGGAATCAAAGCCGTTTCATATAGTTAATGGAATTTTTTGCTGCAGCAAGTAAGCTATAATATACATAAATGGAGAGATATGATGGCAAATTCATATACGGAGAAGAAAAATATTCACGGTAATCAGAACAATCAAAATGCCCAGATGGTTAAGAGCTTTGGACAAGCATATATAAAAAACTCCAAGGGCAATATCCATTGTATGACTATAATAGGCCAGATTGAAGGTCATATGGTACTTCCGCCGCAAAATAAGACTACTAAATATGAGCACATAATTCCTCAATTGGTTGGCATTGAAGAAAACAGGAAAGTTGAAGGCCTGTTATTAATATTAAATACGGTAGGAGGAGATGTGGAAGCAGGACTTGCTATCGCGGAAATGGTTGCAAGCATGTCAAAACCTGCAGTATCACTTGTTTTAGGCGGCGGGCACAGTATAGGAGTTCCTATGGCGGTTTCAACTGCCTATTCCTTTATCGCTCCGTCCGCAACAATGACAATACATCCCATCAGGCTCAACGGTATGATAATTGGTGTGCCGCAGACATTTGAATACTTTGACAAGATGCAGGAAAGAGTTGTGGAATTTGTGGCAAAAAACTCAAGTATTGGCAGGGAGAAATTCAGGGAGTTGCTTCTTAAAACCGGAGAACTGGCTAATGACGTAGGGACAATCCTTTTTGGGGAGGAAGCGGTAAAAGAAGGATTGATAAACGAAGTAGGAGGGCTTAAAGATGCCCTGGCAAAGCTATACGAATTAATATGTGAAAAAAGAAAAACAAAAAAATACAAAATCAAGGAAGAAGAGAAAAATGATCCTGCACACAATAATACCTGTTGAAAAAGTATTTGAAAACATTGAAAATGCCGATAAGTATTTAAAGGAAATCATATATGAAGGGGAAAGACTGGAGGTCATTCCCCTTTCAGATAATTCATATTGTGTTCAAAGGATAATAAGTACCGACCCACAGTCCTTTTTTAACGAAAAGCTCCAGCCCGGAAGCATCATCAAAGCTACATAAAGTATTATTTCAGCTTGAATTTATTAATAGACCCGGTAAGACTGGACGCTGCTTCTCTTAACTGTTCCGAACGCGAAGCCAGTTCTTCGATACTGGAAAGCTGTTCCTCGGTTGAAGCGGTAACCTCTTCCGTTGAAGCTGCCGTTTCTTCCGATACGGCGGAAATATTTTGAATGGATAGAATTGCATCCTGCTTGTTTTTATCCATTTCATTCATATCCTTTAATATTTGCTGAACCTGCACAACAAGGCTCTCCATTGAAGCCGCAATATTTTTGAATACGGACACCGTATTTTCAACGGCTTCATTTTGAGATTTGACTATTTCTTCTGTTTGGTGGGCCCTTTCAACAGTTTCCTGTGTTTTCCTTTGTGTTTCTTTTATTATGTCGGCAATTTCCCTGGTAGCCTCCATTGATTGTTCAGCCAGTTTTCTAACTTCATCCGCAACAACGGCAAAGCCTTTGCCCATTTCCCCGGCGCGTGCGGCTTCAATTGCGGCATTAAGGGCAAGCAGGTTTGTCTGGTCGGCAATTCCCCTAATGACTTTTATAATTTTGCCGATAGAATTAGAATGCCCGTCCAGCTCATTTATATCTGATAAAATGAGGCTTGAAATTTCGTTTGTTTTTCTGTTTTTAGTGCCCAGATTTTCAATTGAGGACATACCTGTTTTTGTTAATTCAAGGGATTGTGTAGAGTGCTTTTCTATGGATTTTGTACTTTCCGATATATTGTTGATGGAATCGGCCAGAAATTCCATTTTTGTAGATGCCTGCTCTGCTTCGGTAGCTTGCGAAGAAGCACCCTGTGATATTTCCTGAATTGCCCGGGTTATTTCATGGGATACTGCAGATACCTGCTGTGAAGCGGTGGAAACGGTGGAAGCAGAGTCTTCCACACTGTAAGTAATTTCCGAGGCCTGCTTTATAAGGCCTTTCATGCTGGTTATCATTTTTGAAATACCGGAGGTAAGGTTGCCAAATTCATCATTTCTAGCCGTTGTAACCTTAACGGTAAGGTCTCCCGATGCAGCAAGCTCAGCAGCATTAATAACTTTATCAATGGATCTGCCCATTCCCATTGCCATGTAAAGTCCTAAACCAAAAGCTACCGCTACCGCAATAATAATTGCAATATTGGTTAATCCGATTATTCCTTTTGTTGGCTCGAGCAGGGATTCATATGGCACCAGTCCCACAACTATATGGCCCTGTTCGCTCTGGGCAAATGTTATAAGGTGCTCCGTACCGTAATATTCACTGTCAAAGGTACCTGACAGTTCTTCATAATTTTCATCTTTAACCTTAAGGATTTCCCGGATTTCCCCAAGCAAATCTTCAGAAATATAGTGGTCGATTTCCCCACGGTCTTTTTCAAAGGACAAAGAAGAAATACTATGGCCGTCGGGACTTACAATATGAATTTCGCTGTTTTTGCCTAAATCAGTTCCTGTAAGGAAATCACTGGTAAATGATTTTTTAAGGTCCAATATTAAAATTCCATAGCTTTTATTGGAAAATGAGCTGTTCTTAAGAGGCCTTATCAGAGACAGGGAATAGCTTTGAGTCGAATCATCGGATTCCAAATATGGATGTTCTACTACCCAGTTTGCCCTGCCGGTTGTTTCCAGCATATTTTTAATAAATTCGGATCTTTCCGCAAGTGTTGCAATATCTACATCGTATGAACTCCCGGTGACGGATATATTCTTTTTTTTATCTTCTGCAATAACTGTTATATTCTGTATTATATCATTTGACATGGAAAATGCTGCTAAAAAGCTTGATACTTCCTGATTTGCCTTCAGGTTTTCAAACACGGACAAATGAGAGGTATCGGAAAAATACTCCTGTACCCTGGTATCTGTGAATATTTGAGTGGATAATCCCATAATATTCTCAAGATGAACACCCAGGGTCTCGGAGCTTTTTTCTATGGTTTCAATACTGGAGCTTTTTGCCAGTTCCTTAATAGCTTCGGTTGAAACATTTACCGAACTAATACCAAGAAATGCAATGGGTATTAAGGTAAGAAGAAAGGCCAATACCAGTTTTACTTTAATACTGTTTAATTTTTTTCCAAGGCTTTTTTTCTGATTGCTGTCAGCGTTTTTTACATTTTTTAAAACAGGTGGATTTTTTTGTTTAGAAAATAAATTTTTGATAAATCCAGGTACGGTTTTAAGTTTTTGTAACACGTTTTTTAAAAATGACATATAGCTACCTTCCTTCGTAATTAATATATAGTTAATATATTAGACAAAAAAATACAAAATCCTTCAAAATACAATTTAAATATTAATTTTTTGTTAAAAAGGGCGTGTTTTTAACAGGGCATACAAAGTACCCATGTTCGGAAACGAAATATCCGATGCGACTCGTGAAGTTTTTCTTAAGGTTTGGCGGTATAAGTGTTTCTATAAGCAGAAGGCGATACACCAAAGTTTTTTTTGAAGGAACGGCTGAATGCTTTCACATCAGGGTAACCTGTCTCTATTGCAATTTGCGATATGGAACATCTGGTTGTCAGCATTTTTTTAGCTTCTTTTAATCTATATGCAATAATATATTGGTGGGGAGAAGTACCCACCATTCTCTTAAAAAGCCGCACAAAGTATTGTTGGTTGTAGCCAATCATGCTACTTAAAGTATCAATGGTCAATTTTTCTTTAATATGGTTGGCAATATATATCAATACCTTGGAAATGGGATCTTCTGGGGTTGTCATCGTGTGATGTTCTCTTAGATATAGTATAAATACGTCTGATAACGCTTGGACAAGCGTTATATTCTTTTCTTTAATGCAAGCAGTGATTGAGTTTATGATATGTTCTAATGCACTATTGTTCTTGACAAATACTTCAATCAACTGTGGCAGCAGGGATGGGGAAAAATCAATATGCATAAAGGTGCAGTGGAGTGGATTTTTCTCATGATGCTGAATACGGTAAGGTATAGCTGAAGGAAAAACATATAAATAACCTTTTTTAAGTTTTACTTTTTTTAATTCATCTTCATAGAATACATCACCGTTATATATATAATAGACTCTCGAATAGCCTATTGCAATTTTTTCATCTACTTTCCAGTCAGGGTCGCATACGCAATTTCCATATTGTAATAACAAATCAACAGCTCCAATTTATGTATGTTATTATTGATCATAATACAAGGAAAAGATAAAGTCAATTTATGCATAAAAAATGTCAAATTTTTAAGTGTACATATATATAATTTGCATATTATAATCATTATATTATAGTGATGTCAAAAACAATTAAAGGTGGTTTTTAATGTGTCAATATCTTCTCAGGATAAAAATATTTTAAGACAATTAGGCGAACAATACATAAACATTGCCGGTTTGCCTGTACAAAAGGAAAAAATAAAATTGTGGAAATCGCTCAATCGTGGGGATATGCAGCGCCCTATGGTGTGCATTGACCAAATCCCATGGAATGAACTAAATGGAAATGGTGAACTGACATGTCATGTAGAAGATTTGTTTTTCAGAGGTATTGAGCTGGATTTGAGGAGAAAAATATATCAATGGAGTCATTTTCCGGTTGATATGGTCATTGAGCCATTTATAACAATACCACAATCAATTCATAACACCGGTTATGGTTTAGGGGCAGAAGTTGAATATTTAAGCTTAAATGAAAATGAAACTGCACCGTCACAACACTATAAAAGAATTCTTAATGATGATGAAGATATCAATAAAATTAATGATATGAAAATAACAGTTGATGAAAAACTGAATACTTTACATATGCAGCAGGCAAAAGATATTTTTGATGGGATTGCACCGGTCGTCCTAAGTCACGGTTTACAGTTTCATCTTGGCATATGGGACTATATGACAACTGTTCTGAGTATAGAAGATGCATATCTTGAAATCATGGATCGTCCCGATTTTGTGCATGCATGCATGGAAAGACTTACACAATCGGTAATTGCAGGAATTCATACCGCAAACCAACTAAAAATACATGATGATATTACAAATACCTGTCACTGCTCATACGTGTATACAGATGAACTATTACCGGACTGCGGGAAAGGAAAAGGTCCAGTATCAAAAAACAGTTGGGCATTCGGTATGGCTCAATTATTTTCATCAGTTTCACCGCAAGTCACGGAGGAATTTGAGCTTCCGTATATTACCAGAATGGCAGAGCATTTTGGCATGATATATTATGGGTGTTGTGACCGCTTGGATGATCGTATGGAATTTGTAAAAAAGATTCCCAATGTTAAGAAAGTATCCTGTAGTCCCTGGAGTGACAGAAAGATTTTTGCTGAAAAAATAGGCAGTGAACTGATCATGTCGAATAAACCATCACCGGCATTCGTCGCAACGACTAATGTTGATTGGGATGAGGTAAAAAATGATCTTCAATCAACTATTGATGCAGCAAAAGCAAATAATGTAAACCTGGAATTGATATTAAAAGATATATCAACTGTTAATTTCCAACCTGAAAGACTGACACAATGGGCAGAAATTGCAATGAAATTGGTCGAAAAATAAAAAAGAAATGAGTGCAGGAAAACCAATATTATAATACTAATTAGAATGTTAAGGTAATTGCCTATAACATGATATGCATCTCGGAATAAGTATTTACAGCCTGGTTGCAGGTTTTCCCATGCCTATAATCCTGGCACTGGCGTTAAATGAAATTAGCAGTATAAGATTCAGGAAGACAGTTCAAATGGTTACATATGCACCATATTTTATTTCCACAGTTGTAATGGTATCAATGATATTGCAGTTTCTTGAGCTGAGAGGCCCTTTAAATGAATTTATTAAATTAATTGGAGGAAAACCACAAAACTTTATTGCTATTCCCGGACTCTTTAAGTCAATATATGTATGGTAGGGGATATGGCAGGGTATGGGCTATGGAGAAATTATATATATGGCTTAATTATCTGGAATACCAGTAGAGTTATATAAAGCTGCAAAAATAGATGGTGCTTCAAGGCTCAACAAAATAAGGAATATAGATATTCCCGGGATTACTCCAACCATTGTAATTTTACTAATATTAAGCTTTGGAGGTATTATGAGTGTAGGCTTTGAAAAGGTATTCCTTATGCAAAACCAACTTAACTTGAGTTCATCAGAAATAATTTCCACATATGTGTACAGGGTAGGTCTTGTAGGGACCCAATACAGTTTTTCAACAGCAGTTGGTTTATTTAATTCAGTTGTAAATTTAATACTTATTTTTATAGTAAACAAGACAGCGCAGAAAATTGGAGAAACCAGTTTGTGGTAACAAGGGAGAGGATATATAGTGAAAAAGCAATTAATTAAGGAAAATATAGGAGACAGAGTATTTTTGACCTTTGATTATCTGTTCCTTATTATAATATTGGTTATCATATTATATCCCCTTATTTTCATCATTTTGTTAAGGTTATACTGCCGTTATCCAAGCCTATTATTGCAGTTATTGCACTGATGTATGCAGTGGGGCACTGGAATTCATATTTTAATGCACTGATTTTCCTGAATAGCCCCAGGCTGTTTTCACTGCAATTAATATTAAGAGAAATTCTAATACAGAATAATTTTGATCCTACAAAGCTTGTTGATGTCAAAACCATGATGGAAAGGCAGGGAATGAAGGACTTATTGAAATATACCTTGATTGTTGTAGCCAGCGTCCCTGTTCTTGCAATATATCCTTTTGTCCAGAAGCATTTTGTAAAAGGGGTTATGATAGGTTCTTTAAAGGGCTGACTGGTACAGACCACTGGTTTAACACAATATGAAGTATTGGCACTAACGGTGAAAGGAGGAGGGCCGGTATTATTAAGTAAAGATGCAGGGGACATTTAGCATATATGTCCTTATTTTTATGGTGCATGATTGATATTTGTACCCCCGGTGAATAATTGGTTTGCAGACATAATCACGTTATGATATATTTATATGGTACCATTTAACTTTTGGGGGGTTGGCATGGCTAAGAAAAATGTTAAAAAAAAAGCTAAACCGGCGGGCAAAAAAAAGAATAAGGTCAGCTATGAATATATACATGAACTTATAGGTATATCCCTTGCCGCATTTGGGGTTTTACTTGCAATCAGCTTTTATTTTCCAAAGAGCTCAGGTGTTTTTGGAACATTCATAAGACATGCTTTTACAGGTATTATGGGAATTACATCTTATTTAATCCCACTTGTAGTTTTGACATATTCAATTTTCATAATTTTCAAAAACCATACCGGTAAATTTAAAAGGCTTTTTTATCTTTTTATACTGCTGGTTATTATTTCAGCAATGGTACAAACCGGCTATTACAAGCGTGAATTATATGAAAATCTTTCTGTTTTGAATTGCCTGGTCAGGTTTTTTAACGATGGAAAGGATTTAAATGGGGGAGGTGTGCTTGGAGGAATCATAAGTATACCGTTTTTATTGCTCTTTCAATCACTTGGAACCATAATAATTCTTGCAACATTAGCAATAATCAATGTTATGCTGCTGACAGAAATTTCGCTTGTCGGCTCAATTTCAAATTTTTTAGTACGTGTAAGGGACAGCCTTAAAGATATCGGCCGCAAATTTGATGATGGGGAAGAGACAATGCCCCAAGAGAAATCCCAATCCGGAAAAAGGGGTACCGATAGAAAAGTAATTGATTTTGAGCTTGAGAAAAAGAGCAGGCAGGAAGATGAAGAAGAACATGAAAATAATTTTGAATCGGAAGAAGAAGTTGAAATAGAAAGAAAAGAAATCGACTTTAACATATACGGACTGGAAGAAAAAAACGAAATAGATAAGGATATTACGGATAATAGTAATGCTTCTGCGGAACATGTTGTACATGAAATGTATTACAGGTACCCTCCCATAAAGATTCTTGAAAGTGTCCAGGAGGGAAATATTGATTCCGGCCTTTTCAGGAAGGAAGCTTATGAGAATGCGAGAAAGCTTGAGGAAACACTTGACAGCTTTGGTGTTTCGGCAAAGGTGATAAATGTCAGCAGGGGACCTACCGTTACCAGGTATGAACTTCAGCCGAGCTCCGGTGTTAAGGTAAGCAGGATTGTGAATCTTGCAGATGATATTTCGCTTAATATGGCATCATCAGGTGTCCGTATTGAAGCTCCCATTCCCGGAAAAGCCGCAGTGGGCATAGAAATACCAAATCGTGAAATTGAAACCGTTTATTTAAAAGATGTTGTCAGCTCCAGGGAATTTAAAAAACACCCTTCAAGGCTTGCCTTTGCCCTGGGGAAAAACATAGCCGGAGAGAGCATCGTTGCAGATATTTCTAAAATGCCCCACCTTCTTATTGCAGGTGCAACCGGGGCGGGCAAAAGCGTATGTATAAATAGCCTGATTATAAGCCTTTTGTATAAATCCTCACCGGATGAGGTAAAAATGCTTATGATAGACCCTAAAATGGTGGAGCTCGGTATTTACAACGGCATTCCCCATATGCTGATACCCGTTGTAACTGATCCTAAAAAAGCTGCAGGCGCGATAAATTGGGCTGTCCAGGAGATGGTCAACCGTTACAAGCTTTTTGCCGAAATGGGAGTAAGGGATATCAGAGGTTACAACAGCATGGTTGCAAATCATGATGGGGATGAAATACCGCTTCCGCAAATAGTTATAATAATTGACGAGCTTTCGGACCTTATGATGGTTGCGGCTAAAGAGGTGGAGGATGCCATTTGCAGGCTTGCGCAGATGGCCAGGGCAGCCGGAATGCATTTGGTCATTGCTACCCAGAGACCTTCGGTTGACGTAATTACAGGTATAATCAAAGCTAATATACCCTCCAGAATATCATTTGCCGTTACTTCACAAGTAGATTCAAGGACAATTCTTGATATGTCCGGGGCAGAAAAGCTGCTTGGAAGGGGAGATATGCTGTTCTATCCTGTCGGCAAGGCAAAACCTGTAAGGCTCCAGGGAGCATTTATAACCGAAAATGAAGTTGAACAGGTAGTTGAATTTTTAAAAAAGCACGGAAATGCGCAATATGATGAGGATATTATAGATGAGCTCGAAAACAGTGCTGCGGGTTCCGGAAAATCTGCTTCGGAAGCAGATGAACTATTGCTGCGTGCCATCGAATTGGTAATAGATTGTGGACAGGCATCTGTTTCAATGCTTCAAAGAAAATTCAGGGTAGGTTATGCAAGAGCAGCAAGGATTGTAGATCAAATGGAAGAAAGAGGTATTGTCGGAAGATTTGAAGGAAGCAAGCCCAGACAGGTTTTAGTAAGTAAACAGCAGTGGCTTGAGATGTCGGCAAATATGGAAATTTGACTTTAAGGACAGCAGCTTAACCAAAAAAAGGCTATTTTCAATATTGTGTTTACAAATATATCTAATTAAATTTTAAAGAGAGAGGTGCTGTAAAATGGCAGCTAAAGTATTGAGTGGGACTGAGCTTTCCAGACTAAAAAAGGAGAAGTTAAAGCAAGAAGTTGATATATTGAAATCCATGGGAATAACACCGGGGCTGGCAGTTGTTATTGTCGGACACAATCCCGCGTCAAGATTATATGTTGATTTTAAGAAAAAGGACTGTGCTGAAGTAGGAATAAAGTCTTTTGAGTTTGCCCTGGACAAAGATATTTCTGAAAAAGAGCTGATTGGCTTGATAAATAGGCTTAATTCAGATGTTAAAGTGAGCGGGATTCTTGTCCAGCTTCCGCTGCCGTCCCATATTGATGAGGGCAGGATAATTGATGCAATAGATCCCAAAAAAGATGCAGACTGCTTCCATCCCCAAAATGTTGGGAGGCTGATGGCCGGAAAGCCTGTTTTCAGCCCCTGCACACCTGCCGGTATTGTTGAGCTTTTGAATTATAATAATATAGGTTTTGAAGGAAAGGAATGTGTAATAATAAACAGAAGCAACATAGTTGGAAAGCCCCTGGCAATAATGATGCTTGCAAGAAATTGTACGGTGACGATCTGTCATTCAAGAACAAATGATTTAAAGGGTGTGTGTAAAAGAGCGGATATTTTGATAGCAGCCGTGGGAAGGGCTAAATTTATAAAAGCCGAAGATATTAAAGATGGTGCGGTTGTTGTTGATGTCGGTGTCAACCGGTTGGAAAACGGAAAGCTTGCAGGTGATGTTGATTTTGAAAACGTATCCAAAGCTGCATCTGCAATAACAAAGGTTACCGGCGGAGTCGGACCTATGACAAGGGCAATGCTTTTGCAGAATACCGTAACGGCAGCTAAAAACCTTAAGGATGATATACAGGCAAAAATGCCTTGATTTGGTATGCTCCTTACTTAAAACAGGTACAGCACAATTTGCTTTATTGTTTTTATTCTTGACAGTATTGTTGAAAGAGTTTACAATTAAGCTAAGCTTGATATATAGCAAGTTGTAATAGAATTAATTATTGACCATTGAAAATTGAATACAGAGGAGGTGAGTGCAATTAATGAGTTTGAATTTTTTATTGGTTTGCTAATAGGCCTGGTTATATCAGTAATAGCTTCATTTATAACATTCCGACTTGGCTTTAATCATAGAAAAAGTACTGCTGAGAAAGAGATAGGCAGTGCTGAAGAAGAATCTACCAGAATTCTTACAGAAGCTGAAAAGGTTGCTGAAAGCAAAAAAAGAGAAGCCTTACTGGAGGCGAAAGAGGAAATACACAAAAGCAGGTTGGAGCTCGATAGAGAGATAAAAGAAAGAAGGATCGAAATTCAACGGTTGGAAAGGCGGCTGGTTCAAAAGGAAGAATCTCTTGAAAAGAAAGCCAATCAACTTGAAAGAAGAGAGGAAAGCCTTAATAGAAAGACCAAGGACGTTGAACAACAGCAGGAAAACATTGAACGGCTTCAAGCCAGACAAATGCAGGAGCTTGAAAGAATATCCGGATTGTCTGTTGAAGAAGCGAAAGAATACCTTCTGAGAAATGTTGAAGATGAAGTTAAACACGAAGTTGCCATACTGATAAAGGAGCTGGAAGAAAGAGCAAAAGAAGAAGCAGACAGGAAAGCAAGAGAAATTATTTCCTGTGCTATTCAAAAAAGTGCTGCTGATCATGTGTCTGAAACAACTGTTTCGGTTGTATCACTGCCCAATGATGAAATGAAGGGAAGGATAATAGGCAGAGAAGGTAGAAATATTCGTACACTTGAGACATTAACCGGGATAGACTTGATTATTGATGACACGCCTGAAGCAGTCATACTTTCAGGATTTGATCCAATAAGAAGGGAAGTTGCAAGAATAACCCTTGAGAAATTAATCCTTGACGGAAGGATTCATCCTGCAAGGATAGAGGAAATGGTTGAAAAGGCAAAAAAAGAAGTTGAAAACACCATTAGGCAAGAGGGAGACAATGCTACCTTCGAAACTGGGGTACATGGCTTACATCCGGAAGTAATAAAGCTTTTGGGTAAGCTTAAATATAGAACAAGCTATGGGCAAAATGTTCTTATACATTCAATAGAGGTTTCAAGACTGACGGGCTTAATGGCGGCTGAGCTGGGTGAAGATGTAACAATTGCAAAGCGTGCAGGATTGCTCCATGATATTGGGAAAGCCGTAGATCATGAAATTGAGGGTTCACATATAAATATTGGAGCAGATATTGCAAAAAAATACCGGGAAAGTGATATAGTGATAAATTCTATTATGTCACATCATGGAGATGTTGAGCCAAAATCGGTAATTGCCGTACTTGTCCAGGCGGCAGATACTATTTCGGCTGCAAGACCGGGTGCCAGAAGAGAGACGCTGGAATCATATATTAAACGTATTGAAAAGCTGGAAGAAATCGCAAACTCCTTTGAGGGAGTAGAAAAATCATTTGCAGTTCAAGCAGGCAGGGAAATCAGGATAATTGTAAAGCCTGAGGATGTTAATGATGACGGTATAGTAATAAAGGCAAGAGAAATAGTTAAGAAAATTGAAGATGAACTCGAATATCCTGGGCAGATAAAGGTTAACGTAATAAGAGAGACAAGAGCGATAGAGTATGCAAAATAGCCAGTGAAAATAGACATATAAAAAGCGTGGAAACACGCTTTTTATATGTCACAGGTTTATTTCTTTAACAATTATTTGTTTTAAAACTGTAATTCATTTTATCATTGGAGGAATTAATATTGAAAATTTTATTTGTTGGAGATATTGTTGGAAATCCCGGTAGAAAAGCAGTAAAAAAGCTGGTTCCTGAATTAAGAACAGAAATGGGAATTGATTTTTGTATAGCAAACGGGGAAAATGCGGCAGGAGGTATAGGTATTACAAATTCTGTTGCGAATGAGCTTTATGCAAATGGTGTAGATGTAATTACACTGGGAAATCATACCTGGTCCAAAAAAAGCATTTTGACGTTTATAGATTCTGAAAAAAGATTAATAAGGCCGGCCAATTTCTATAAGGATTTACCGGGGAAAGGTTCAACAGTTATTGATTCAACAAAAGCTTCTGTGGGAGTATTGAATCTTCAGGGCAGAACGTATATGGACAATATTGATTGCCCGTTCAGGACGGCTGCAAAGGAAATAGATTACCTGAAGGATTTTTGTAATATAATAATAGTTGATTTCCATGCCGAGGCAACATCTGAAAAAATAGCTTTTGCGTGGCATTTTGACGGTAAAGTGGCTTGTATTGTCGGCACGCATACCCATGTTCAAACCGCTGACGAAAGAATTTTGCCGGAAGGAACAGGCTACATAACAGATGTTGGCATGACAGGTCCTTATGACGGAATAATAGGCGTGGATAAACGTTCCGTCATTAAAAAATTTATTACAAACCTGCCAGAAAGGTTTGAAGTGGCATCAGGTACGGTGCAGTTTAACGCTGTTTTAATTGATATTGATGTAAAGAATAAAAAAACCACAAATATTACCCGCATAATGAAATTATTAGATTTAAAATCATAAATCCATACTTTAATAAAAAATAATGATTTGAGCATTCCCGATGATAACTGTTTCATTATACACATAAATCTTTTCAATGTTAAAAATGGGGAAACTCAAAAAAATAATCATGCTTGCCTTTTTACAATACTGAATGTATAATCATATGGCATACAATTGCAATAATAAGATGAGGTATATGCTATGATATGGATACTGGTTTCAATACTTATAGTGATTTTGGACCAATTTTCAAAATATATTGTAATAAATAATTTTGATTTAAATGAAAAAGTGCCTGTTATAAACAATTTTTTCTATATAACACATCATGTGAATAAAGGAGCGGCATGGGGAATTTTGCAGGGCAGAATATTGTTACTAATTATTGTGAGCTCCATAGCTTCCATTGTAATGATTTATATGCTTTTTAAAATTGAGGAAAAAATGTTTCGCCTTCCGATATCTCTTATTTTGGGAGGTGCCCTGGGTAACCTGGTCGACCGTATTCTCAAAGGCGGAGTTACTGATTTTTTTGATGTTTATATAGGTTCTTACGATTTCCCCGTTTTCAACATTGCGGACTCATTTGTAGTAATTGGCTCAATACTGCTTGGAGTATATATTCTTTTTATTTATAAGGAAGAGGGTTTTAAATCCTGATGGAAAGAACATTTAGGGAAAAAATTGAGCTTGTTGGAGGCAAGGATAATGTAAGGCTTGATCAATGGCTTACGTCTAACCTGACTCAATTTTCCAGGTCATACATAAAAAAGTTAATAGATAAAGGCATGGTTAAAGTTAACGGAATATATGGAAAGGCGAATTACAAAATAAAAGAAAATGACAGGATTCAAATTTTTTTGCCTCAAATTGAGAATAATACAATAAAAGCTGAAAAATTGAAGCTTGATATATTGTATGAGGATAACAGCGTACTTGTAATAAATAAGGGAAAGGACATGGTTGTCCACCCTGCGGCAGGAAATTGGACAGGTACTTTGGTCAATGCCGTTATGTACCACTGCCGGGATAATCTTTCCGATATAAACGGTATCACAAGACCGGGGATTGTACACAGGATAGACAAGGATACAACCGGGGTCCTTGTAATAGCTAAAAATAACCGTTCTCACCGCTTTTTGTCTGATTCATTCAAGGAACACAAAATTAAAAGAGTTTATAATGCCATAGTAGATGGCGTGGTAGGTGCAAATTCAGGTAAAATTGATGCGCCTATAGGAAGACATCCCGTCAACAGGAAAAAAATGGCTGTTACTCCGGGTAAGGGAAGACATGCCATAACCCACTTTAATGTTAAAAAAAGATTTACAGGTACTACATTTTTGGAATTACGGCTTGAGACCGGAAGGACTCACCAGATAAGAGTGCATATGTCATATATAGGCCATCCGGTGCTTGGTGATTATGTATACGGCAAAAAGCATTCAAATAAAAAATATTTTCTTGAAACCCAGCTCCTGCACGCTAGGATTCTTGGCTTTACACATCCTGAAACGGGCAAATATTTGGAATTTGATTCAGGTCTTCCCGGGTTTTTTGAAAAATTTATGGACAAGCTGGTATAGTTATGATAATATACATATGAAAAAATGAATACCTTAATTTGATACTATACCTTTTAATTAGTCCTGTGAGGCTGGAAGGGTCGACAATATTTTATTGAAGTCGGATATTTGAATATTTGGCTTTGCTGTGAGTCTTCCTGTCCGGGAAGATTTTTTTAATGGCTTTATAAATATTTATGAAAACAGTTTCTGTTTTCATAATTAAGGTGGTTTATTATGAAGGAAAAAGCTGTAATAATGGATATGAATGCTATGAAAAGAGGGATTACAAGAATAGCACATGAAATTATTGAAAAGAATAAGGGTGTTGAAAATCTGGCGCTCATTGGTATCCAGAGAAGAGGAGTGCCCCTGGCTCGCCGTATTGCAGAAAAAATAGAAGATGTCGAGGGGAAGAGCATTAAAATAGGCATACTTGATATTACTTTTTACAGGGATGATTTAAGCATGCTTTCCGAGCATCCTGTTGTCAACGGAACTCAAATTGATTTTAACCTTAATGATATGAAAATAGTACTTGTTGACGATGTATTATATACGGGCAGAACCGTAAGGGCTGCTATTGACGCTGTAATGGATGTAGGAAGGCCAAGTCAGATCCAGCTTGCGATCCTTATTGACAGGGGGCACAGGGAACTTCCCATAAGAGCTGATTATGTCGGTAAAAATGTACCCACTTCAAAAAGTGAGTTAATAAGTGTCAAGGTTGAAGAGTATGACGGTGTCAACACTGTTATAATCAGTGATATGTAGGCTGCAGCGGTTAAAGCTGTATAAAAAGTTCGCTGCACTAAAAAAGGTGGTATTATTATGAAGCTTAAATCAAAGCATATATTGGGACTTCGGGACATGCCTGTTGAAGATATTAATTATATACTTGATACGGCAAAAACTATGAAGATGGTTTTAAAAAGCCCGAATAAAAAAACCCCCCATCTTCAGGGGAAATCCATTGTTACACTTTTTTACGAAAACAGTACGAGGACAAGGGTGTCTTTTGAGCTGGCTGCCAAATACATGAGTGCAAGCTCTGCCAATGTATCTTCGTCGGGCAGCAGCGTTGCAAAGGGTGAAACCCTGATCGACACGGCTGTTACAATTAACATGATGGGAGCCGACATAGTCATTCTGAGACACCCCATGGCAGGTTCTTCCCATCTGCTTTCAAAAAATATAAATGCTTCCGTGATTAATGCGGGTGACGGAATGAACGAACATCCTACACAAGCACTTTTAGATATGTTTACAATAATTGAGAAAAAGGGATGTGTCAAAGGATTAAAAGTAGCAATTATAGGTGATATACTCCACAGCAGAGTGGCGAGGAGCAATATTTGGGGCCTTACCAGGCTCGGTGCCGAGGTCAATGTAGCGGGACCTGCAACTTTGCTGCCTAAGGAGCTTTGCAAAACAGGAGTTAAGGTATTTAGTACAATACATGAAGCCATACTTGATGTTGATGTTATTATAGCCTTAAGGATACAGACGGAACGGCAAAAAAGCGGTTTGTTTCCTACAATAAGAGAATACGCAAGATTTTTTTCACTGGATGAAAAAAGGCTGAAGTTTGCTTCAAATGATGTAATGATAATGCATCCGGGGCCTGTAAACCGTGGAATTGAGCTTAGCAGCTCAGTTATTGATACGAACCAGTCCTTCATAGACCGGCAGGTTGAAAATGGAGTTGCCATAAGAATGGCGTTGCTGTATCTTCTTACCAGGAGGGAGAAAAATGAAAACACTAATTAAAAACGGTCATGTGATAGATCCGGGGAATAGTACAAACAGGATATGCGACATTTTGATTCAAGACGGCAGGATACTGGAAATTGGGGACAGCTTGGAATTAATAAACGGGGATCTGATAAATGCGGAAGGTAAATATGTTTTACCCGGCATGGTAGACGCGCATTGCCATCTCAGGGACCCGGGATATGAATACAAGGAAGATATTGAGTCCGGGACTAAAAGTGCGGCATTAGGTGGATTTACATCAATAGCCTGTATGCCCAATACAAATCCTCCTATTGACAGTGAGTCAACGGTTAATTATGTTCTGGGCAAAGCATGCCAGGAAGGATATGTCAACGTATATCCCATAGGTGCAATTACAAAAGGACTTAAGGGAGAGGAACTGGCTGAAATCGGCGAGCTTAAATTTGCAGGTGCGGTGGGTATATCGGATGACGGCAATCCGGTATCAAATTCAGGTCTGATGAAAAAAGCCCTGCAGTATGCAGATATGTTTGATATAACTGTAATTTCTCACAGTGAAGACAAAGACCTTGCAGAGGATGGGGTTATGAATGAAGGCTTCCAATCAACAATAATGGGACTAAAAGGTATCCCTTCGGTTGCCGAATCAACAGCAATTGCCAGGGATATCCTTCTGGCTGAATACACAGGTACACCAATACATATAGCCCATGTAAGCACAAAGGAGTCCGTCCAGATAATAAGGGAGGCTAAACAAAGAGGTGTAAAGGTAACTGCTGAGACATGTCCCCACTATTTCAGCATTACGGAAAGTGCATGTGAAGGCTTCAATACAAACGCCAAGGTTAATCCTCCATTAAGGGCGGATAAGGATGTAAAAGCCGTAATAGAAGGTTTGAAGGACGGCACTATAGATATAATAGCTACGGACCATGCGCCTCATCATATTGATGAAAAAAATATTGAATTTCAGCTTGCGGCAAATGGTATGGTTGGATTTGAAACGGCATTTTCATTGGCAGTTACCTATCTTTTGGAACCGGGCCATTTAACCATGATTGATATTGCTGAAAAAATGAGTCTTAATCCTTCGGCCATATTAGGGCTAAACAAGGGAAAGCTGGAACCAGGCAAAAATGCAGATATAACTATTGTTGACAAGGATGAGGAATTTATTTTTAATGCATCCTCAGTTAAGTCCAAGGGTAAAAATTCTCCATTTGACGGGTTTAAATTAAAAGGCAGGATTTACTATACAATAGTAAGCGGAAAGGTTATAGTAAGAGAAAAACTGTTTAACAGGTAAGGGGCGATTTAAGTTGTTTGTTGACAGGCTTGTAGAATCAATTAAAAGCAAGAAGAATCCTTCCGTTGTGGGACTCGATCCGAGAATTGAAGGAATTCCGGGGTACATGCTGGAAAAGGCCTACAGGGAATTCGGCAAAAATTTAAAAGGGGTTTCTATGGCCGTATATTGGTTTAACTGTGGTTTGATTGACGGGTTAAGGGATATTATACCTGCCGTTAAACCACAAATGGCTTTTTATGAATGTTTAGGTGTTGACGGAATAGATGTTTTTCACAAGACGGTAAAATATGCCAGGGATAAAGGCCTGCTGGTCATCTGTGACGGGAAGCGCAATGATATTGGCAGTACGGCAAATGCTTATTCAAAAGCTTTTCTTGGAATGGCTGATCTAGGTGAAAATGAGAAAACTCCTGTTTTTGATGTGGACGCGCTTACAATAAGTCCATATCTTGGCTATGATGGAATTAAGCCCTTTATAGAAGATTGCCGTTCTTATGGCAAAGGAATATTCATACTTGACAAAACCTCCAATAAATCTTCAGGTGATTTTCAGGACTTGTGTACCTATAACGGAAAAAGCATCTATGAAATTGTAGCTGAAAAAATCAACGAATGGGGAGAGAGCCTTATGGGACAGTGCGGATATAGCAGTATTGGTGCTGTTGTGGGCGCCACATATCCAAACCAGGCAAAAATCCTGAGGAGGATAATGAGAAATTCATACATACTTGTTCCGGGTTATGGAGCCCAGGGAGGAAATGGGGATGATGTTGTGCCCTCCTTTAATTCCGACGGACTGGGTGCGGTTGTGAATGCTTCAAGAAGTATTATATTTGCTTACAAAAATAGTATTTATGCTGATAAATATGATGAGGCCGACTATGTCTGCGCGGCCAGGGAAGAAGCCTTAAAAATGCGTGATGATATTAACCGGGCACTTGAGAAAAAATTCGGATAAATGAGGGGAGATTGGTATGCCTAAAAGAAAAGACGTCAAAAAAGTTATGGTTATAGGTTCAGGGCCCATTATTATCGGCCAGGCCGCAGAGTTTGACTATGCCGGTACACAGGCCTGCAGGGCTTTGAAAGAAGAAAATATTGAAACAGTACTCATAAACAGCAACCCTGCGACTATAATGACAGATGTAAATGTTGCGGACAAGGTTTATATTGAACCATTGCATATAGATGTTGTAAAGAAAATAATACTTGAAGAAAAACCGGACAGCATACTTCCGACCCTTGGAGGCCAGACCGGCCTCAACCTGGCTATGGAGCTTACGGAAATAGGCTTTCTGGAAGAAAACGGCGTAAAGCTTTTAGGCACGGCAACCGATGCTATAAAGATGGCTGAGGACAGGCAGGAATTCAAGGAAACTATGCTTGGTATAGGGGAGCCATGTATTGCCAGCAAAATCGCCGAATCTGTGGATGCTGCATTGGATTTTGCCGGTAATATCGGATATCCCGTCATTGTAAGGCCTGCTTATACACTTGGCGGCAGCGGAGGCGGCATAGCCGACGACCCGGAGGAGCTTACTGAAATTGCATCAAACGGATTAAGGCTTAGCAGGGTCAGCCAGGTCTTAATAGAAAAAAGCATTGCGGGCTGGAAGGAAATCGAATATGAAGTGATGAGAGACAGTATGGGCAATGTAATAACCGTGTGCAATATGGAAAACATTGACCCTGTAGGAGTTCACACGGGAGACAGTATTGTCGTGGCTCCTTCTCAAACCCTTAGTGATAAAGAGTACCAGATGCTTAGAACTGCGTCTTTAAAAATAATAAGTGCTTTAAAAATTGAAGGCGGCTGCAATGTTCAGCTCGCACTTAATCCGGACAGCTTTGAATATGCGGTTATTGAAGTAAACCCCAGGGTGAGCCGGTCTTCTGCGCTTGCGTCAAAGGCTACGGGTTATCCTATTGCAAAGGTTGCTACCAAAATTGCCATAGGATATACCTTGGATGAAATACTAAATGCGGTTACGGGCAAAACATATGCATGCTTTGAACCCGCATTGGATTATGTTGTTGTAAAAATACCCAAATGGCCTTTTGATAAATTCGTAAAGGCTAAAAGAACTCTTGGTACACAGATGAAGGCAACGGGAGAGGTCATGTCGATCTGCACCTCAATAGAAAGTGCAATTCTTAAAGCCATCAGGTCCTTAGAGGTTAATATATATTCCCTTGAGCTTGATATGCTTAAGGATATGACCGACGGGGAGGTAAAGGAAAAGCTTCGCGAAATAAGCGATGAAAGGCTTTTTGTGCTGGCAGAGGCAATCAGGAGAGGATTGGATTTTGATGAGATTTTCAATATAACAAAAATAGACCATTTTTTCATAAAGAAAATCAAGAATATTGTTGATGTGGAAGAAGAGCTTAAAACGGCATCATTGGACAGTATGTCCGGCCGGCTGCTGAAAAAAGCTAAGGACATGGGTTTTTCAGATGAGGCAATAGCTTCATTTACAGGTTCTCACAGAAATCAGGTTGCCGCAAAAAGAAAGGCTGCAGGCATTTGTGCGGCATATAAAATGGTTGATACCTGTGCGGCCGAATTTGAATCTGTTACACCATACTACTATTCAACCTATGACGGTGTCAATGAAGTGCTGAAAACAGATAGGAAGAAAATAATCGTTATCGGTTCCGGACCTATAAGGATAGGGCAGGGAATTGAATTTGACTATTGCTCCGTCCATTCGGTATGGGCCTTAAAAGACGAGGGATTTGAAACAATTATAGCCAACAACAATCCGGAAACAGTAAGTACGGATTTTGATACTTCAGACAGGCTGTATTTTGAGCCGTTAACACCGGAAGATGTTGAAAGTATCGTTGATGCGGAAAAACCTGACGGTGCCATAGTCCAGTTTGGCGGACAGACGGCAATAAAGCTTGCAAAACCTTTAGCCGACTATGGAGTAAAAATACTTGGTACAAAACAAAGGTATGTTGATGCTGCCGAGGACAGGGAAAAATTTGATAAAGTATTGGAGGAGCTTGGGATAACGAGGCCTGTGGGGAGAACCGTATTTACTCTTGAAGAAGCTCTGGAGGCGGCAAATGAGCTTATTTATCCCGTACTTGTAAGACCATCATATGTACTTGGCGGACAGGGGATGGAAATTGCTTACAGCGACAGGGATATAATTGAGTTTATGAACATAATCAACCTGGTCAAGCAGGAGCATCCTGTTTTGATTGATAAGTACTTGATGGGCACTGAAATAGAAGTTGATGCCATATGCGACGGAGAAGACATTTTAATACCTGGCATCATGGAGCATTTGGAAAGAGCGGGAGTCCACTCAGGAGACAGTATATCGGTTTATCCCGCACAGTCTCTGAGCAGTGGAGTTAAAGATAAAATAGTGGACTATACATACAAGCTGGCTAAGGCATTAAATGTAATTGGAATGGTAAATATCCAGTACGTTTTACACAATGATTGCGTCCATGTTATAGAAGTAAATCCCAGGTCCAGCAGGACTGTGCCTTATATCAGCAAGGTTACGGGCATACCCATGGTTAATATGGCTACCAGGATAATGGCAGGCAAAAAATTAGGGGATTTTAATTTCGGGACGGGGCTTTACAGGGAACCGGATTATGTTACGGTAAAAGTTCCTGTATTCTCCTTTGAAAAGCTTCATGATGTGGAAGTGAGCTTAGGACCTGAAATGAAATCAACAGGTGAGGTGCTTGGGATAGCAAGAACACTTCCTGAAGCCTTGTATAAAGGTATTACCGCATCCGGGATAAAGCTGCCCGGCAAAGGAGGGAAAATCCTTATGACCGTAAAGGATTCGGATAAAAATGAACTTATACCAATTGCCGAGGACCTTCAAAAGATGGGATTTGGACTATATGCAACGGGAAAGACGGCAAATATATTAAACATGTATGGTATCGCTACCAATGCAGTTAAAAAAATAGATGAGGGTTCTCCAAATATCCTGGATTTTATTCAATCCGGTGAAATCAAGCTTGTTATTAATACGCCTACAAAAGGTAGAAAACCCGAAAGAGACGGATTCAAAATAAGGAGAAAAGCAATAGAAATGTCCATTCCATGCCTCACGTCCCTTGACACGGCAAGAGCTGTCGTAGATTGCATAAAGCTTGGAAAAACCTTAAAGGACATGGAAAATGTAAATCTGGATGTTTTTAAAAATAGCTTGTAAAATGATACGGATTTTAACAGTATAGAGCTTTGCAAGTGGCCCCCAGTGTTTTGGGGGAATTTGGAGGTAGGAAATGCCGAAGGTTTTGAATGAAAGGATAACCGGTATTAAATGGCTCAAAAATTCAATATGCAAGATGACGGTGAAGTCCGGATATATTTCAAAGTATGCTTATCCGGGGCAGTTTGTCAATGTAAAATGCGCAGATGATACTGGTATAATTTTAAGAAGGCCCATAAGTATTTGCAATGTAGACAAGGACAAGAACGAGTTTGATATAGTATTTATGTTAAAGGGAAAGGGGACCAGGTTGCTTTCCCGGAAAAAGCGCGGAGATTTTCTGGATTTCATTGGCCCGTTAGGTAATGGATTTACTATATCGGCAAGGAATAAAAAGGTATTAATTGCAGGAGGGGGTATCGGCACCTTTCCCCTTCTTTTTCTCTTAAAAGAGCTTCCGCACAGTGAAAATAGCTGCTGCATAGGTTTCAGAAGCTGTGACAATGCAGTACTTGTAGATGAATTAAGTGAATGCAGCAATGATTTAATTCTATGTACCGATGATGGAAGCCTGGGCAAAAAAGGATTTGTAACCTATGATGCCGAGCAGGTGATAAAGCTCCAAAAACCTAATATTATATATGCTTGCGGTCCGCATGAAATGATGAAGGAGATAAGCAGGCTTGCAAATTTATACGGTGTAAAATGCCAGGTTTCCCTTGAGCAGAGGATGGGATGCGGAATAGGGGCATGCCTTGTATGTGCCTGTAAAATTAGGACAACTGATAAAAATGGATGGAAATACAGTCATGTATGCAAGGATGGGCCGGTTTTCCTAAGCGATGAAGTGATATTTGAATAGGGGATTGTGATAAAATAATGGAAGGCATGAATAAATACGATATAAGTGTAAAAATTGCTTCTTTAAAGCTTAAAAATCCTGTAATAGCTGCATCCGGAACATTTGGATTCGGCCGTGAATACGTTGATTTTATTGATTTGAACCGTCTTGGAGGAATATCTGTCAAAGGTCTTACCTTAGAGCCCAGACAGGGTAACAAACCTCCAAGGATTGCAGAAACACCCTCTGGTATATTGAACAGTGTGGGACTTCAAAATCCTGGTGTACATAAATTTATTAAAGAAGAAATACCCTTCTTAAGAAATTACAAAACCGCACTCATTGTAAATGTTGCAGGGAGTACGATTGATGATTACCGTAAAATGGCCCAAATCCTGGATGCTCAAGATGTTGATGCTATTGAGCTCAATGTATCCTGCCCAAACGTAGAAAAAGGATGTGCAGCTTTTGGAAGTACCCCTTCCGGAGTTTGTGAAGTGACGAAAGCAGTAAAAAAATACCTGGCCAAGCCACTGATTGTAAAATTGACTCCCAATACCCTTGACATTACGGAAACTGCAAAGGCTGCGGAAGCTTCAGGGGCAGATGCGGTTTCACTCATAAATACACTTACAGGAATGGCTATTGATATTAATACAAGGCGTCCGGTACTGGCAAACAATTATGGGGGGTTATCCGGTCCTGCCGTTAAGCCCGTAGCATTACGGATGGTCCATCAAGCATCAAATGCGGTTGATATTCCCGTCATTGGAATGGGAGGTATTATGAGTGGAGATGATGCCGTAGAGTTTTTCCTTGCAGGTGCTCGCGCCGTCATGGTTGGAACTGCAAACTTTGTAAACCCGTCAGCATGTATTGATGTAATAACAGGTATAAATAAATATCTTGAAAGACACAATTATAAGAGTATTGATGATATAATAGGTAAATTACATGCTACGTAATAATATAAAATATGATTTATTGCAGTTTGGAGCTTATTAATATAGAAAATAGAAATGGAGTATTGTTTATGAAAACGAGACTTATTATAGTAAGGCATGCAGAAGCAGAAGGAAATTATAGAAGGGTTTTTCACGGATGGACTGATTCCAGTATTACGGAAAAGGGCCATAGACAGGCTAAAATGGTTGCAGAAAAGCTGGTTCATGTAAAGATTGATGTCATATATTCAAGCAGCTTGAAAAGGACCCTGGAAACAGCACAATACATTTCTGATGTTAAAAATTTGCCTATTATAAGGACCGACAAGCTAAAAGAGATAAATGGCGGAGACTGGGAAGGTTGCAGCTGGCATGAGCTTCCTGAAAAATGGCCCCGGCATTACGATACATGGGAAAACAGTCCTCATGCCCATGTAATGCCCAATGGAGAATCAATGGAAGAGCTGCAGGAAAGAATGGTAGCGGAAATTGAGTATATAATAGGCAGGAACAAGGGGAAAAATATTTGCATTGTAACTCATGGTACGGCCATTAAAGCGCTTATGTGCCACTTAAGGACCTGTAATCTTGACGAAATACTATCCATACCATGGTTTGACAATACTGCCGTAACAATCGTAGACTATGATGACGGGTCTTATAATATTTTAGCAGAAGGAGACATATCACATCTTAGTGATGAGCTCAGCACAATAAAAAACCAGGATTGGTATAATGATTATCAAAAAAAATTTTCGGACAGGGAGACTCGAAATGAATAGACAGCTTATTAAATGGCTTTTTGAAACCGAAGCTTTTAAAGTATGCCCTCCGGGCAAGCCATTCTGGTATACGTCGGGAAAAATTGGCCCTTACTATATAAATACACACTTTTTATATGGCGGAGAGAATAAAGCGGGGGAATTGCTTTCTTTAATAAATGCGGAAAAGGAAAATAAATTAACCTGTACAAGCATTGTTTTTGAAAAAGTATTGGAAAATTATAAAAAAAATAAAACATATAAGGGAGTCATTGATAAAATAGTTGAGCATATTGCCGGAAACAGGATGCTTGAGGGTATGGACTATATTTCAGGCGGGGAAAGAAGGGATTGGTATTTTTCCCTTTTGCCTGCATTTTTCCTTGAAAAGAAGCATATAACCTTGTTTAAGGATAATGACGCCCTGTTATTTAATAAAAATAAAAGCTGTAAAATTAATAATCTTGAAGGCGCCGAAGTACTCCATATTGCAGATATAATAACTGAAGCTTCAAGCTATGAAAGAGCCTGGGTACCTGCTGTTAAAGGTATAAATGGTAAAATAGGCAAAAGTATGGTTGTTATAGACAGGCTTCAAGGCGGAGCTGAAAAACTTAGCGCCTTGGGTATTGAGTCCCACTGTTTGCTGAAGGTGGACTTGAATCTTTTTGGGCTTGCCAGGGAGTTGGGTATAATAAAAAAAGAGGATTTTAACATGCTGTGTGATTATTATAATGATCCGGTAGAGTCAATGAGAGAATTTTTATTAAAAAATCCTTCTTTTATAAAAAATGCTTTACAATCCGATGAAAAAACGGCTTCTCGGGCAAAGCTTTGTATGGAGGAGAATTTTTACAGCATATAAGTGTTATAAAACAACCTAAAAGCAGCGGTCCTGTGAAAACGAAAGGTGAAATCCATTGAAAAGAGAAGAATTTCGGGTGAATACAAATGAAGCAGAACGTCAAAACCAATACATGCACAGGGTTTATGAAATCAACAGTATACCCTCGGCCAAAAGATACCATATAAGTACTTTTGGCTGCCAGCTTAATGAAAACGATTCGGAAAAGCTTGAAGGCATGCTGGTTCAAATGGGGTATTCCAAGACGGAAAACCTTGAGGAGAGCAATTTTATCATATATAATACGTGCTGTGTCAGGGAAAACGCCGAACAGAAGGTATATGGCCATCTTGGGCGTCTTAAAAAATTAAAGGAGAAAAATCCTGAATTGCTGATTGCAATGTGCGGTTGTATGATGCAGCAAAAGCATGTTATTGAGCACATAAAAAGAACATACAGGCATGTTGATATAATATTTGGAACTCATAATCTGCACAAGCTGCCGGAATTGCTTTATACGTTATTATACAATGGAGAAAAGGTAATAGATGTATGGGAAACAGACGGCGTTTTAACGGAAGGCATACCTTTTGAAAGAAAAAAAGGAGTTAAAGCATGGCTTACGGTTATGTACGGGTGTAATAACTTTTGCTCATACTGTATAGTCCCTTACGTAAGGGGCAGGGAAAGAAGCAGAGAGCTTGATGATATTTTAAACGAAGCAAATAAGCTTTCCTCACAGGGATTTAAGGAAATTACACTGCTTGGGCAGAATGTAAATTCTTACGGCAAGGAGCTGGAAAAAAAACTGTCATTTGCCGAGCTTCTTTATAGGCTGAATGGCATAGACGGCATAGAAAGAATACGATTTATGACATCACACCCTAAAGACCTTTCAGATGAACTTATAGATGCGATTAGATTGTCGGCCAAGGTTTGTGAACACCTGCATCTTCCTGTTCAAGCCGGAAGTACGAAAATCCTTAAGGAAATGAACAGAAAATATTCAAAGGAAAATTATCTGGAGCTTATAGATAAAGTTAAAAACAAGATACCCGGCATAGCTCTGACTACGGATATAATAGTTGGATTTCCCGGTGAGACGGAAAAGGATTTTGAAGTCACTTTGGATGTAATGGAAAAAGTCAGGTATGATTCTGCATACACTTTTTTATACTCAAAAAGAACGGGTACTCCCGCGGCCCTGAAACAGGACCAGGTACCTGAAATTATAAAGAAAGAAAGATTCAACCGCCTGATTCAACTGCAAAACACTATAAGTAAGGAAATAAACGATACATATGTAGGGCAGAAAGTGGATGTCCTAGTTGAAGGTATCAGCAAGACAAATAAAGATATGCTTACGGGCAGAACCGGGACAAACAAAATTGTAAATTTTTCAGGTCCTGCGAAGCTTATTTATAAAACCATAAAAGTTCATATAACCAATTCACAAACATGGTCTTTAGACGGAGAGTTTATAAGTTGAGTAACAAATCCGGTCAACCTTTTTCTAACCCCTGTATTTAATTAAAATGAGAAAAATACTCAAAAACATTGTTCTTTGAGTTTTCCCATTTTTTAAAACAGGTATAAATTTAAGCGTATAATGATAACTGTTTCATTATACACATAAATTTTTTCAATGTTAAAAATGGGGAATGCTTAAACATTGTTCATATTGACAGAACAATAAATATGTGATATAAAATAGTTAGCAAACAAAAAATTAGTTAGATAAAATATTTTTAGAGGGGTGGTAGTCTCACTCAAAATCATTTAGAAAAATCAATGAATAATACGGATGAGGAAGATAAGTGTGATTTTTTAAAACATCTTGATGAAAAAGTGCATTATAATTCTAAGCATTATGACCTTTGAAATCCACTAAAAACTTTGTGTATTTCAAAGACCATAATACAAGATTTAAAGTCGTTTCATCTAGCTAAAAATTATTAACTTTTCAAAGGACAATAGTACCTTTATTAGAATGTACCTATTTTTAAGTTGTGTTAACTTTTTTTCACGATAGACGCCTGTTAGGATTGAAATGATTGTAGAAATTGAAAATAGCTAATGGGGATCTGTAAATTCTGTCACCGACTAAAAAGCAGCGGAGCCAATTGGAAAAAATAAAGGCTTATTTAAGAGGGAGGTATCTTCATGGAAAATACAGTAAAATTTATCGACACCGGATAACAAGTTAAAGCCGGGGATTTATGCTGCGAATTTAAAAATTGAAAAGGGGGAGAGGTAAAATGGATTTTTTAGCTTTGTTAGTTATACTTTCTATTTTGGGATCGGCTTTAGTTCTGATTATAGGACCCTTAATGGAGGCTAGGGGGAAAATACTATTTGTTAATGAAAAAAGAAAGCCGGTTACCAGGGGAAGGATCGGAATGGGTATAATGTTCGTAAGTGCCGTTCTCTTTGTCGGAGGGCTGGTATTGAGAATGAGCTTCAGCTCTGAAACGGTTGCTCCGGTTGTCATTGGGGGATATATTCTCTGGTTTATAGGTGGAATTATCGCTGTTATACGCAATGAATCCCTGAAAATAATGGTGGACCGGTCATCAAAGGCAGCAAAATCTTCTGCAATTTCGAAGGAGGTGTTGTAATGGATTTTCAGATATCTGGTATAGATTTATTAATACTCCTGGTCTATCTGGTTATTACACTTTACATTGGGTGGTATGTGTCAAAGAGTGTGGGAAAATTTGAGGATTTTGCAGTAGCAGGTCGTACCTTCGGACCGTTTATGCTGGCTGCAACTTTTGGGGCAACTAATTTTTCAACCTGGAGCCTGGTGGGGAAGCCGGGTATGGTATATAATTCCGGCATATCTGTTGTCTGGATAGCATGGAACGCCATGGCTTGTGTCCTGGCTGCGGTTATTTTTGCACCTATTTACCGTAAGTTGAGTTATAATACAATGTCTGAAATTTTCGAAGACCGTTACGATGGAAGAGTCAGAGGAATTATAAGCGTAATATGGATTATAGCAGATACCTTTAACAGGTATGGCGTAACAGTCTATGCGGCGGCGGTCATATTGGGTTTGCTGTTGGGTATTCCTGCATATTGGCTAACTTTAGGAATTGCACTTCTTGTATTGATTTATACATATCTTGGCGGACTGCGTTCGGTAGTTATAACCGATGCTATCCAATTTGTCTTTATGTGGATAGGGCTGTTTATCGGAGCCATATTCATATTTGGAAAATTTGGCGGCTGGAGCGGCTTAGTGGCATCCATTCCTGGTGAAATGGTAGAATGGGTCCCCGCAGCAGACAAAGCTACAGGATGGCCCTGGATTCTTGCGCTCACCATACTGGGCTTTCCATATTTTATTACAAGCCAATTTGTTATGCAGCGCGGCCTTGCTGCAAAATCTGTGAACGTTGCAAAATGGGGATTGATTTTTGCCGCTTTACTGGCCATACCGATGGCTGTCATGGAAGTTATACCAGGCCTTGCCGCTAAAGCAATGCTGTCCGGGGAAGTTGTAAATAATTTAACTCCTGATATGATTGGACCTAGAGTGTATATGGAATTACTACCGGTGGGATTGCTTGGCTTATTCTTTTCTTCACTAATGGCAGCCGGTATATCAACAGCTGATTCGGCACTTTGTGGAGCGGCTTCACTTATAACTGAGGATTTCTATAAGAAGTGGAATCCTAAAAAGAGTGAAGAATATTATTTGAAAGTATCAAGGATTGCAACAATAATCCTTGCTGTTCTTGGAACATGCTGGGCACTGCTTGTACCCAAGCTTGGAGGAGCAATAAACGCCATTCTCAACGTTATTGCTATAACGGATATGCCTATATTTGTAATCATATGTCTGGCAATATTCTGGAAGAAAATGAATGCTCTGGGGGCTTTAGCAGCAGTTGTTGCCGGAACAATAGGCGGTACCATAGTTTCAATTCTAGGGGTTGGAGGTATTCAGGGTCTTGCAGTAACAACCTTTACAAGTACATCTGTAGCACTGGTGATTGGTGTAATTGTGAGTATGGTATACCAGCGTTCAACAAAAGAGCAAAGCAGGTTGGAGCAGTTCTTTGAAAGATTGTCAAACTAATACTTGAGTAATGTGGTTATGAGGGGCTCTGTACCCCTCATTGTTTTAATCAGTTCAATTAAGGCGGTGTTGCAATATGGCGGTTAATGTCGCTGTTATTGGTGTAGGTGATTTTGGTGTTAAGCATGTCAAACTGTTGAAGGAGAATATAAATGCAAATTTATTGACGGTATGTCGCAGGAATAGGGAGAAAGCCAGAGAGATTGCAAATGAGTTTGATGTTCCCAAATGGAGTACTGATGCCTTAGAGGTATTGCGGGACCCTGGTATTGATGCTGTTGTAATAGCAACTGCCGAGGATACGCACTATAAATTTACAAAGGAAGCTGTGTTAAACGGGAAGCACGTACTACTTGAAAAGCCGGTTTGTCTTGATCCGGACGTAGGACAGCAGTTGGTAGATTTAGTAAAAACCAATGACAGGATTGTACTGCCCGGGCATATCCTCAGATATGATGCGTCCTATAGTGAGGTCAAAAACCTGATAGAGTCGGGAGAGGTTGGAGAAATACTTTCAATAAAAGTTAAAAGGAATGTCCCGCAAGAAAGGTTTTCCCTCCATTCCAGGACACACCCTGTATTTATGGCTTTGGCGCACGACATTGATATTATTGTATGGTTAACCTGCGGCCAGTTTCCTAAAAAGGTATATGCCGTTGAAAAAAAGTCTCATCATTCATATGACAATCCTGATATTTTCTTTGGTTTGATGGAGATGGGAAACGGGGTATTATGCCAGATGGAAACTCAATGGACCCTTCCCGATGAATATGGCTGTTATCTTGATGTGGAGCTTGAAGTTATGACTACTGGAGGACATATAAAATTACAGTATCCAGGGAATAATTTAACAGTAATGAACAAGAGCAGGTTATCACGCTTTGATGTTACATTATGGCCTGAGGTTCATGGTGCTACAAGAGGCGCTTTGGCAAATCAGACAGATTCTTTTTTGAAGCTGGCAGAAGGTCTGGAGAAAAAAAGACAGGTGGTAACTGTTGAAGAAGCGGTTAAAGGAATTAAAATAGGTCACCTGCTTATTCAATCAGCATCCGAGCAGCGTGAAATACGTGTGGACTTTTAAATAAGATACAGGAAGGGGGAGATATCAATGAGATTATTGCCTGATATATATTTGGTCGGAAGCGGAGAAATCGGGTTATCCAATCCTTATGACTGCCATGTTTATTTGATAGACGGAGGGAAGGACGCTGTGTTGATTGATGCAGGAGCAGGGCTGGACACCGGGAGGCTCATTGAGAACATTAAAGAGCATATTGATTTTAATAAGCTGTCCAGAGTACTTATAACACACGCTCACGCCGACCATTCGGGAGGGGCCCGGTGTTTTCAAAAGCTGGGTAAAAAAGTCTTGCTTTCAGGTGTCGAAACCCATATGCTTGAGAACTCCAAAAATGATATTGAAGAAGCTTTTGCCCTTGCCAAAAATGCACAAGCATATCCGGAGGATTATGATTACAGGTTTTTTAAACCCGATGGTGTACTGGAGGATAGGAGGCCAATAAAAGTTGGAAAATATGAGCTTTTACCTATTCAAATTAAAGGCCACAGCCCTGGACTGCTATGCTATTATTTAAAGGCAAAAGGGAGCAACATTTTATTTTCCAGTGATCAGGTATTTATTAACGGTGCAATAGGATTGCTGAATGCTCCGGGATCTGACTTGAATGACTATAGAAAAGATATGGTGAAATTGGCCGTACTGCCAGTTGATGCATTGTTGCCCGGCCACAGGTTGTTTGTTTTAAAAGACGGCGGGAGACATATTAATCAAGCAGTAAAATCACTGTCAAAGGTTTTTGTACCGCCGGTTTTGTAGGAGGATGAAAGCGTTGGAAGATTATTGGACGAAAAAATGTATTGACATGTTAAAGGATATTGTTTCAATTCCAAGTGTAAACCCTTTGGACCGCACTGCTTACGATACCGATACATATGGTGAACAGGGGGTAGTAGACTATATAGATAATTATTTTAGGCGATGCGATTACAATTTTAATATTTTAAGAGTCCCAGTTTTACCGAACAGAGAAAATCTGCTTATTTGTACCGATATGGATGGGCACAGGGAAACACTTTTATTAGAAACCCATTCTGATACGGTAGAGGGGGAAAATATGGTTTTTCCTCCCTTCAATCCCTTCATCGAAAATGGCAGGCTTTATGGGAGAGGGTCCTGCGATGCCAAAGGTCAACTGGCTGCAATGGTAATAGGGCTGGAAATGGCCTTAGAGCTTACTAAAGGAAATCTTCCTGTAGATGTGAGCTTGATGCTGGCAGCGGATGAGGAGCATGTCCACAGAGGTGTGGATAAATTGGCTGATATAGGGTTTAGAGCTAAAGGGGCGGTGGTAGGAGAGCCGACCAATTTACAGCTATCCTCCGCATTAAAGGGCTGTATAAGGTTTAAAATAGTGGCGGAAGGGATTTCTGCGCATACTTCAATTCCTTATATAGGCAAAAATGCTATATATCTTATGAGCAAGGTAATACATATAATTGAAAAAAAAATTTCTCCCCAGGTGGAGGAGAGAGTACATTTATTATGCGGGAGAAGTACTGTATGCGTGTCATTGATAAATGGCGGGCAGCAGGCAAATATTGTGCCCGACAGATGCGAGGTACATATAGACAGGCGCTTAAACCCCGGTGAATGCTGGGAAGAAGCTTATAACTTAATAGAACAAGAAATTATTAATGGTTTATCTCAAGATGAAAAAAACAGGATACTTTTTTCAAAGCCTTATTTGATAGATCCTTCGATGGAAACCGATGCTTCCAGCGATATTGTATCGGCATTTTCAAAAACTTTAAAAGCACACAGGCTGCCCCATAAACCCGTAGGGCTTCCATACGGATGTGATGCCAGCAAAATAGCCCTGCTGGGTATTCCGACTGTCGTATTTGGTCCTGGAAGTATTGAACAAGCCCACTCAACAAATGAGTTTATAAGTATTGCTGATTTAATGAAAGCAGCAGCTGTTTATAGAGACTTTATCATGAATTTTTCTTAAATTAAATTGGAGGGAAAAGCCTATGCAAAAAATATTGAAGAATTTCCAGAGAGAGTTCCCCATTACCGAACAGGTCACTTATCTTGACCATGCGGCAATGTCCCCCCTGCCTGAAAGTGTAAAGGAAGCATTGGCTGAATTTCATGAATACAGGTTGAATTACGGAGCTGATTTTTCAAGATGGTGGGAAAAGGTTGATGATGTAAGAAAAATGATAGCTGGGGGAATTAATTCACAGGATGATGAAATTGTTTTTACGTCAAACACATCTATGGGAATTAACCTGGCAGCAGCTTCTATACCATTTGAAAAAGGTGATAATGTAGTTATTACCGACTTGGAGTTTCCTTCAAATGTCTATCCGTGGATGAATTTGAGTGGAAAAAATATAGATGTGAAATTTGTAAAGCATAGGGATGAGGGTTTTAGAATTGAGCAGTTTGAAGAATTAATTGATAATAAGACAAAGGCGGTCAGTATTAGCTGGATTATGTCGGGAACAGGAGAACAGTCAGATATAGAAGGAATAGGAAAATTATGCAAGAGAAAAGGGATATATTTTATTATTGATGCTATACAGGGCTTAGGTGTATTACCTTTAGATGTCAAGAAGGTACATGCAGATTTTGTAGTGAGCGGTTTTTTCAAATGGATGTTTGGCCCTGACGGAATTGCCTTTGTATATATCAATAGGGATATTTTAGACAGGCTTTATACGCCTTATGCAGGCTGGGCCGGTATGAAAGAGCGCTTTAGCTATAACAAATACAATTTTTTGTTAGCCGATGGAGCAAGAAGGTTTGAAACGGGAAATATGAATTTTTCAGCAATTTATGGCGTGGGTGAGGCATTAAATATGGTGTCCGGAGTAGAACAAGAGATAACCGACAGAGTTATTGGGCTGACAAGATATTTAAGGAGGGAACTGGCCTCCATTCCAGGTGTGGAGATCTGTTCTCCCCTTTGTAATGAAAAAATTTCGGGAATTACCCTGTTTAAAACTTCTTCCGATATTGATCTGTTTAGCAGACTAAAAAAAGAAAATATAGTTGTTAATTATAGAAATGGTATACGGGTTTCTCCCCATTTCTATAATACAAAAAGCCAAATCGAGCTTTTACTAAACACAATTTAATTAGCATTAAAACCTGAACAAAATCCCCATTTAGTTTGATCCTTACTTGAAAAATTCACAAATTATGAAAATTATCCTTTTCAAAAACGATTGTAAGATTAAACAATTCATGCTATGATAACAATCGTGAATTGTTTATGAATGAAAAATTAGAAAAGGACGGCTGTTAAAAATGATCTGTTCGGAAGGGAAAATAAGAAAAGACATTTTGAGGGTTTCACATTTGATGTACCAAAACAGGTTGGTCAACGCATATGAGGGAAATGTATCGGTCCGCAGCGGCAGCAATCTCTATTTTACTCCTTCGGGGATATGCAAGGGATTCCTGGAAGAGGACATGATTATAGTTACCGACATGGGAGGGAAAGTGCTTTCGGCAAAGCAAGGGTATAAGCTTACTTCTGAAGCCAAAATGCACCTGGAGGTCTACCGCTTGCGCGAGGATGTATTCAGTGTAGTCCATACCCATTCGCCCTGGGCTACCGCCTATGCTATTGCCAACAAGCCGATACAGACCAAGGCCTATCCTGAAATGATCGTACTGTTTGACAAAATTCCGGTGGCAAAATACGGAACTCCATCTACCGATGAAATATATTCCGATTTCCACCGGCTTTTTAAGGACAGGGATGTTATCCTGTTAGCAAACCATGGACTGGTTTCATCGGGCAAAGACGTGTTTGACGCCTATTTTAAGAATGAGGCCGTTGAAAGCTGTGCCAAAACCCTGGCAATTGCGGATATGATAGGAGGGCCGGCGGAGCTTGATAACAGTGAACTTGAAAAGCTTTACAGTATACGGGAAAAAATGTTTAATAAAAACCTGTAAAAGGTTCGATTTTAGACAAGGATACTGCCCTGAACAAAAAGCTGCAAGAAATAATGGATTACTTTAAAAGAAAAGGAGTATAACCATGGAAGCCAGGTTTATTGAGAAAAAGGACGAACATCAAATAGCAAGTATAATGGCATATTGCTTTAGAGGCAAGAGAGCTGAGACGGATAAAGATTCTGCTGACAACTTCATACCTGAGAATCATCTAGGGTTATTTGACGGCGAGAGGCTAATGTCTTCACTGGAAATTGTTCCCAAAAAAGTGCTGCTCTATAAAGAATCCGTTAAAATGGGTGGTATTGCAGGAGTTACTTCATTTCCGGAATACCGTCACGGAGGTGTGGCAAAAAAGTTAATTATACAATCACTTGGCATAATGCGTGAAAGAAATATGATAGTATCATTTCTCCACCCTTTTTCATATATGTTCTACCGCAGATACGGCTGGGAAACCGCTTTTCATAAAAAGGTTTATACAATTGAGTTAAAAAGCCTGTCCGCAATCGGCACAAAAAGCATGAAATACAGGATATTGAATGAAAGTTATATTGCAGGGATGGAAAAAATATACCATAGCAATATGCTGAATTATAACGGAGCCGCTATACGGACAAAAGAGGAGTGGGAGGAAAAGTTTAAGCATGACTTTATATATGGAGCAGAGGATGAACAAGGACTGCTCAGAGGATATATTATATATTGCATTGACGATAAAGTGATGACAGTCAAAGAACTAATATGTGACAGCATTGAAGCAAAGCGTGAGCTGCTGCGTTTTATATATATGCATGATGCCAAAATAGACAGGTTTGTATGGGCCGCTCCTGCTGATGATATGACGGATATGCTGTTGGACGAGCCGCCTCAAGCTGTTTGTGTTCCAAAAATGATGGCACGGGCAGTAGATGTTGAAAAGTTACTATGCATATATGACTACAGCGGCTATGAAGGGGATTTTTCACTCAAAATAGAAGATCCGTGGGCCCCATGGAATAATTCTCTCTTTTGCGTTCATGTAAAAGGCAAAAAAGCTTCGGTAACCCGCAGCAATAGCAATAGTCCCGATATTAACTGTTCAATAGAGGCATTTTCCCAGATGATTATGGGGTATGCAGGCTTTGACAAACAGCTTTATATGAACCGTTTAAAACTTATCAACAATAAGAAAAAGAAGGATTTTTCATTAATTTTCCCCGGCCGTTTTACCGAGTTAAATGATTTTTTCTAAATAGCTCATTTTGAGATTCCCCATTTTGCAAAATATGTATAAATTTATGAGTACAATGAAACATTTATCAGTCCAATCATTAAGAAAATGTAAGTGTCTAGAACCTTAATCTTCTCAATGTTAAAAATGGGGAAACTCTCAAAATATCCCATAGATTGACAGACGTAATTACGTACGGATAATATGTTCAGGCGGTAAATATTCCGTCCCTTTCACTAAGTGCCTTTAGAAATCTGTTAAAAGAGATTATTCCATAGATTGTTGTAGTATTTTACATATACAGGAGCATATTAAAAAGATAGAATATTACTTACTTAAGTTCAATGTGTGGCTGAGTATTGCAAAAGGTGTCATTGTTCCCACGGTTACGCCTCATACATTAATAGCAAATTTAATCTGTATTATAAATTTATAACAAATAATCCGTTGTTATTATCCGTATCCACACAATAATGAGAGCCATTGGGGATAATTGCTGGAATAAGCTGTTAAAAAGGAGCCGATAATTTGTGAATATTGAAATGACATCCGGAGAGAGAATTGTAGAGGAGCAATTAACCACCGTAAATCGGGGACTGTTTCCATTTTAAGTAAAGGCTTATCGAAACCGCAATAGAATATGGAAGGAAGGGATATTAAATGAATGGTACTATTATTAAATCCTATTTGAATAAGCTAAAGAGTGCAAGCATTGAAAAAATAGCTGAAATAAGGGGCTGGAGGTATAGAATTGCCAGATATGTATCTCCGGGTAATTACGAGTATGAAACACAGTGGATGAAGGTAGAGGGTAATGAATTATTTCCAAAAGGAGTAACCGTATTTTTTGAGGCTGTTTTCAAATTTCCCGAAATACGTGAAGCTTCAAAAGAAAAAAAGGAATACCTTTTTTTAAAGGTAAATAATGTGGAGGGAATCATGAGGGTAGACGGAAAAGTCTATCATGGAATGGACATCAATAGGGATAGGATTCCCGTAAATCCCGAGTGGTCGGGTAAAAAAATTCTGATCGGGCTTGAGGTATTCTGCAAAGGAACAAAAAAAGAGCTTTTTGACAACCCGTCTTTTGCTTACAGCTATATGGCTGTGGTGGATAAGGTAATAGAAAAATACTACTATGACTTGAAGCTGGCCTGGGATACTTATAATATGGACAGTTTTCTCGTATCAAGGTTTTCTCACAAAATGGAGAGGGCACAGGAGGTCATCAACAATGCAAAAACAGGCTATCTTAAACCAATGCTTACAAAAGCAATTGATGAATCTTTAAAATATCTTGATATTTCCCTTTCCGGGGACAGGCTTACCGGATGTGTCAAAAAAGCCGGAGAGATCCTGGAAAAAGGACTTTGTAATATCAACGACGGTAATATAAACGGAAGTGTATCCCTTGTAGGCCATACCCATATTGACGTGGCCTGGCTCTGGCAGATTAAGGATACGGTGAGGAAATGCGCCCATTCCTTTTCCAATGTTCTGAGGCTTATGGAGCAGTACCCCGAATTCAGTTTCTCATGCAGCCAGCCACAGCTATATCAATATACTAAAGACTACTATCCTGAAGTATATAGAGATATCAAAAAATATATTGACGAGGGCCGTTGGGAAGTTGTGGGGCCTATGTGGGTTGAATCGGACTGCAACGTAATTTCAGGCGAATCCTTAATCAGGCAGATCCTCCACGGCAGCAGATTTATGATGGAAGAATTTGGGCAAAGCAGCAGCATTTGCTGGCTACCGGATACTTTTGGATTCCAGTCCAATATGCCCCAGATATTAAAAAAAGCCGGAATAGACTCATTTTTCAGCTACAAGCTTCACTGGCAGGCGGAAAACAGGTTCCCTTACGGTTCATTCAGGTGGAGGGGGATTGACGGCTCGGAAGTAATAGCTTCCGTTCCTGAGTTGTGTTCGGCATATAACGGTAACCCAACCCCTTCTGAAATAAAATATGCTCAGGATGCCAACTTACAGAAATATTATATGGAGGATGTCATTTTCAGCTACGGGTGGGGGGACGGAGGAGGAGGACCCACTCCTGAAATGGTAGAGTATGCAACGAGGATGAAGGATTATCCCGGACTTCCAGCTTGTACTATTGAGAATGCCAAAGCTTTTTTTAGCCGGTTGGGTAAGAAAAAGGAGCTTTTGCCGGTATGGTTCGGTGAATTGTACCTGGAGACTCACAGGGGCACATATACTACACATGCATATGAAAAAAAGATGAACCGCATGTCGGAAATCCTATATCAAAAGGCTGAAAAAATAAATGTCATTGCCGAAAGATTTTCATATGTGAGCGACTGGGAAGCCTTAAGAGACGGATGGAATAAAATCCTGCTGCTCCAGTTCCACGATATATTGCCGGGAAGTTCTGTAAGGCAGGTATATGAGGATTCACAGCGTACTTATGATGAAATCATGAAGATTGGATATAGTTTTTTAAATAGGGCGATGGCTTTTTTCAAGGAAAGCATCTCGGAAAATACCTGCAGGAATGTCATGGTTTTCAACACTTTGTCATGGGATAGAACAGGTATTGCACAAGTAGCCGTTGATGAGCCCGGGGAAAACAATAACCTGGTGATACATGATGAAAACGGGGATATTCTGCCTTCAATTATGACTTTTAATGAAAATGGGCAAAGGAATCTGCTGTTTCTCGCCAAAAACATTCCTTCCCTCGGATTCAAGGTATTTGAAATATCTGCAGGCGGCAGTGCTTTCCCGGGCAATAGGGAAGGCTTTTATATCGAGCAAGCCAATGAAAAGATCGTAGTTAAAAACGGGTTATTCAAGGCGGCTATTGACAGCGAAGGACGAATTGAAGATATGGCCGATTGTGAACATGATAGAGATGTTTTATCTGCACCTGCCAATGAGTTTGAGATATTTCTTGACGGTCCCCAGCAGGAGGATGCCTGGAACCTTTATGAAGAGTACAAGATGAGAAAGCTTGATTATGAATGGAAAAACAAAATTGAAGTTAAGGAAAACAATGCCTTGAGGGCGGTTGTGCATGTTGAAAAAACAAGTGAAAAGGCTGTGATAAATCAGGATATCATTTTTTATTCCGAAATAGGCAGGATAGATTTTATCACAAGGGTGGACTGGAGAGAACGGCACAAGCTGCTCAGGGTCATATTTCCCGTCAATATCAATTCAGACCATGCTGCATTTGAAACCGGTTTAGGAACTTTTATGAGACCTACGACAGCCAATACACGCTATGATAAATCCAGGTTTGAAGTTGTGGCACATAAATGGATGGATATTTCAGAGGGTGAATATGGTGTAAGTGTTTTGAATGACTGTAAATATGGACATAGTGTTGACCAGGGCAAAATGGCGGTTACACTTTTAAGGTCTACCTCCTCTCCGGATGAATCTGCCGATATGGGCATACACCATTTTACCTACTCCCTGTATCCCCACGCCGGAGACTGGAGGGATGGGCAAACCGTCAGGAAGGCACTGGAGCTTAATACGCCTTTTTCCGCATTTCTTAAAAATGGAAGCACGGCAGCAGGCTGTAAAGACTATACAGTTGCATGTGTAGATAATAAAAACCTTGTAATTGATACATTAAAAAAAGCTGAGGATGGAAAAGGAATTATAATGAGGCTTTATGAGGCTCATGGCAATAGGGGGAAGGCATGTGTGAAAACCGGGTTTGATTTTGAAAATGTAATGGAAACAGACCTTCTTGAAAGGAGCATTGGTGATGTTGAAACCGGTAAAAAATGTTTCCGCTTAAAATTCAGTCCTTATGAAATAAAAACTTTCCGCCTTGTTTTATAACTTGGCCTTTAAGTTTTTTTCACTATATATGTAACGTCATAATTCTAAGCATTATGAACTTTGAAATCCACTAAAACCTTTATGTATTTCAAAGACCATAATGCAAGAATTAAAGACGTTTCAT